>NZ_KB911780.1:0-518888 GCF_000383655.1 Streptomyces sp. 351MFTsu5.1 | reverse complement strand
CCGAGGACGGACACCCCCCACCCCGGCACCGACCCACCCACCACACCGCACGCGCTACACAAGCCCCCACCGAAGCCGCGCGGGCCGCCGCAGGCACTCAGGGGCGCGGGGAACTGCGCAAAAACGCCCGCCCCCACCAAGCCGCAGACAAAAACGGCTCAACCGCCGGAGGCAGGCCGCTCGCGATCCGACCCGCACAACTCATCGTTCAACGACTTCACCAACTGCGTCAGATCCGTCGGCCGATCCGGCCCCCACCAGTCCCCCAGCAACTCCCCCAGCGACTCCTCCCGAGCAGAGGCCAGCCGCTCCGCAACCTCCCGCCCCGCCGCCGTGAGCCGGAGATCAGGCCCCTCCCGCTCCGCCAGCCCCCGCTCCTCCACCTGCCGAGCCGCCTCGACGATCACGCCCAACGGCACCGGCGTCCGATCGGCGAGCAGCGCCGGCTCCACCCACCCGTGCCGCCGCATCCGCAGCACCAGCCAGCTCGACGCCGGCAGCAGGTCGTACCCGGCCCGCTCGGTGATCCTCCGGTACAGGTCCCGCCGCCCCTCCCGCGTCCCCAGCAGCGACAGCGCCCGGCACACCTCGTCGTACGACGACCGCTCCACCGGATTGCTGGCCAGCGTCTCGGTGACGTCGGGCGCCGTGACCGACCCCCGCAGCCTGTCCTCCTTGAGGAACCAGGCGAGCACGAACCCGAGAAACGCGACGGGCGCGGCGTACAGGAACACGTCGGTGATGGACGAGGCGTACGCGTGCAGCGCCGCGGGACGCAGCGCGGCCGGCAGTTCCCCGAGCCCCCGGGAGTCGGACTCCAGCCCCGACACCGAGACACCGGGCGGGAGTTGGACTCCCCGCAAGGCCTCGGCCAGCTTGTCCCCGAGCCGGTTCGCGAAGACCGTACCGAAGATCGCGACACCGAAGGACGCCCCGATCGACCGGAAGAAGGTCGCCCCGGACGTGGCGACGCCGAGATCCTCGTAGGAGACGGCGTTCTGCACGATCAGCACCAGCACCTGCATGACCAGCCCGAGCCCCAGGCCGAACACACAGAAGTACAGGCTCATCACCCACGTGGAGCTGCCCTCGTCGAGCCGGTGCAGAAGCAGCAGCCCCAGCGTCGTGACGGCCGTCCCCGCGACCGGGAAGAGCTTCCACCGCCCGGTACGGCTGACGATCTGCCCGGAGACCGTCGAGGACAGCAGCAGCCCGAACACCATCGGCAGCATGTGCACCCCGGACATCGTCGGCGAGACCCCCTGCACCACCTGGAGGAAGGTGGGCAGATAGGTCATCGCCCCGAACATCGCGAACCCCACGATGAAGCTGATGACGGCGGACAGCGCGAAGGTCCGGATCCGGAACAGTTTCAGCGGCAACACCGGCTCCGCGGCCCGCCGTTCGACCGCCACGAACGCGACCGCCAGCACCACCCCCAGCGCCGCGAGCCCGACGATCTGCGGCGATCCCCAGCCCCACGTCGTACCGCCCAGCGAGGCCACCAGCACCAGGCAGGTGGCGACGGCGGCGATGAGGAACGTCCCCAGGTAGTCGATGACATGCTTCGCCGACCTGCGCGGAATCCGCAGCACGACCGCGATCACGGCCAACGCGACCACGCCCACCGGGAGGTTGACGTAGAACACCCACCGCCAGCTCAGATGCTCGGTGAACAGGCCGCCCAGCAACGGCCCGAGGACGCTCGTCGCCCCGAAGACCGCCCCGAACAGCCCCTGGTAGCGCCCCCGTTCGCGCGGCGGGACGAGATCGCCGACGATCGCCATCGACAGCACCATCAACCCGCCGCCGCCCAGCCCCTGAAGGGCCCGGAACGCGATGAGCTGGGGCATGTCCTGGGCCATGCCGCACAGCGCCGACCCGATCAGGAAGATCACGATCGCGGTCTGGAACAGCCGCTTGCGCCCGTACTGGTCCCCGAGCTTGCCCCACAGCGGGGTCGCCGCGGTGGAGGCCAGCAGATACGCCGTCACCACCCAGGACAGATGCTCCATCCCGCCGAGGTCGCTGACGATGGTGGGCAGCGCGGTGGACACGATCGTCTGGTCCAGCGCGGCGAGCAGCATGCCGAGCAGCAGGGCCCCGATGGAGACGAGGACGTTGCCGGACACATGTTCTTCACCTGTGTCTCGCACATCTCCCGTCATACCCTGCGCATCCGCCGTCATGAAGACCTCCCGGGGCTCTCGTTGCCACTCCATCGTGGTCGGTGTGACCGCTTATGGCCTGTCGAGTCCTTTTGGAAGCCGTCGTTCCGGGGGCTTCCGTGTGCCGCCCGTGGAGGGGTTCTGCATAATCTCTGGGGTTCGCGAGGGGGAGGGACGAACACATGGCGGAGTCGACCGGTCATCCGTGCCCGGAGTGCGGGGCACCCAGAGGGGCCGACCGCACCCCGTCCTGCGGCTGCACCGAGCGCGCGGCGGACGCGTTGCGCGACACGCGCACGGCGGAGGCGGCCGCGGCGGAGGACTTCGATCCGCTCCGCATACGCCCGTACGTGGACCTGGCCGACGAGACCACCTCCGTACCCCGGATGCCCACCACCGAACAGACGATGCCGTTACGGGCGGTCCCCCCGACCGCACAAGACCCCGCAACCGCACCCGCACCCCCACCCGCCCCCGACGAGACAAGAGCGCTCCCCACCGACCCGAAGCTCTTCCAGCCGACGGACGACCCCGCCGCACCTCTCGTCCCCACCCGCGAGCACCCTCGCCGCCCCCGCCCCCGTACCGTCCTCCTCGCCGCGGCTGGAGCGGTCGTGACCGTGGTGGCCGCGGCCGGTTTCGCCAGCGGACTGTTCGCCTACGAGTCCCCGTCACGGGACGAGGCGGCACCGCGGGACGTACGGCCGGCCGTCCCCGACGCGACGACGACCCCGGCGTCCACCTCGCCGTCCGCGACCACGGAGTCCGTACGACCGCCCGCCGCACGCCCGCCCCGGACGGCGAGCGCGAGCCCGTCGGCGTCGCCGAGCCCGTCGGTGTCGAGCGCTTCGCCGAGCCCTTCCCTGTCGGCGTCCCCGACGACCGCCCCGGCCGCCTCCGCCGCGACGAACCCGGCGGCCGGGTCGGACGCGGCCCGGGAGGCGGCCCCGGCCCCGCCGGTGCTGCGGCGGGGGTCGCAGGGCCCCGAGGTGGCCGAGCTGCAACGCCGCCTCACCCAGCTCGGGCTGTACACGGGAAAGGCGAGCGGCGACTACGACGAAGACGTCGAGGACGCGGTGACCCGCTACCAGTGGGCACGCGGAATCCAGCCGCCGGAGTACGGCGTGTACGACCTGGCGACCCGGAACCGGCTGGAGTCGGAGACGACGGAACCGTAGGGGTCACAGAGGCAACCGCAGACCACCGCACCCAAGGCGATGTCGGCCCGCGTACCTCACAGAGAGCCGCGCCTACCCGACGTACAGCCGGATACCGCCGCCCTCCAGCCCCTCCACCCTCACCCGCGTGAGATCCTCCACCGCCACGTCCGGGCCGTGCAGACCCGCCCGGGGGCCGATCCCGACCACCTTCATCCCCGCCGCCTTCCCGGCCGCGATCCCCGCGCCGGAGTCCTCGAAGACGACACAGTCCGCGGGCGCGACGCCCAGCTCCGCCGCCCCCTTCAGGAACCCCTCGGGGTCCGGCTTGCTGGCCCCCACGGACTCCGCCGTGATCCGGACCTCGGGCAGCGACAGCCCCGCGGCCGCCATCCGCGCCGTGGACAACGGCACGTCGGCCGAGGTCACCAACGCGTGCGGCAGTCCCCGCAGGGAGGCGAGGAACTCGGGCGCCCCCGGTATCGCCACCACCCCGTCCATGTCCGCGGTCTCCTCCGCGAGCAGGCGGGCGTTGTCGGCGAGGTTCTGCTCCACGGGCCGCCCCGGCAGCAGGAGCGCCATCGAGGCGTGGCCCTGGCGGCCGTGGACGACCTTCATGACCTCGTCGCCGTCGAGTCCGTGCTGTGCGGCCCAGCGGCGCCAGATGCGCTCCACGACGGCGTCGGAGTTGACGAGGGTGCCGTCCATGTCGAGCAGGAGGGCGCGGGCGGTGAGCACGGTGGACACGGCGGCCGTCATCGGCAACTCCAAGCGCAGACGAGAGAGACAAGGCGGCCCCGCCCGCCGGTCAGGGAAAACGGGCGGGAGCCACTTTGTTTTCTCACGGTACAAAACCGGAGCGGGTTCACGCCACCGCCTTCGGGAACCACCCGGAACAGTTCACCCGCTGTTCGCCTCAGCCGGCCACGGCCTCCCACAGGCTCCACAGGCCGAGGGCCAGCATCAGCAGCGCCGCGATCCGGGTGATCAGCTTCAGCGGCACCCGCCTCATCAGGGCCTTTCCGCCGACGATCCCGAGTCCGGCCACCGCCCACAGCGCGAGCACCGCACCCAGGCCCACGGAGAGCGGGTCGTCGTAACGGGCCGCGAGGTTGGCCGTCATGATCTGGGTCAGATCGCCGAACTCGGCGACGAGGATCAGCATGAACCCGGCCCCGGCGACCTTCCAGAAGGACTGGTTCTCAGGCTTGCGGATCTCCTCGTCGCCGTCGTCCTTCTTCAGCAGCAGGACGGCCGCGCCGCCCAGGAAGAGCACGCCGGTGATCGCCTGCACGATCTGCTGCGGCAGCAGGGTCAGCACACTGCCGGCCGCGACGGCGAGCGCGACATGCAGCGCGAAGGCGGCGGCGACGCCCGCGAAGACATAGGAGGCGCGGTAGCGCGTGCCCAGGACGAGGCCCGCGAGCGCGGTCTTGTCGGGCAGTTCGGCGAGGAAGACGACGCCGAACACGACGGCCGTCACGGTGATGCTGATCAAGGGTCCTCAATCGGTCGGGCCGCCCCACCGAGAGTGCTGCACCTCACACACGACACCTCGGCACGGCAGCACACACGGCGCCCGAGCCGGGTCGGCACGGGCGTGCACTGCTTGCCGAAGGTCTCGCTGGCCGGCCCGCGCAATCGGGCCTGCCTCCGGGCGCCGGCTCAGATCGAGCTGAGCAGTATGTCGACGGTCCGGCGAAGAGCTACTCCCCTTCAACTCCGACCATCGTACGTGATCGTTTCCGCCGCACACCTTGTCATGTCATGTACGCGTCATTAACTTCTTACCGGGCGCACATCTCCCGGCAACACGGTGCGCCGAGCATTCGATCGCCCGCGCCTCAACACCCCCACCCCGCCAGGGAGTTCGCATGTCGAAGTTCTACGCGCGTCGACGGCTCAGCATACTCGGCGCCCTCACCGCCCTCATAGCCTCCGTCGCGGTCCTCAACGGCCCGACCGCCTCCGCGGCCCTCCCCACCCCGGTCAGCGCGGCCACCGCCCGCAGTTACCTCGCCTCGCTCACCGTGGCGACCGAGAACCGCACCGGCTACAACCGGGACCTGTTCCCGACCTGGATCACCATCAGCGGCACCTGCAACACGCGCGAGTACATCCTCAAGCGCGACGGCTCCAACGTCGTCACCGACTCCGCCTGCGCCGCCACCAGCGGCAGCTGGTACTCCCCCTACGACGGTGCCACCTGGACCGCCGCCTCCGACCTGGACATCGACCACCTGGTCCCGCTCGCCGAGGCCTGGGACTCCGGCGCGAGCGCCTGGACCACCGCCCAGCGCCAGGCCTTCGCCAACGACGTCACCCGCCCGCAGCTCCTCGCGGTCACGGACAACGTGAACCAGTCCAAGGGCGACCAGGACCCGGCCACCTGGATGCCGTCCCTCACCTCGTACCGCTGCACCTACGTCCGCGCCTGGGTCCAGGTGAAGTACTACTACGGCCTCTCCGTCGACTCGGCCGAGAAGACCGCGCTGACGAACTACCTCGCGAACTGCTGACGATTCCGCGCCGGAACCTCCCCGCGGACCTCCGTCGTTCCGTACCGTACGGGGCGACGGAGGAGGATCACGTGACCGATCTGCGGCTTGGCCCCCTGCTCAGGTACGTCGACGGCTCGTCCGCGACCGTGTGGGTCGAGACGAGCCGTCCGTGCACGGCCGAGGTGCGCTGCTCGGACGGCACCTCCGGCACGTCCGGCACCTTCCAGATCGCGGGCCACCACTACGCCCTCGTCCCGGTCGACGGCTTCACCCCCGGCACCACCCGGTCGTACGAGGTGTTCCTGGACGGCACACGCGCGTGGCCGCTGCCCGACTCGCCGTTCCCGCCGTCGGTCATCCACACCCCCGCCGAGGACGCCGGCGTCCGGGTCGCCTTCGGCTCCTGCCGCTGGGCCGCGCCGCCGGAGGGCGAGAAGGACCCCGTGGGCCCGGACGCCCTGGACACGCTCGCGACCCGGATCGCCGCCGACCCGGACGGCGAACGCCCGGACGTCCTCCTGCTGCTCGGCGACCAGGTCTACGCCGACGAGACCTCCCCGGCCACCCAACGCTGGCTGGCCGCCCGCCGCGACCTGAGCGACCCCCCGGGCGCCCAGGTGGCGGACTACGAGGAGTACACCCACCTCTACTACGAGTCCTGGCTCGACCCGGAGGTGCGCTGGCTGCTCTCCACCGTTCCCAGCTGCATGATCTTCGACGACCACGACGTCATCGACGACTGGAACACCTCCGCCGCCTGGCTGGAGGACATGCGCGCGGTCTCGTGGTGGCGCGAGCGGCTGCTGAGCGGCCTCATGTCGTACTGGGTCTACCAGCACCTGGGCAACCTCCCGCCGGCCGAACTGGCCGCCGACCCGCTCTACGCCGCCGTACGGCAGTCCCCGGACGGCACCGACGAGTTGCGCGCCTTCGCCTGCAAGGCCGACGCCGACGCCGCCTCCGTGCGCTGGAGCTACCGGCGCGACTTCGGCCGGGTGCGGCTGCTCATGGTCGACTCCCGCGCGGCCCGGGTCCTCGAGGAGGAGAAGCGCTCGATGCTGGACCGCGGCGAGGCCGAGTGGCTGCGCGAGCAGGTGCTGGAGGAGCGTTCCTCCTACGACCATCTCCTGATCGGCACCTCGCTGCCCTGGCTGCTGCCGCACCTGGTGCACGACGCCGAGGCCTGGGACGCGGCGCTGTGCCGGGGCGAGCGCGGGGCGCGCTGGGCCCGGTTCGGGGAGAACCTGCGGCGCAAGGCGGACCTGGAGCACTGGGCGGCGTTCCCGCGGTCGTTCGCCGCGCTGGCGGACCTGATCGCCGAGGTGGGCTCCGGGCCCGAGGCGCCGGCGACGGTGCTGGTGCTCTCCGGGGACGTGCACCACGCGTACGTGGCCGAGCCGAAGTGGCACACCGGCGGTCCCGACGCGCGGGTCCTCCAGCTGACCTGCTCCCCCGTCCACAACTCCGTCCCGGGCTACATCCGGTTCGGCTTCCGCTTCGGCTGGAGCGCGACGGCGCGGGCGCTCGGACGGCGGCTCGCCCGGCACGGCCGCTGCGAGCAGCCGCCGGTGTCCTGGCGGCACACCGGCGGCCCGTGGTTCGGCAACCAGCTCATGACACTGACCCTGAACGGCCGTTCGGCACGGCTGCGGCTGGAGCAGGCGCGGGAGTCGGGGCAGGGGCAGGGGCAGGTACGGCTGCTGACGGTGTCGGAGTCCGAACTCACCGCAGCGGGCGGGCACAAGAAGTCCCGGCTTCCGAACGTGTGACAGTGCCCACTATCTGACGGCCCGTCAATAATGTTGCTCCGTAGGACAGTTGACCTTCCGGTGAGAACGGGCCCAGAGGCACATTCGGACACACTTTCGGAAGCGGATATGGCCGCCACAGCCCTCCCACGTGCGGTTGCGAGTGAAACGGCTGGGACAACGGAGACGAATCAGTGGCCAGATGTTGAACTTGCAAGCATTGATTCGGGGCCCCTACCGTTGATGGCTCACTCGGTCCCATCCCCCTGGGGCGATCCCCCAAGTGGGACCGACCCGACCGAAGGAGTCCCCCACAATGACCGGACGCCTCAACAGCGCCCAGCCATACGCCCTCGGCCTGTACCGCATCGTCGTCGGCCTGCTCTTCCTCTGTCATGGCGCCGCCTCGCTCTTCGGCGTGCTCGGCGGTGCCGCGGGCACCGGCGGCACCCTCGACGCCGGTACCTGGCCCGGCTGGTACGCGGCCGTGATCCAGCTCGTCGGCGGAGCCTTCGTGCTGCTCGGCCTGGGCACGCGCGTCGCCGCGTTCGTCGCGGCGGGATCCATGGCGTACGCGTACTTCAAGGTCCACCAGCCGAACGCCCTGTGGCCCATGGAGAACGGCGGTGAGGCCGCGGCGATGTTCTGCTGGGCCCTACTGCTGCTGGTCTTCACCGGCTCCGGCGCGTTCGGCCTGGACCGGCTGTTCGCCAAGCGCTCGACGGAGGAACGCAAGCCGGCCGCCGAGCCGGTGACCGTCTGAGCGGATCCCGTACGGTGCCCTCCCCGCCTCCCCTGGGGAGGGCACCGGCGCGTTCGCGAGACCCGGCCCGCTCCCCGGGACCCGGCAGCCGGGTGAACATGTCGCGCGCATCTCATGAGCCCCCCGTGAATCTCCTGTCACACTCCACGCGTACGCTGTATGGCTGTCCAGGGGGAATCACGGGGAGACGCGGTGTTGGAGAGTCTGGGGTCGCTGACCGGCAGTCCATGGATCTACGCCATGGTCGCGCTGTCGGTGCTCCTCGACGTGTTCCTGCCGGTGCTGCCGAGCGGGGTGCTGGTCATCACGGCCGCGACGGCGGCGGCCGCGGGCAGTGCGGCGACCGGGCGGGTACCGGACGTCCTCTCCCTGATCCTCTGTGCGACGACCGCGTCCGTCCTCGGCGACCTCGCGGCGTACCGCCTCGCCTTCCGGGGCGGGGAACGCCTCGACCGCGCCATCGCCCGCTCCCGTCGGCTCACCACGGCGCAGGAACGTCTCGGCGATGCGCTGGCCGCGGGGGGCGGGGCGCTGGTGGTCCTGGCCCGCTTCGCACCGGCCGGCCGCTCGGTGGTCTCCCTCCTCGCCGGCACGGCTCAGCGCCGGGCCCGCGACTTCCTCCCCTGGTCCGCCCTGGCCGGTCTCTCCTGGGCCGCGTACAGCGTCGCCCTCGGCTACTTCGGCGCGCACTGGCTGGGGGCGACCTGGCTGGCCACGGGAGTGTCGGTGGCAGCACTGTTCGGAGCGGGCGCGGGAGCGGCGTACGTGATGCGCCGCAGGCCGGTGGAGGCGGGGTAGGCGAGGGACGACGGGCGGGAGATGACGGGCGGGGGAATCACCGCGCCGGACTCCCGCGCGGGCTGAGCGCGGGGCACGCACGACTTGGTGGCGTAAGGCTCGGGGCACGTACGACTTGGTGACGTAAGACTCGGGTCACGTACGACCCGGGGCCCGCTTCACGGGACCCGCACCCCCAAGGGCAGACCGCTCCCCACAGCCCACCGAGCCAGCCTCACGCCGGCGGACTCGCCCAAGGTGGGCCCCCTTCCCGCCCAGGTCGAAGCTCGCCGCGCTCAGCTCGCCTCTCGTCGGGCGGCGCCGCGGACCTCCAGGCCGGCCAGCAGTTCCGCGGTCGCCTCGGCGATCACCTCGACGGCGCGGTCGAACACCTCCTGGTTGTGTGCGGCCGGGGCGCGGAACCCCGACACCTTGCGCACGTACTGGAGCGCGGCGGCCCGGATCTCCTCCTCCGTGGCCTCTTCGGGCAGGACGGGCGGACGAAGCGTCTTGATACTGCGGCACATACCGACAGTCTCCCTCCCGGAACGGATCGGCGCTTCCGCCCGCTCCTGAACGAATGTGATGGTCCTCAACGGCCGCCGGAGCCGGTGCCGACGGCACCCCGCACTCGCCCCTGACCGACTCGGCTCAGCCCTCCCCCGCCTCCAGATCGAACCGCCAGTCGTTCGACGTGATCCAGTGGCCCTTCGGATACTCGAACTCGGCCTGCCCCAGCAACGTGAAGCCCGCGCGGCGACAGACCCCGTTCGACGCGAGGTGCTCCACGCTCGGGAACGCGTGGAGATACCGGTGTCCGCCGGCGGCCCGGGCCTCCGCGACGAGGGCTCGGGCCGCCCGCGCGGCCAGCCCCCGCCCCTGGAACTCCGGAAGGATCCCCCACCCGGTCTCCCACACCCGCGTCCCCTGCCACTCCCGCTCCCAGAACCCGATCGACCCGACGGTCTCGCCGCCCTCCGCCAGCGTGACGCGGTACATCCGCCCCGCCGACAGCTCGACGTACCGCCGATGCCGCGAGACGAGCTTCTCCTCGCTCTCGGGCCCGCCCAGGTGCGCGGTCATCTCCGCGCTGTTGGTCCGCTCCAGCAGCCAGAAGTCCCCCTCCGCCCAGGGCACCAGCCGCACCTGCTCCGCTCGCTCCACCCGCACACCCGCCTCCGCCGCAGCCATGTCCCCCACAGTAGGGTCCGGGTCTGACAACGCCCCGGCCACGACGGCTCCCGGTCCGCTCCCCCGCCCCTGGCAGGACCGAGCGGCGCCCCCACACGTCATCGCCGTACGGCCGCCGGACCGTGCTGCTCGTGCTCGGCCGGGCCCGCCCGGTGTGCCGCCACCGCCATGACGGCGACCGCGGTCAGGGTGATGACCGCGCCGACGTAGAGCGGGGCGGTGTAGCCGAGGCCCGCCGTGATCGCGAGGCCGCCCGCCCAGGCGCCCAGGGCGTTGCCGAGGTTGGACGCCGACACGTTGGCGCCCGCGGCCAGGACCGCGCCCTGTGCGTAGTCGGTGACGCGGGTGATCATGCCGGGCACGGCGGCGAACCCGAACACGCCCATCAGGAACACCAGGAGGACCGACGCCGTGGCGCTGGCGGCCAGCAGTCCGAACAGGGTCAGGGTGACGGTGAGCCCGGCCGGCGCCAGGATCAGGGCGCGGTCACGGTCGTGGTCGGCGGCGCGTCCGCCGAGCAGGTTCCCGACGACCAGGCCGACGCCGTAGACCATGAGCAGCCAGGCGACATCCGTGGAGGAGAAGCCGCCGACCTCGGTGAAGGTGTAGGCGAGATAGCTGAACGCGCCGAACATCCCGCCGTAGCCGAGCGCGGTGGCCGCCAGGGTCAGCCACACCTGTCCGGACCGCAACGCGCGGACCTGGGCGCGGAGTCCGGCGGACGGTGCGGACCCGGCCGGTGGGTCCCCGGCCCCGCTCGGCACCCGGGCGGCGATCCCCGCGAGCGCGACCAGGCCGATCGCGGTGACCGCCCAGAACGCGGCCCGCCAGCCCCAGCGCTCCCCGACCAGCGCGCCGAACGGCACGCCCAGCACGTTCGCGACCGTCAGACCGGCGAACATGACGGCCACCGCGCGGGACGTGCGCTCCGGGGCGACGAGCGAGCGCGCGACCAGGGAGCCGATACCGAAGAACGAACCGTGGCACAGGGCGGCGACGATCCGTCCGAGCAGCATCACGCGGTAGCTCGGTGCGACCGCCGACAGCAGGTTGCCGACGACGAACAGGACGAGGAGGCCGAGCAGTACCCGCTTGCGGGGCAGGCGTGCCGTGGCGGCGGTCAGGACGATCGCACCGACCGCGACACTCAGCGCGTATCCGGAGATCAACCCTCCCGCGGCCGCTTCGGACACCCGGAAGTCCTGCGCCACCTGCGGCAGCAGCCCGGCGATCAGGAACTCGGTCAGCCCGATGCCGAATCCGCCGGCAGCCAGCGCGAGAAGCCCGGTGGGGGCCCGCCGGGACCCGGCCGCCCGCCTATGCACGACAATCCCCGAGATCCGCACTCATGGACCGACCCTCGCGCGGCGGCCGCGCACCGGTCCATGGACAAAGGCGCGGCGGCCCTTGGACGAAAGCGAAGCCACGCGATGTTCACCGCCGAACAACGGGAGCACCTCAGGGGGCGGTTGATCGCCCGCGCCGAAGCCGACGAAGCCGTCGTGGGCGCCGCCTTCACCGGCTCGTACGCCCTCGGGGAGGGCGATCGCTGGTCGGACACGGACCTGGTCCTCGCCGTCCGCGGCGAACTCGCGCCGACCCTGCGGCGGTGGACCGACTGGCTCTACGACGACCTCGGCGCCCGGCACCACTGGGACCTGCCCGTCGGGGCCGCCGTGGTCCGGGTGTTCCTCCTGACCGACTGGCTGGAGGTCGACCTGACGTTCGCGCCGGAGGAGGGGTTCGGGCCGCGCGGCCCGCAGTGGCGGACGCTCTTCGGCAGGCCGCGCGCACTGGAGCCCTTCGCGCCGCCCGACCACGACACCCTGGTGGGTCTTCTGTGGCACCACGCGCTCCACGCGCGCGCGTGCGTGGAGCGGGGGCACTGGTGGCAGGCCGAGCACTGGATCAGCGGCCTGCGGGACCAGGTGATCACCCTGGCCTGTCTGCGGCTCGGGCACGCGCACGCGTACGCGAAGGGTGCCCATCTGCTCCCGGACGGGCTCTCTGCCGAGCTGGCGGAGACCCTGGTGCGCTCGCTCACCGCCGCGGAGCTCGATCGCGCCCTGACCGCCGTGATCGGCGTCGCCGCGGCCGAACTCGCACGCTCGCGTCCCGGTCTCGCCGCCCGGCTGGCCCCGATGTTCGCGGAGCTGGTGAACACGCCACCGGGGTAATGCCGTTGAGCCGCCGCTCGTGGTGGGCGAGGCTGCCGGCATGGAGTTCTTCTGCTACCACCGTGACCGTCCCGGCTCCCTCCCCCTGCGTGAGGAGCTGACGGAAGCGCACTGGGCCTACATGGACGGCTACGAGGCCGAACTGATCGCTCGCGGGCCGACGTTCACCCCCGACGGCGAGACGCTCACCGGCAGCGTGCACATCGTCGACCTGCCCGGTCCCGCCGCCGCGCGGGCGTTCGCGTTCGAGGAGCCGAACTACCAGGCGGGCGCCTACCGGGACGTGCTGCTGCGTCGCTGGCGCAATCTGCTGGGCCGCACCATGTGGGACTTCCCGGGCGGCCGGACCGGTGACGACCGCTACCTGGTGCTCGGTCTCGGCTCGGGAGAGGCCGCCGACCTCGCCGTACCGCCCGGCAAGGACGACCTGATCGCGTACGGCCCGCTGCTGTCCGACGACGCGAGCGCCTGGCTGGGCACCGCGGCCCTGGTCCGTGCCGCGGACCCGGACCGGGCCCGGGCCGTGCTGACCCAGGAGCGGTACGCGGCCGTGGAGGTCCACGGGTGGGAGTTCGGCGGGCGACGCTGACAAGCCCGTTTCACGGGGCAAGCGCACAGGGAGCCGCCGTACGACAAGGAGCGCCATGGGTACCGCCGTCCACGTCCCGCAGACCAGGGACATGATCGGGGACGAACTCTCCGGAGACGAGGCGTTCGCCGCGCTGCGCCACTACGGCGGGCTGCGGCTGCTCACCGACTCCTTCGCACGCTTCCGGTACGCGGACGGCTTCACCAACGCGCGCGCCCTCGCCTTCCAGGTGGTGCTCGGCCTTGTGCCGTGCACGGTGGCGCTGGTGGGCCTGGCCACCTCGGTGCACACGGAGAGCGTGGGCCGGGTCATCGAGCTCACGCTCGGCCGGATCGTGCCGGGCGCCAGCGCCGACATCGTCGAGGAGGCGTTCGAGGGGACCCGGCGGACCGCGCACGGCAGTGTCTGGAGCACGCTCGCCCTGTGGCTGGGCCTCGGCTTCGCACTGCTGAACCTCGCCTCGGCCATGGGCCAGATCGAACGCGGCGCCAACCGGATCTACGGCATCGAGCGTGACCGGCCCTTCCCGCGCAAGTACGGGCGCGGGATCGTGCTCGCGCTCGCCGCCGGGCTCCCGCTGGTGCTGGGCTTCGTCGTGCTCGTGGCCGGTGAGGCGGTGGGCGACGCGGTGGCCCGGACCCTCGGCGAGGACGGCGGCGGGCCGCGCTGGTGGGGTGTGCTGGATGTGCCGGTGGGGCTGGCGCTGGCCTGGGTGGCGTCCGCGGTGATCTTCCGCTGGTCGCCGCGCCGCGTGCAGCCCGGCTACACCTGGCTGGCCTTCGGCTCGGCCGTACATCTGCTGCTGTGGGTCGCGGCCACCTGGCTGCTCGCGCTGTACGTCGAGGAGAGCGGTGCCTTCGGCGCGGTGTACGGGCCGCTCACGGCCTTCGTCGCGCTGCTGCTGTGGGCCAATCTGACCGGGGTCGCGCTCTTCCTCGGCATCGCGTTCGCCGCCCAGCTGGAGGCGGCGCGGGCCGGCATCGAGTCCCCCGTCCACCCGGACCCGGGCCCGGGCGACTGACCCCGGACGGGTCCCGTGGGGGCGGCGGCGCCCATGAGGGGCCACCCCAGCCGTCAGCCCTCCACCACACCCTGGCCTCAGCGCCTCCGCCGCACCCCAGCCCGCCGCCCGCAGCCCTCACCGCACCCGGCCGTCAGCCCCCGGCCGCCACGCCCCGACCGTCAGCCCTCCACCGCACCCCGGCCTCAGCGCCCCCGCCACACCTCAGCCTCAACCCCGCCGCCACGCCCCGGATCGCGGCCCTCACCGCATCCCCGCCGTCAGCCCCCCGCCGCCGCCGTGACCGTAGCCGGGTCCACCCCCGTCAGTTCGACGATGCGGTGCGGGGGCACACCCGCGGCCAGGGCGCGGCCGATGAGGTCGTCCCGGCCGTCCGCGAGGTCGCGGTAGGCGAGCAGTTCCTTCTCGACGTCGGCGTGCGACCCGGGTGCCGACAGATGGCGGACCCGGCTCAGTTCCTCGTCGCTCAGCGGCACGGGCAGCCGCTCCGCGCCCTCGGGCACGGCCGCGTTCTCCTCCGGGGGCAGCAGCCGCAGATGCGGCGAGGTGGGTGTGCTGCCCTGCGCGTCCAGCCACGCGCGGACCGCGGGAGTGTCCATGCAGGCCAGCTCCCCGACGTCGGCGGGGGCCACGCCGAGCGGCACGGACGGGTCGTCGAGCAGGAACAGGTAGGCGTCGTCGGTCATCCTCGGCTCTCTCTGCGCACGGGCTGAGCGCGTTCTCAACAGCGGCTGATGGACGTCCCTTTACCCCGCCTCGCCCGTATTACCGCCGCTCACCAGCCGCTCCCCCGGGGGCACACCCGTTCGCGTGAACCCCCAGAAGACACTCGCCACCCAAAATCGAACAGGCGTAGCATTGTGCCGTGGCAACGACCTATGACTTTCCGAGTGACCTCCTCGCCGGTCAGGAGGAGCTGCATCAGGTCCGGGCCGAGCTGTCGGCCCTGCTCAAGCGGCTTCCCTGGTCGGTCGCGCCCCTGGACGGCTTCAGCGACGACAGCGGCTGGCGGAAGGTGGAGCGCCCCGCCTCTCCCGGCTGGACCCCGGACGAACAGGCCGAGGTGGAGAAGCTCCGGCAGCGCGAACACGAACTCGCGGTCTTCGTCACCACCCACCGCTTCTGGACGGAGGTGCCCTCGTCCGAGCGCGTGGACGCCCGCTCCGGACTGAAGCACGCGCACGAATCCGGCGCACGGGAGAGCGACTGAACGCGGAGGGCGACCGACTGCGGGCGGAGCCCGGAGAACACGAGAAGACCCCGGCCGTGATCGGCCGGGGTCTTCTCCCGATGTGGGCGCGGACGGTTTCGAACCGCCGACATCCTGCTTGTAAGGCAGGCGCTCTACCCCTGAGCTACGCACCCGAGACGAGTCGACAGCCTACCTTGCCGCAGCCCCTGCCCTGCAAACCCTTACCCGCGGGGCCGCAAGGGTCAGGGTCGATACGGGGGAAAACCCCACCCCTTGTCCGGGAGCGGCCCGGATCCCCCTCGACCACCCCGGTCCCTAGGGTCGGAAGCAGGTCGCGGAGTGCCCGCGACCGCCCGCCCAGGGCCAGTTCAGGGGGAGATCGTCATGGTCCGTTCCGTTCCCGCACGTGCCGCCGCGGCGGCCGGTGTCGTCGCGCTCCTTGTCGCCGGCGCCACCGCCTGCGCCTCCGCCGGGGACGACAAGACCCCCGACCACAAGTCCTTCGCCCTCCAGGGCCGCACCCTCACCGTCGACTCCGACGACTCGGCGCTGGAGATCGTCGCCGCCGATTCGAACAAGTCGGGCTCGATCGAGGTGACCCGCTGGTTCCAGGGCACCGTCGCGGTCGGCAAGGACCCCGAGGTGACCTGGTCGATGAAGAACGACCGGCTGAAGCTGCGGACGAAGTGCAGCGGTGTCGTCGCCGACTGCGCGGCCAAGCACCGCATAGAGGTGCCCCGGGACATCACCGTGAAGGTCGAGAACCGGGACGGCAGCGTGCGGGCACGCGGGTTCACCCGGCCGCTGGGCATCAGCTCCGGTGACGGCTCCGTGCGCGTCACCGACTCCAGCGGGCCGCTGGACCTGCGCACCGGCGACGGCTCGATCCGCGCGGAGGTCACCTCCCGCCGGGTCACCGCCCGCAGTGGCGACGGCTCCCTCCACCTCGAACTGGGCGCCGTACCGGAGCGGGTGGAGACCCGCAGCGGCGACGGCTCCGTGACCGTCGAGCTGCCGAAGGCCACCTACCGGGTCGACACGAAGTCCGGTGACGGCGGGGTCGACGTGTCCGTGCCCCGCTCCGACTCCAGCCACCATGTCGTGTCCGCCCAGAGCGGAGACGGGAAGATCACGGTGCGAACCGCGAACTGACCGGCCCGTGTGTTCGTCCCTTACCGGTGGGAGAATGACACCGGGCACCGCCAGGACGGAACACAGCACGGGAGAGGGATGTGACGGCGACACCGAAGCAGCCGTACTTGTCGCCGTCGAGGCCGCGCGCACACCGCCAGGCGCTCAAGGACACCCTCACCCTGCTCGGGCTGCCGCTGCTCGCCGTCCTCGCCCTGCCGGCCGCCTTCGCCGGCGGTGGCACCCGGCGCTGGTTCGGCGGGCGCGCGGAGAGCCAGCGGGCCGAGGCGCAGGCCGCGAAGGACGCCGCCGCGGCGGCGTTCTACGAGCTGGACACCGCACAGCGGGATCTGCGGATCTCGATAGAGACCATCACGGCCGTCGACGACTCCCCCGCCGCCAAGCGCGCGGTCGCCGACTTCCAGGCGATCAGCACGCGCATCGACGAGGCGAGTCACCGCTACATCGAGGCCGTCGACGCCCATGACCTCGACCGGGACGACCTGGAGGCGTCGGTCGCCGCCCAGGCGCGCACCGAGCTGACCCGGGCCAAGGACGATCTCGGCAACGTCAAGAAGGAGCTGGACCGTTTCGGCGACAGCCTCGGTCCGCTGCTCGGCAAGGCCGAGACCCAGCTGGCCCGGCTCGCCCCGGCCGTGGAGCGGGCCCGGCAGGGGCTGCTGGCCGCCTCCAACGCCCTTGATGCCGTACGGGAGTCGGGGCTGAGGGCGGACGACCTCGCCGCCCGGCTCGCCGCCCTCGGACCGGAGCTGACGAAGCTGAACCAGGGCGCCGGGCAGCACGGTGTGCCGCAGACCCTGGAGCGGGCCGAGCGGGTGGCCCGGGAGGCCGGGGCGATCCGGGCGGAGGCCGAGCGGCTGCCGGAGCGGGCCGCGGAGATCGACCACCGGCTGGTCTCGCTGCGGACCCGCGCCGAGGCGCTCACCACCCGTGCGGGCCAGGTCGATCCGGTCCTGAGCGAACTGCGCCGCAGATTCACCGCCGCCTGCTGGCAGGACCTCCAGCACGTCCCGGACCAGGCCACGGAGAACGTACGGCAGGCCGAGCTGAAGCTCCGTGAGGCGCGGGCCGCGCGCGACGAACAGCGCTGGCCGGACGCGGCCTCGCTGCTCTCCACGGTGCGTGCCCTGCTCAACACCACCGACGAGGCCGTCTCCGCGGCGGGCGACCGGCTGCGCCGGCTGAACGCCGTGCAGAAGGACCCCCAGCAGGAGATCGACCGCACCCGCTTCGCCCTGCGGGACGCCCAGCGCCTGGCGATGACGGGCCGCACCACCCCCGACCCACGGCACGCCCGCCCTCTGGACGACGCGGTGGCCCGGCTCGACCGGGCGATCGGCACGCTGGAGGGCCGCCATCCCGACTACTGGCACTTTCTGACCGAGACGGAAGCGGTACGGCAGGCGGTGGCGCGGGTGGTCTCGCAGATCCGTGAGGAGCGGGGCGGCGCGCGCTGAGAGGCGCGCTCCGAGACCGTGCACTCTGCAACGTGCACTCCGAATTGGACATTTCATCCTTTTTTGCATAGATCGCCCCAATGCGGTGACATGGAACTAGACCCGCAGATCTCTCTCAAAGGAGATGGTGGTATGTCTTCCACCGAGTTCCAGCTCGACGACCTCACCGAGGTCCAGGGCATCGACGTCGAAGCGGCTCTCGACCCCGTCGAGGCCGACGGCTACTACCGCGACAGCCGCCAGTGCGCGGCGCTCGCTCTGACGTCCTCGTCGAGCAACCTCCTGCTGTCGCCTCCGACGCCACGGCCGAAGAAGGGCTGACGGGAGAATCCGCATGGAGCAGTCAGGCGCTTCGACCCGTCTCGCGGGCGCGGTGCAGGACCTCATGTCGGAACTGGTCTCCGCTCTTCGGAGCGGAGACCGCTTCCGGCTCGCAGGCAGGACCATGGACGGGGACGGCCCCGAGGCGGCCCCCGACCCGGCCCTCGCCGCCGTACGCGTGGTGGGAGCCGACGCCGTCCTGCCGAGCGTGTTGCGGCGCTGCGCACCCCCCGAGCCGGCCGATCTCACCGTGTTCGCCAAGGCCGTTCACGCCTGGCCGCCGCCTGCCGACGCCCCGCCCACCTCGCTGTGGAGCCACTGGGCGATGCGGCGGGCGCTGCTGCGGCTGGACGCGAGCCTCGACGGCGCCCCCGACGACGGGAGCGAGCCCGCAGCGGAGTGGCTCGACGAGGCACCGTGGCAGTTCCTGACCCACCAACTCGCGGTGCTCGCCCCGCTCGCGCTGCCCGGCGAGGACTGCGCGGTGGCCCGCGCGGCACGTGGCCGCCCGGTCGACGTCGCCCGGGGATTCGTCCGGGCCGTCCGCCGCCGCGACTGGCTCCAGGCGGCCGGAGCGGGACGCTGGCTGACCCTCCTCGACGGGGTGCCGGAATCCCTCGGCCTGGACACCGGGCTGGAATTCGTGGCCCAGATGGGCGGCGAGGACGCGCGCGTGGCGTTCCAGGTACGGGCCGCCCAGCTGATGCGCACCGGGGTGATGGTGTGACGGCGGCACCCGAGGTCCGCCCGGCGCGCGGCGTCCGCGACCTGGGCGAGGCCGCGCTGACATGGGTGTCCGCCCACCGTGACGGCTTCGCGCTCGACGAGGACGCGCTCGCCGAGCACGGCAACGTGAACACCACCTGGAAGCCCCTGGGCGAGCTGGCCCAGGTGTGCGTCGGCGTACGGCGACACACCGGGCGGACCGATCCGCTGCATGTGCTGGCGTCCGACCTGCTGTCGTTCGCGTGGCAACAGACCGGCCGGGGCGCCCTGTTCATGGAGCTGCAACGCCTCGAGCCCTTCGCGACCTACCCGTTGGAGGTCTACGCGGCGTTCGCGTCGGCGGGTCTGCGGCACGACCGCTACGAGAACGCCACCGCGACGGTCGCCCGCACCCGCGGCTGGCACGTCACGGAGCAGGAACCCAACCGGCGGCTGAGCGTGCTCAACTCCGAGCGCCGCAGCGGAATCGCCCCGCACGGCGACATGGCCCGGGCGTTGGAGCGCACCTGGCTCGCCGGGCTGCCGGAACCGTGGACCTTCGAACTGCCCTCCGGCTACACCCTGACCCACGTGGTCTTCCACCTCACCGACTGGGGCCTGACCCCGCGTGCCGTGCCCCCGCAGGTCGCGGACTACCTGCGGCACTGGCTCCCGCCCTGGCTCGACACCTGCCTGGAGGACGAGCAGTGGGACCTCTGCTGCGAACTCCTCGCGGTGGCGAGCAGCCTGCCCGGCCCGCCCGAGCGCGCCCTGCTCGAAGAGGCCTGGGCGGGACTCTCGCCGGCCCAGGACGACTCCGGTGCCGTCCCGGAGGTCGGCGGACGCGGCAGCCGTACGACCGCACCCGCCTTCCTCGACTGCTACCACTCGACCCTGATGACGGCGTTCGCCGCCGCACTGACCCTCGACCGGTTGCGCGGGGCCGCGGCCGGCGGACGGGGAGGGCCGGAATGAACCACACGCGTCTCGTCCACAACGTCGGCGTCGGGGCCCTGGAGTGGCTGCACGCCCACCGGGACGGTTTCCGGCTGGAGTCGGACGTCGACCCCGAGGTGGGGTTCCTCGAACGCTTCAAGCCGGTCGGCGAACTCGCCCTCATCTGCGCGGTGTTGTTCCGCGAGGGCGTGGCCGGGTCCCGACAGGTCATGCTGGCACGGCAGTTGATCGACCACGCCTGGTGCCACACCCTGGACGGCGGCCGGATGCTGGTGCGCGGCCAACGCGTCGAGCCCCTCTCCCCGATCCCCTTCGAGGTGTATCTGCCGTTCAGGGAACTGGGGTACAGCTGCCCCGAGGCCGAGCGGGCCTTCCGGCTCAACCAACGCCTGGACGGCTTCGCCGCGTTGGAGATGTCACCGGTCCGCCGCCTCGGCCTGTCCGCGTTCCAGCGCCGCTTCGGCGTACCGCCCCGGCCCCCGGAGGCCGAGCTCGTCGGCGCGACCTGGCTGGGGCGCTCGCCCGAACCCTGGACGGTGGAGGGGCACATCGCCTACGACATCAGCCACACCGTCTTCCATCTCACCGACTGGGGCGAGCGCCCCGAGGGCCTGCCGGCCGGGATCGCCGGCTATCTCGCGCTCTGGCTGCCGGTCTGGCTGGACGACTGGCTCGATCTGCGCCGCTGGGACCTGCTCGGTGAACTGCTCGTCGTCGACGCATGTCTGCCCGACCCCACCTTCGACGTACGGGCCTGGGAAGGCTTCGCCGCCGCCCAGCAGCCCGACGGAGCGATGCCCGCCGTGCGCGGGATGCCCGAGGGCGACCCCGACGAGGTGTTCGACATCGTGTACCACCCGACGCTGGTCGCCGCCTTCGCCTCCGTGCTGGCCACCTCCCGCGCCCTGACACGCCTCGCACGGACCCCGTCGTGACGGCCCACGCACACCCGGGGCGCCCCGCACCCTGGCCAAACGAGCCGGACGAGCTGGACGGGCCGGACAACCTGCTCGACCTCACAGGCGTACTCCCGCCTTTCAACCCCCACCCCCCTCCGCACGACGACGAGGAACTGCTGCGGCGCCTCGACGCGGCCGTCGCCGCCGTGGACGCGCCCGACGTGGTCCTCGCCCTCTCCCGGCACGGTCACCGCACCCTGCGCACCGGCGGCACCGCGCCGCCCCCGCCCGTCCCACGCCACCGGCTGCGCTACGAACTGGGCTCGGCCTCCAAGACGTTCACCGGACTGCTCCTGGCCCACCTGACCGGGACGGGCGCACTGTCCGCGGGACTGCCGGCCGCCGTACTGCTGGACCCGGCCCGGCGCGCCGACGGGGATCCCGTCACGCTCGCCCATCTGATCACCCACACCGCCGGACTGCCCGCCCTGCCCGCCGACTTCTTCGTCCGGGCGCTGCCGGCCTGGCACACGAACCCCTACGCCCGCTATCCGGCCGAGCGCGTGGTCGACGCCTTCCTGCGCCACCGGCCGCGCCACCGGCCCGGCACCCGCTGGCACTACTCCAACTTCGGCGTCGCCGTCCTCGGCCACGCCCTCGCAGCGGCGACCGGCACCCCGTGGGACGCCCTGCTCACCGGAGAGGTGCTGCGCCCCCTGGGGCTCGGCGGCATCGCCCTCGGGCCCGGCGGACCGGGCACCGACGCCACCGGGCACCGCAAGGACGGCACAACGCCCGTTCCCCCACTGGACGTCGGCGGCTTCCAAGCGGCCGGCGCCGTCCGGGCCGATCCGCACGACCTGCTCACGTTCCTCGAAGCCCACCTGGATCCGTCTGACCGCCCGCTCGGCGACGCGCTGCGCGCGGTACGCCGTCCGGTGCTCCGGCGCGGGATCGGGCGCCGGCACGTGCACACCGTCGCCTGGTTCCAGCACCCCACCGAGCACGGCCCGATGTACTTCCACGGCGGGGCGACCCTCAGCCAACAGGCCTTCCTGGGCTTCCGGCCCGCCACCGGAACGGCCCTGGCCGCCCTGTGCACCCGCCGCTTCCGCGCCCGCGACACCTTCGTACCGACGGCCTACGCACTGCTGGCCGAGCTGTAGCGCGGCGGTGGCAGCACGGCGGGGGCGGCCGGACCCCGGCCACCCCCGTCACTGCCACCGCGAAACCGCAACCTCAGTCCGTCCTCACACCGGCTGCCACAGCTCGGGGGCCAGCGCCGGCTGCCAGGCGGTCTGCGCCTGGTGCGACTGGAGGCACTCGTAGGAGACGCCGTCGAGGGTCACCCGCGCCCCGACCTCGTACACCCGGCCCGCGGCCCAGCCGCCCGCCTGGCCGTTGTCCTCGGGAGCCGGCGTCCCGCTCTCCGCCGTGCTGGTCCTGAGCGTGAGGCCGTACGTGCTGAGCAGCGGGTTGATCGGCTGGTAGAAGGTGGTCCCGCCGCGCGTGCAGTCGCCGGAGCCGCCGGACGTGACGCCCTGGGCCTGGACGCCCGAGATGAAGGAACCACCGGAGTCGCCCGGCTCCGCGCACACGGTCGTCCGGGTCACGCCGTCGACGGTGCCCTCGGCGTAGGTGACGCTCGTGTCGTGCTGCTGGATCGTGCCGCAGTGCCAGCCCGTGGTGGAGCCGGACCGGCACACCGCGGCACCCGTCAGCGCCTGCACCGAGCCGGCGGTCTGGACGTCCTGGTCGCCCTCGCCCTTGACGGCGGGTGTCGCGGTCCAGTCGGAGTTGACGCCCACCCAGGCCATGTCGTTGCCGGGGAAGACGGAGGCCTGGAAGGTGCCCTGCGCGACCTGGTTGTACCCGGTGGTCGTCGCGCCCGCCTGTCCGCAGTGGCCGGCCGTGGCGAACCCTTGCTGGTCGCCCTTGGTCACCCCGAATCCCACGGAACAGCGGGCCGTGCCGTCGATGTAGAAGGGGTCGCCGCCCCGGATGTCGTACAGCGCGCGGGGCTGGTCGGCCGACACCTGGACGTCCACGAGCGCGCTGTCGACCCCGGCCGCCGCGACGAGCGTGTCCGCGGCGGCGCGGCTCGTCGCCTGCACCGTGACCCGGTTGGTGCGGACGTCGATGTACCGGACCGGCGTGTCGAGAGCCTTGCCGGTCGCGGCGGCGTCCAGCTTCTTCCGTACCGCCTTCAGCTCCTCCAGCGGCGTCCCGACCACCACGGCCCGCGCGCCGGCGGCCTCGATGGCCGGGGTGTCCGCGATGTCGGTGGTCGCGACCGCCAGGTCGGCGGAGGTGAGGCCGCTGAGCCACGCGCCGGCGAAGCGCTCGCCGAGCGCGTTCTGGAGCCGGCCGGCGCGCGAGCCCGCCTCGGCCTCGTTGACCAGACGCGTCCTGGCCTGCGCCTCGGTCAGGTTCAGATCACGCTCCATCGCCCGCAGGACCGCGGGCGACGGCTCGCCGGCGCCGGGTGCCCCGGCGGCGGGTACCGGCGGTGGCGCGGGGGGCTCGGCGGCCGCGGCCGCGGGCAGTCCGGCCAGCACGAGCGCGCCCAGCAATGTCAGTGCGACACCGCCGGCCGCAACGTGTCTGTGGGCCATGGGAGGTCTCCTCGGATCGGGGGGCGAAAACATCTCGAATCCCTAGGCCTTGCCGAAAACGCGTCAGGGGATGTCCGCTCGCCCCGTCCGTTCCGCGCATCGGAGGACAGGAGGGGGCCGCCCGGCGCAGCACCGGATGCCGACGGACCGGCACCCCGGGTACGCCGGAGAGGTCGGGGCAGGACCTGGGTCGCCGGGGGCGGGCCGGTTAACCTGTGCTCATGCCTCGCTACGAATACCGCTGCCGGACCTGCGGCGACACCTTCGAACTCAGCCGCCCCATGGCCGAGTCCTCGGCCCCCGCCGACTGCCCGGCCGGCCACGACGACACCGTGAAGCTGCTGTCGACGGTGGCGGTGGGCGGCTCGGCCACCGCGTCGGCCCCGGCCCCTCAGGCGGGCGGCGGCGGAGGGTGCTGCGGCGGCGGCTGCTGCGGCTGACGGTCACGCGGCAGCCTTTTCAGGTTGGCTTCAGGTCCGCGTCCCTAACGTGGGCCCATGTCAGCCATCGAGTGGGTCAACGGCCTCATGGACACCCTGGGCGCGCCCGGCGCCGGGGTGGCCATCGCCCTGGAGAACCTCTTCCCGCCCATCCCGAGCGAGGCGATCCTGCCGCTCGCGGGCTTCGCGGCGAGCACCGGCAGGCTGAGCCTGCTCGCCGTGCTGCTGTGGACGACGGCGGGCTCGGTGATCGGCGCCCTCGCGCTCTACGGCGTCGGCGCGCTCCTCGGCCGGGACCGCACGGTGGCGCTCGCGGCCCGGCTGCCGCTCGTCAGGGCGAGTGACGTCGAGCGCACCGAGGCCTGGTTCCTGCGGCACGGCACCAAGGCGGTGTTCTTCGGCCGCATGATCCCCGTCTTCCGCAGCCTGGTCTCGGTCCCGGCCGGTGTCGAACGCATGCCGCTGCCGGTGTTCCTGACGCTGACCACGCTGGGCAGCGCCCTGTGGAACACGGCGTTCGTCCTCGCGGGCCACGCCCTGGGCGCCAACTGGACCCAGGTCACCGACGTGGTGTCCGCGTACTCGAAGGTCGTCCTGGTGGCCGCCGCCGTCGCGGTCGCGGCCTTCGTGGCCGTACGGCTGCGGCGGCGGCCGGCGTCCGCTACGGACGGGACGCCTTCAGGAACTCCCGAAGGATCCGCTCCCCCGCCAGCACGCCCCTCTCGGGCAGCGCGCTGATCGCGGGGGCCGTCCAGCCCTCGTCCGCCAGCTCCCCGTGCCCCGGCCGCCAGCCCCGGTCGGCGGCCAGCAGCAGGTCGGCGTCGAGCAGCGAGTCACCCGCGGCCAGCGTCCAGGAGGCCCCGGTGCGCCGGGCCACCTCGCGCACGGCCGCGCTCTTGGTGAGCGGCTTCGGGACGGCGTAGATCTTGCGGCCCTGGAGGGAGACCGTCCAGCCGCGCTCCTCGGCCCACACCGCGAGCTCCTTCACCCAGTCCTCGGGCAGCAGTTCGCGCTCCACGACGAGGTAGGCGAAGAGGTCCTCGGCGATCCGGTGCTTGCGCAGCCACACCGGGTCGGCCGTCTCGTGGAGGTGGGCGCTGATCTCGTCCAGGGGCGCGCACTCGTCGGCCAGGCGGGCGCTGACCCGGGCGTGCCAGTCGAGGTCCGTGACGCCGTCGACGAGCAGGTGGCCGCCGTTGGCGCAGATCGCGTAGGCCGGCGGGGGGCCGGGGAGGTTGATGCGCTGGTACTGCTTGCGGGTGCGGGTCGTCGTCGGCACGAACACCGCCTTGTCGCCGAGCTCGGAGAGCAGCCCGGCCGCCGTCTCCGTCATGTACGACAGGGGTCTGCTCTCGTGGACCTCGACACAGAGCAGCCGGGGGGCCCGCGCGTCCGGCATGGTCAGCGCGAGGGCGGCGGCGGAGTAGATGAGGGTACGGTCGAGGTCGCTGGCGACGAGTACGGGAGTCTGAGCGGGCATCAGAGGTTCACCGCCCTGCCGTCGGCGCCGGTCGCGCCCCGCGTGTACTTGGGGTGGATCAACCCCACGCAGGTGTACGGGAGTTCGGCGACCTCTTCCACGGGGACACCTCTCTGCCCGGCCAGCAGGCGGACATGGTCCAGGTCGGCGCCCGCACCGGCGCGCGCCAGGATCTTCCAGGGCACCCGGCGCAGCAGCACCCGGGTGGTCTCGCCGACGCCCGGCTTGACGAGGTTGACGTCGTGGATGCCGTACTCCTCACTGATGCGTTCGACGGCCGCCCAGCCCTCCCAGGTCGGTTCGCGGTCGCCGGCCAGCAGTTCCTTCACAGTGGCGTCAACGGCGTCCACCACCTCGGGGAAACGGGCGGCGACGGCGTCCAGGAAGTCCACCGACACGTCGGCGTCCGCGAGTTCGCGGTAGAACTTCGCGCCGTGGAAGTCGTCCGGGCCGACCAGGTCCGCGCGCAGGACGGTCCGTGAGATCAGGCCTGACACCGTGGAGTTGAGGCAGGCGGAGGGGATGAGGAAGTCCTCGCGGGTGCCGTACGTCCGCACGCAGGAGCCGGGGTCGGCGAGGACCGCGATCTCCGGGTCGAAGCCGGCGGCCCCGCCCTCGGCCTCGAACTCCTTGATCGCGTCGGCCAGTTCGCGGGTGATCGCGCCCTTGCCGGTCCAACCGTCCACGAACACGACGTCGGCCGGGTCGTGGTGGGCGGCCAGCCAGCGCAGGGCGTTGGCGTCGATACCGCGGCCGCGGACGATCGAGACGGCGTAGTGCGGCAGCTCGAGGCCGTGGCGGAAGCGGGCCCAGCGGCGCATCAGGACACCGACAGGGGTACCGGCGCGGGCCAGCGAGACGAGGACGGGCCGCGGTGAGCGCTCCTGGAGCACGATCTCCGTGACGGCGCCGACGGCCTGCGCGAGCCTCGCGGAGGATTCCTTCAGGGCGGTGTGGAACAGCTCCTGGTACTGCTCGCTCGGCTGGTACTCCACCGGCAGCGACTCCGCGTAGTGCGCGCCGCCGCTCTGGATGGCCTCCTCGCGCTCCTCGGTCGGCGCCTCCAGGGTGACGTCCGAGAGGTCCTGGAGCAGCCAGCCGACCTCTTCGGGGGCGTACGAGGAGAAGGCTGGGCCGCGGAGGGGCTCGGGCAGCATGGAGGGCCTTTCGGGGGTGTGACTGGGGACGACAGCGAGGACCACGTGCGGGGCGTGCGCGGCCAGCTGCGCCAACAGGCCGTCGGGGGCGTGCAGTTCGGGGGTGTCGGCGGTGTCGTCGACCACCGCGATCACCACGTCGAAGCCGGCTCCGGCGACGTTGTACGCGTAGCGGTCGCCGGGGCCGTCCGCGGGGTTGTCGTGGGCCGGGAAGGTGAGGCGGGTGCGGATCGCGTATCCGGGGTCGTCGACGGCGAGGACGGGGCTGCGGGTGGTGGTGGAGTAGGTGACCTCTGTGTCCTGAGCGGCCTGTTCGAGTTCTCGGGCGAGTCTCAGGGGGGCGTACATCAGCTCTTCGAAGCCGAGGATGTGGACGCGGCGGGCGTCTGCCGGGAGTGCCTGGGCGAGCCTTGCCGTCATCGCGGGGAGTTCGGATTCGAGGCGTATTCGGTGCGCCGGAGTGAAGCCGTGGCGGCCGCCGTCCGGGAGGTCTCGGGGCCACATCAGGTCCACACGGTTGATTGCCGGGTGCGGGTGCGTCGGGGCTGGTCGCGCAGTTCCCCGCGCCCCTGGGTGACTCTCGTACTCGGCGACCAGTTGTTGCCCCTTCTCCAGCACCCCGTCCGGCAGGCGTACGGTGCCCGACGCCGCCGCCACCAGGTCGACCCGCGCGCCTATCTCCACTGCAAAAGCGTCAAGCCGCCCCGCGTCCTCCCCCGACCGCATGTCCACCAGGGCGACCACCACGTACCGGTTCCTGGGATACCTGGCGTGAAGATCCCTGATCGTGTTCAGGACCGTGTTGCCCGTGGAGAACTCGTCGTCGACCAGGACCAGGGGGCCCTCGCCGGCCAGCAGGGCCGGGTCCTCCGGGAGCAACAGATGCGAGGTGGCGTGGGAGTGGGACTCCTCGAAGCCGCCCGCGGGGGTCACTCCGGGGACCGGGCGGCGGGTGGAGTGCAGGTAGGGGGCGAGGGCGAGGCCGTCGGCGACCGAGTGGCCGAGCCCCGTCGCCGTTTCCGCGTAACCGAGGACGACCGCCCGGGCCGCCTCCTCGTCGCCCAGCAGCTCGCGGACCCTGCGGCCCAGGGCGACGCCCTCGCCGTAGACCACCGAGGGCGACTGCGGGACGTGCTTGCCGAGCACGTGGGAGACCAGGAGATGGGCCCGCTTGGGGTTGCGCCGCAGGGCGAGCCCCAGCAGGTCTCTCAGTCGGCCGTCGCCCACGAGTTCGACGCCGAGCCGGTCGGCGACCCAGGTCCCCGACCAGACCTCGCCCGATGTCCGGTCGTTCACTGCCTTGTTCATACGTCCCTTGGTGTCCACGAATGCCACGAGTGGTCAGCTGGTTATTCCGGCGGCGAGCAGCTCGACGAAGCCGATGTCCTCGTTGGCCACCCCGAAGACCTCGGCGCGCATCATGGTCCGCTCGGCCCAGGCGCGGTGCGGCTTCACTTCGTTCATCTTGTTCGTGTACTGCGACCTCAGCACCCCGCCGCCGCCCCGCTCGGGCCGCAGGATGTCCTGCGCGTCGCTGAACTCCTCGTGGCTGACCACGGACAGCGCGTGCACGGGGAGGACGTGGGAGGGGTGGATGCAGGTCTTGCCGAGCAGGCCGTTGGCCTGGTCGAGGGTGATCTCGCGCAGCAGGCCGTCCATGGCGTGCTCGATGAGGGCCTCGCGCAGCTCCTCGGCCTGGCCCTCCAGGAAGGGGCTGCGGCGCAGCTGCGGCTTGAACATGCGCTCCTGGACCCGGAAGTACTCCCAGACCGGTCCGGTCACGGTGAAGCCGGTGCCGTCGGCTCGGCCCAGCATGTTCACCACGTCGGCGATCACGGAGGCGACGATCTGGACGTCCCAGGCGGTCATGTCGGGGGCGCGGCGCAGGCCGTAGGAGGAGCAGAAGTCGGTGACGCCGAGGCGGAGCGCGAGGACCCGGTCGCGGTACTTGTCGACCGCGCGCGCTATGCCCTCGAGGGTCTCTACGCGCGTCTCCCGGTAGAGCAGCTCCGGCGACTCCAGCACCGGCATGGCGAACAGCCGGCGTCCGCTCGCGGCCTCGGCGACGGAGAGGGCCTCCAGGAAGGGGATGCCGCGTTCCTCGGTGAACTTGGGGAGCACGAATCCGGAGAGCAGGCGGACCGCGGGGCCGAGCCGTCGTACGAGATCGGGGATCTGCTCGGGGTGGCGGACCCGGATGAAGAGCAGCGGCAGGTCCACCGCCCGGTCGGCGAGGTCGGTGAACTGGCGGACGAGGTTCTCCTCGCCCGCGGGGACGTCCTCGTCACCGATGGAGTCCTCCAGGCACAGCACCATCGAGACCACGCCGAGCCCTGCCTGTTTGACGATGTCGTCGGCGAGTCGCGGCCGGGTGGCCGGGCTGTAGAGCGTGGCGCCCAGGGCGGCGGAGAGCAGCCGGGCCGGGGAGTCCGCGGTGAACTCGCAGGGCTGCTGGTGGAAGAGGCGCTGCCGCACCTCAGGGGCGATGTGCCCGAAATGACGCATAGGACTCCCCCGTGGCAGTTGTGCCGCCCGTGAACCGCTCACAGGTGGCCGGTAATAGTACGTAGGTACCCATGTCCCAGGTTCCCACCGGGCATGAATTTCAGGTAACGCAGCTGAGCACGGCTCACTGGACACCGGTACGACATGAACCGCTTTTCCCGCACCCCCGCGTTGTCGTGACCAGGACCGAGAGGGCAGGATGACCGCATGACGCACGCCATGCTGAAGGGGTCGAACGTCCCGCTGGATGCCACCACGGTACGCGCTGTGCTGCGCTGGGCGCCCGGGCAGGGGGTTCCGCCGGTCGACGCCTCCGCGCTGCTCCTCGGCCCCGACGGCCGCGTGCGGTCCGACGAGGACTTCGTCTTCTACAACCAGCCCCGCCACCCCTCCGGCAAGGTCTGGCTGCTCGGCAAGAAGCGTCTCGCCGAGGGCCCCACCGACACGATCCAGACAGACCTCGCCGGTGTCGAGGCCGACATCAGTCAGATTCTCGTGGTCGCTTCGGCGGAGGGCGCCACCTTCGACCAGGTGCGGGATCTGCGCATCCTGCTGTACGACGCCTCGGTCGCCGACGGAGAGCCGCTGGCCTACTTCGACATCAAGCCCGAGACGGGCGCGGAGACGGCCCTCATCTGCGGCGAGCTGTACCGGCGCGGCGAGGGCTGGAAGTTCCGCGCCACCGGCGAGGGCTACGCGGACGGCCTCCAGGGCCTGGCCACGGACTTCGGCATCACGGTGGACGAGTCGGACCCCGAAGAGCCCGGCTCCCCGTCCCTGCCCCCGGAGCAGCCGGCCCAGTCGGCCACCTCGGTCCCGACCCAGCCGGCCTACGGCTACCCCCAGCCGACGACTCCCCCGGCCACGGTCCCGGCCTCGGGCTACGGCTACCCCCAGCCGGTGGCTCCGGTGCCCGTGCAGGCGGGCGAATTCCGTATGCCCCCGCAAGGGCCCCAATTCATCGGGCGGTGAGGCTGGCGCCCCATAGGGGCGCGGGGCTGTATCGATATGCGGCTCCGCCGCGTGGGCGCGACCAGCCACACACAACCGGCAGACGACAGCTCACCGATCCGCCTTCGCCTTGTACCCCCGCCCCCACTGCAACCCCCACCCGTACAACCGGTCCAGCTCCCCCTGGAACCCGTACACGAACTGAACCTCGCGCCGCACCACAAGCTCACCCTTGACGTTCTCGATCATCACCACCGCGCAGGACCGCGCCTGGGGGTGCCGCTCGTCGAGGCCTATCTCGATCCGCGGCCCGTTGCTCGGGTACAGCGTCACGATCGCGTGCGTACGGTCGAACGCCGGCGTCTGGTCGTAGATGTACACGAAGACCAGCAGCCGCTTGATCTGGTCCCGGTGGTCGAGGTTGACGTACATCGTCTCGCCGGACGCCGACCCGAACCGGTCGTCCCCGCTGAGCTTCACGTACGGCGGCGCGTTGACGTCGCCCAGCAGGCCGCCGAGGGGCTGTACGACCCCCTTCGTGCCGTCGGCCAGCTCGTACAGGCATCCCAGGTCGAGGTCGACGTTGACCATGGACTGGCTGTGCCCCATGACCTCCGGGGGCTTGAGCGCCTTGAAGGGGTGCCGCAGCAGCGACTCCCGCTGTGAGCCCCCGATGTCGGAGGTCCGCATCCGCCAGGTCAGGTTGACGCGGAGGTTCCCGGTCGCCGCCCCCTGCTTGGTGAGCGAGACCCGGTTGTGCCGCTTGGTCAGTTCAATCGCGTTGCTGGCCGCGCTGCCCGAGTCGAAGTCGACCTCACGGCCGCCCCGGAGCCCGTCGAAGAAGCCCATTCCCGCCCCCACGCTCACGTTGGAAAACCGGCGTCACTACCTGGAAAACCGGCGGGGCGGCCGGAGGCCGGCCGCCCCGCTCAGAGCGTTCCTCACCAGGAAGGGTGTCACACCCCGGACGAGACCTCAGTCTTCTCGTCCGAGCCCTCGGCTTTTCCCTCGGCGGCCGCCAGCGCGTTGTTGCGGCGCACGGAGGACCAGAAGGACCAGCCGATCAGGACCACGCCGACGAGGCCGGTGATGATCTCGTTGATCTCGTACTGGATGGTGACCATCAGGATCACCGCGAGGGCGCCGATCGCGTAATGGGCGCCGTGCTCCAGGTAGACGTAGTCGTCCAGGGTGCCCTGGCGGACCAGGTACACGGTGAGCGAGCGGACGTACATCGCGCCGATGCCGAGGCCCAGCGCCATCAGGACGATGTCGTTGGTGATGGCGAAGGCGCCGATCACGCCGTCGAAGGAGAAGGAGGCGTCCAGGACCTCCAGGTAGAGGAACATGAAGAACGCGGCCTTGCCGGCCATCGCCACGGCCGACTTGGGCTTGCCCTCGCGCTCGGCGCGCTCCTCCTCCTCGTGCTCGCGTTCCTCGTCCTCTTCGAGCTTGTCCTCGAAGTAGCCGGAGAGACCGCCCACGATCATGTAGGTGATCAGGCCCGCGATGCCGGAGATCAGGACCGTCTGCGCCTTGTCGACGTGCGCGCCGCCGTGCTGGTGGGCGTGGGTGGCGAAGGTGAAGGCGGTGACCAGCAGGACGATCAGGGCGATGCAGACCGACAGCATGTCGACCTTGCCGAGCTTGGCGAGCGGGCGCTCGATCCAGCGCAGCCACTGGATGTCCCGGTCCTCGAAGATGAAGTCCAGGAAGATCATCAGCAGGAACATGCCACCGAACGCGGCGATCGCCGGGTGCGCGTCGGTGACCAGCTCCTGGTAGTGGTCCTTGTTGTTGAGGGCGAGGTCGACCGCCTCGATGGGGCCCATCTTGGCGCTGATCGCGACGATGACGACGGGGAAGACCAGCCGCATGCCGAACACGGCGATCAGGACACCGACGGTGAGGAAGATCTTCTGCCAGAAGGCGTTCATCTTCTTCAGGATTCCGGCGTTGACCACCGCGTTGTCGAACGACAGCGAGATCTCGAGGATGGAGAGGATCGCCACGACGCCGAAGCCTTCCCACCCCCCGTAGAAGACGGCGGCGACCAGGCCGAGCGCGGTGACCGCGAACGACCAGCCGAAGGTTTTGAGAACCACTGGCTACCCAATCCGTACGTGTACGGGGCTCCCCCGTGCCGCACTCGGCTTTACGAACTTTTGAAGCCGAAGTCTAGTCGGGCCTTGTTCGCCGCCCACCCTGCCCCGGCTTTTGCTCATATCGCGTTATGAGACGTTGACCCCGAAGTCCAGGGCGATGCCCCTGAGCCCCGACGCGTACCCCTGCCCCACGGCCCTGAACTTCCACTCCCCCTGGTAGCGGTAGACCTCGCCGAAGATCATCGCGGTCTCGGTGGAGGCGTCCTCGGAGAGGTCGTAGCGGGCGAGTTCCTGGCCGTCGGCCTGGTTGACCACACGGATGAAGGCGTTGCTGACCTGGCCGAAGGTCTGGCCGCGGTTGTCGGCCTCATGGATGGAGACCGGGAAGACGATCTTGTCGACGCCGGCCGGCACCTTGGAGAGGTCGATCAGGATCGACTCGTCGTCGCCCTCGCCCTCACCGGTGAGGTTGTCGCCGGTGTGCTCGACCGAGCCGTCCGGGCTCTTGAGCTGGTTGTAGAAGATGAACCACTCGTCGCCCAGGACCCGCCCGTTGCCGCCGCACATCAGGGCGCTGGCGTCGAGGTCGAAGTCGGCTCCGGTGGTGGAGCGCGCGTCCCAGCCGAGCCCGACCATCACCTGGGTGAGGTTGGGTGCGGCCTTGGACAGGGAGACGTTTCCCCCCTTGGCGAGCGTGACGCCCATGTGCTGTTCCCTCCCCGCGAGAAGTGCTGCTGTGCTGTACCTGCGCGTCCGGCGCCGCACGCAAACGGTGCGACGCCGGACGGGTGACCAGGGGTGGCCCTAGACGTTGACGCCGAAGTCCTGGGCGATGCCGCGCAGGCCCGAGGCGTAGCCCTGGCCGATGGCGCGGAACTTCCACTCGGCGCCGTTGCGGTACAGCTCGCCGAAGACCATGGCCGTCTCCGTGGACGCGTCCTCGGAGAGGTCGTAGCGGGCGATCTCGGTCTCGCCGGCCTGGTTCACGACGCGGATGAACGCGTTGCGCACCTGGCCGAAGGACTGCTGGCGGTTCTCGGCGTCGTAGATCGAGACCGGGAAGACGATCTTGTCGACGTCGGCCGGGACGGCGGCGAGGTTGACCTTGATCTGCTCGTCGTCGCCCTCGCCCTCACCGGTGATGTTGTCACCGGTGTGCTCGACGGAGCCGTCCGCGCTCTTGAGGTTGTTGAAGAAGACGAAGTTGGCGTCGCTGGCGACCTTGCCCGCCGAGTTCAGCAGCAGTGCGCTGGCGTCCAGGTCGAAGTCGGTGCCGGTCGTGGTGCGGACGTCCCACCCCAGACCGACGATGACCGCGGTCAGGCCCGGGGCCTCCTTGGTCAGCGATACGTTGCCGCCCTTGCTGAGGCTGACTCCCACGAGTCCTCCATAGGTTTGCTGGTGTGTGATGCTGCCGGATCAACGATTCGATCCTAGTGAGGGGTTCCCGGCCCACGCAGTCCCTGGAGGCGAACAATCACCGGGTGTCGAACTCTCAGAGGGTGTCGAGCGCCTTCACGTACTCGTTCAGGTCGCGGGCGTCCGGCAGGGCGTTGACGACGGTCCAGCGGACCACGCCCTCCTTGTCGATGACGAAGGTGCCGCGGACCGCACAGCCCTTGTCCTCGGCGAAGACGCCGTAGGCGCGGGAGACCTCGCCGTGCGGCCAGAAGTCGCTGAGCAGCGGGTACTCCAGGCCCTCCTGCTCGGCGAAGACGCGCAGGGTGTGGATGGAGTCGTTGGAGACGGCGAGCAGCTGGGTGTCGCGGTCGGAGAACTGCGGAAGGTTGTCACGCAGCTCGCACAGCTCACCGGTGCACACGCCGGTGAAGGCGAAGGGGTAGAAGAGCAGCACGACGTTCTTGCTGCCGCGGAAGTCGGACAGCTTCACGGTGCGCCCGTGGTTGTCCTTGAGCTCGAAGTCGGGGGCCTTTTCGCCGACCTGGATCGCCATCGCGTGGATGTCCCTTCGGGAGCTGTTCGAGTGACGGAACCACCCTACGCAGCGATCACCGCACGGAAGCGGACGGGCCGGTCATACCGGCCCGTCCGGTCCCACGGGGCTACTTCTTGGACTTGGCCGCCTTGGGCGTCACCAGCCGGCTGCCGCTCCAGTCCTTGCCCACGCTGACGCTCTTGGAGGCGGACAGGCCCGCCGTCGTCGCGGCTTCGGAGATGTCGCTCGGCTCCACGTAGCCGTCCCGGCCGGTCTTCGGCGTCAGCAGCAGGATCGAACCGCCCTCCTCGATGTACGTGGTGGCGTCCACCAGCACATCGGTCAGGTCGCCGTCCTCGTCACGGAACCAGAGCACCACGGCATCGGCGACGTCGTCGTAGTCCTCGTCCACAAGGTCGCTGCCGATTACCTGCTCGATGGCCTCGCGGAGTTCCTGGTCTACGTCGTCGTCGTAGCCGATCTCCTGGACCACCTGCTCGGGCTGGAACCCCAGCCTCACGGCAGGGCTCGTCTCCGCGTGGTCCGCGGTCGCGCTCACGGGGTGCCTCCTGATCTTGGTCTTTGGGTATGTCTCAGCCACGCGCGTGCGCGAAGCAATGGCCGTAGTCCACACGGGCGGGGCGGATCGCGCAAGTACCCGGCGTTTCTGACGGCCGAAACGGTGACGTTCCGGAACGTGTCACCGCAACTCCAGGCACATCGTCGCGGTCACGTCGTGACGCATGCCACACCTTTCTGCCCTCTTTGCGTGTTTGGGAACCATACCCGGGTAAAGGGCCTCGGGTTACCCCGGAGTAGAGATGACGTTTGGCCCCCCGAGGTACACGATGGGGAGCGGTGCAGACATCTAGAAATACGGCCCTCTGACAGGTAAGGAACAGCGTGGCTTCCGGATCCGATCGCAACCCGATCATCATTGGCGGCCTTCCGAGTCAGGTTCCTGACTTCGATCCCGAGGAAACCCAGGAGTGGCTCGACTCCCTCGACGCCGCCGTGGACGAGCGCGGCCGGGAGCGGGCCCGCTATCTGATGCTGCGGCTCATCGAGCGGGCCCGTGAGAAGCGCGTGGCCGTGCCCGAGATGCGCAGCACGGACTACGTGAACACCATCCCGACCAGGGCTGAACCGTTCTTCCCGGGCAACGAGGAGATCGAGCGCAAGATCCTGAACGCCACCCGGTGGAACGCGGCCGTGATGGTCTCACGCGCCCAGCGTCCCGGGATCGGCGTCGGCGGCCACATCGCCACCTTCGCCTCCTCCGCCTCCCTCTACGACGTCGGCTTCAACCACTTCTTCCGCGGCAAGGACGAGGGCGACGGCGGTGACCAGGTCTTCTTCCAGGGCCACGCCTCCCCCGGCATCTACGCCCGCGCCTTCCTCCTGGACCGACTGAGCGAGGCGAACCTCGACGCGTTCCGCCAGGAGAAGTCGAAGGCCCCGCACGGCCTGTCCTCCTACCCGCACCCGCGGCTCATGCCGGACTTCTGGGAGTTCCCGACCGTGTCGATGGGCCTCGGCCCGATCGGCGCGATCTACCAGGCCCGGATGAACCGCTACATGCACGCGCGCGGGATCGCGGACACCAGCAAGTCGCAGGTGTGGGCGTTCCTCGGCGACGGCGAGATGGACGAGCCGGAGTCGCTCGGCCAGCTGACCATCGCCGCCCGCGAGGGCCTGGACAACCTGACCTTCGTCGTCAACTGCAACCTCCAGCGCCTCGACGGCCCGGTGCGCGGCAACGGCAAGGTCATCCAGGAGCTGGAGTCGGTCTTCCGGGGCGCCGGCTGGAACGTCATCAAGCTGATCTGGGACCGCACCTGGGACCCGCTGCTCGCACAGGACCGCGACGGCATCCTGGTCAACCGGATGAACACCACCCCGGACGGCCAGTTCCAGACCTACGCCACCGAGTCGGGCGCCTACATCCGCGAGCACTTCTTCGGCGACGACCAGCGGCTGCGCGCGATGGTCGCGGGCATGTCCGACGACCAGATCCTGCACCTGGGCCGCGGCGGGCACGACCACAAGAAGATCTACGCGGCGTTCAAGGCGGCCGTGGAGCACAAGGGCCAGCCGACGGTCATCCTCGCGAAGACCGTCAAGGGCTGGACCCTGGGCCCCAACTTCGAGGGCCGCAACGCCACGCACCAGATGAAGAAGCTGACGGTCGACGACCTCAAGGGCTTCCGCGACCGGCTGCACCTGCCGATCTCCGACAAGGAGCTGGAGTCGGGCGCGCCGCCCTACTACCACCCGGGCCGGGACTCGGAGGAGATCCAGTACATGCACGACCGCCGACAGGGTCTCGGCGGTTACGTCCCCACGCGCGTGGTGCGCGCGAAGCCGCTCGCGCTGCCGGACGACAAGACGTACGCGACCGTGAAGAAGGGTTCCGGGCACCAGTCGATCGCCACGACGATGGCCTTCGTACGACTGCTCAAGGATCTGATGCGGGACAAGGAGCTCGGGCGTCGCTTCGTCCTGATCGCGCCGGACGAGTACCGCACCTTCGGCATGGACTCGTTCTTCCCGAGTGCGAAGATCTACAACCCGCTCGGCCAGCAGTACGAGTCGGTCGACCGGGAGCTGCTGCTCGCGTACAAGGAGTCGCCGACGGGCCAGATGCTGCACGACGGCATCTCGGAGGCGGGCTGCACGGCCTCGCTGATCGCGGCGGGCTCGGCGTACGCCACCCACGGCGAGCCGCTGATCCCGGTCTACGTCTTCTACTCGATGTTCGGTTTCCAGCGCACCGGTGACCAGTTCTGGCAGATGGCCGACCAGCTGGCGCGCGGTTTCGTCCTGGGCGCGACCGCGGGCCGTACGACGCTGACCGGTGAGGGTCTCCAGCACGCGGACGGCCACTCGCAGCTGCTCGCCTCGACCAACCCGGGCTGTGTGGCGTACGACCCGGCGTTCGGGTTCGAGATCGCGCACATCGTGCAGGACGGCCTGCGGCGGATGTACGGCCCGGACAGCGAGGACGTCTTCTACTACCTCACGGTCTACAACGAGCCCATCCAGCACCCGGCCGAGCCGGAGAACGTGGACGTGGAGGGCATCCTCAAGGGCGTCTACCGCTTCAGCGAGGGTGTGGCGGGGTCGATCCCGGCACAGATCGTCGCGTCCGGTGTGGCGGTGCCGTGGGCGGTCGAGGCGCAGAAGATCCTCGCCGAGGACTGGAACGTCAAGGCCGACGTCTGGTCGGCGACCTCCTGGAACGAGCTGCGGCGCGACGCGGTGGCCTGCGAGGAGCACAACCTGCTGCACCCCGAGGAGGAGCAGCGGGTGCCGTACGTGACGCGCAAGTTCGCCGGCGCGGAGGGTCCGTTCGTGGCCGTGTCCGACTGGATGCGGGCGGTTCCGGACCAGATCGCGCGGTGGGTGCCGGGGACGTACCAGTCGCTGGGCGCGGACGGGTTCGGCTTCGCGGACACCCGCGGGGCGGCACGGCGGTTCTTCCACATCGACGCGCAGTCGATCGTGGTGGGCGTGCTGACGGAGCTGGCGCGGGAGGGCAAGGTGGACCGGTCGGTGCTGAAGCAGGCGATCGACCGGTACCAGTTGCTGGATGTTTCGGCGGCTGACCCGGGTGCGGCGGGGGGCGACGCGTAACCGCTGCGCTCGGCTCGGACGAACGAAGGGCAGGGAAGCTTCGGCTCCCCTGCCCTTCACCGTTTCCCTACGATGCGGGCATGAAGGAACAGTCGGCGCAGGACCGTTGGGAACAGCACACCCAGCGGCCCCTGCTGGCCCTCGCGGTGCTGTTCGCCGTCGCCTATGCCGTGCCGATCGTGGACACCTCGGCGGGGCATTCGCTGACGGCGGCGTGCACGGTGGCCGAGTGGGTGGTGTGGGGGGTCTTCGCGGTCGACTACCTGATGCGGTTGTCGCTGTCGCGGGACCGCCGGGGGTTCGTACGGCAGCACTGGATGGACCTGTGTGCCGTGGTGGTCCCGCTCATACAGCCCCTGCGGCTGCTGCGGCTGGTCTCCACGCTGCTGCTGGTGGGGCGGCGGGCGCGGATGGCCTCGCAGATCAGGGTGACGACGTACGTGGGCGGGGCGGTCGTCGGGCTGCTGATGTTCGGCTCGCTGGCGGTGCTCTCGGTGGAGCGGGACTCACCGAACGGGAACATCCGGACGCTGGGTGACGCGGTGTGGTGGTCCTTCACCACGATGACGACGGTCGGCTACGGCGACCACGCCCCGACGACCGGTCTGGGCCGGATGATCGCGGTCGGGCTGATGCTCTCCGGCATCGCCCTCCTCGGTGTCGTCACCGCGAACATCGCCGCCTGGTTCATCGAACGCTTCGAGAAGGACGACGTGGAGGAACGCGAACAGACGGAGGCGATCAGAGCCCTGACAGAGGAGGTAAGGGCCCTACGGGCCGAGGTGGCGGCCTTGCGCAAGACATCCGTCGGCGGCTGAGAAACTCCGGCCCCGGACGCGGACGGGCCCCCGGTCGTCCCACCGGGGGCCCTTCCCTCACGCGCCCCGGGTCAGAACAGGCCGCTGCCCGGGGTGGCCGCTCCGACGAGCCAGATGATCGCCAGGAGCGTGTCGATGGCGCCCAGTACGAAGGCGACCAAGGCCGGCCACGCACGGCTGCCGCCGCCCGACCAGCTGCGACCCATCGCGAGCCAACCACACACCATGGCGACGGGGCCGAGAATGATGCCCAGCACGAAGAAACCGGCCACCGCGCAGATACGGACCCCTCTGGGGGACACCCCCAGACCCCCGGCGATGATTCCGAGCGTCGCGCGATCCGGCCCGCTCCGTGACCACCGGGAGCCCGGAGCCGCTCAAGCCGCCGGCAGACATGGGTGGGCCCCCGGTCGTCCCACCGGGGGCCCTTCCCTCACGCGCCCCGGGTCAGAACAGGCCGCTGCCCGGGGTGGCCGCTCCGACGAGCCAGATGATCGCCAGGAGCGTGTCGATGGCGCCCAGTACGAAGGCGACCAAGGCCGGCCAGGCACGGCTGCCGCCGCCCGACCAGCTGCGACCCATCGCGAGCCAACCACACACCATGGCGACGGGGCCGAGAATGATGCCCAGTACGAAGAAACCGGCCACCGCGCAGATGACTCCGATGATTCCGAGCGTCGCGCGATCCGGCCCGCTCCGTGACCACGTCCGGCCACGTGATCGGGGGTACCTGCGCGTTCCCTGTCCGAAGCCCGCCATCATCAACTCCCTGACACCCTCGGTTGGTTGGGTTCGTCTTGGGTTCAACGATGCGAGTACCCCGGTTCCGGCCGATAATCCTCCGGCCTTGCGGCGCGCCACCCCCCTCCGGCAGCGCGCCGCAGCGCCGTCCGCCCTCCCCGTCGCACGAGATGTGCCGTGCGGAGGGCTTGACTTACTGTGACCTGCGGCGCGTACCGGGTGCGAGAAATCTTTAGCCCCTTCACCCTGATAGGGGAAGAACGCTGACATCCCGTCAGGCGTGACCTGCGGTTTCTCAGATGTGCCCCACGCCCGCGCCCGCCTCGGCGTTCTCCCCGCGCTTGGTGAGCAGGGCGACGAAGATGGCGAACGCGGCAACACCCGCGGCGACCAGGGACGCGAGGCTCATGCCGGAGATGAAGGTGTCGTGGGCGACACCGGTGATCTTCGCGACGATCTCCGGCGGGGTCCCCTTGGCGACCGGCGGCACACCCACCTGGACCGCCTCCGACGCCTGGTCCAGCTGGGCCGGCGTGAGCGGGGGCAGGCCCGCGTCCTTCCAGTTGCCCGCGAGGTCGCCGTCGACCTTGGAGGCCATCACGGCGCCCAGCACGGCCGTACCGAGGCTGCCGCCGATCTGCATCGCGGCCTGCTGGAGACCGCCGGCCACGCCGGACAGCTCCATGGGCGCGTTGCCGACGATGACCTCCGTGGCGCCGACCATCACCGGCGCGAGGCCGAGGCCCAGCAGGGCGAACCAGAGCGACATGACCGCGCTGCCGGTGTCCGTCTTGAGCGTCGACATGCCGAACATGGCGATCGCGACCGACGCCATGCCGCCGGCCAGCGGGATGCGGGGGCCGAGCTTGGTGATCAGCACCCCCGCGAGTGGGGAGCCGACGATCATCATCCCGGTGAGCGGGAGCAGGTGGAGACCCGCGTCGATCGGGCTCATGCCGTGCACGTTCTGGAGGTAGAAGGTCACGAAGAACAGGCCGCCCATGAACGCGATCGCCATGAGGACCATCAGGACCACGCCCGCCGACAGCGGCACCGAGCGGAACAGCGCGAGCGGGATCAGCGGCTCCCTGACCTTCGTCTCCCAGAGGGCGAAGAGGGCGAAGCCCGCCAGGGAGGCCAGGATGAAGGTCCAGGTCAGTCCGTCGCCCCAGCCCCAGGTCGGGGCCTTGATGAGCGCCCACACCAGGCAGAACATGGCGCCGGACAGCAGGGCTATGCCCAGCAGGTCGAAGGAGCGCGGGGCGTTCTCCGCACGGTGGTCGAGCAGGATCAGCACGCCCAGGACCAGGGCGAGGATGCCGACCGGCACGTTGATGAAGAACACCGACTGCCAGTTGACGTGCTCGACGAGGACACCGCCGAGGATCGGCCCGCCGGCGGTGGAGGCGCCGATGACCATGCCCCAGATGCCGATCGCCATGTTGAGCTTCTCGGCCGGGAAGGTGGCCCGCAGCAGCCCGAGCGCGGCCGGCATCAGCAGCGCCCCGAACAGGCCCTGGAGGACGCGGAAGGTGACGACCGCGGCGATGGAGCCGGACAGCCCGATCGCCCCCGAGGCGGCGGCGAAGCCGACCACGCCGATCAGGAAGGTCTGCCGGTGGCCGAAACGGTCACCGAGCTTGCCCGCGGTGATCAGGGTGACCGCCAGGGCGAGGAAGTAGCCGTTGGTGATCCACTGGACGTCCGCGAAGCTCGCCTTGAGGTCGGCCTGGATGGCCGGGTTGGCGATGGCCACGATGGTGCCGTCGAGGGCCACCATCATGACGCCGACAGCCACGGTCAGGAGGGTGAGCCACGGGTGGCCGCGCAGCCCGGAGGCGGGCACCTGATCCGAGGCGGACGGCGACGCCCCGTCCCCCGGTCCCGTCGTGTCGAGGGTGGTCTGACTAGTCATGTGTTCGAGGCTAGTGACAGCCACTGACAATTGACAAACCAATTCACAAGTCGGTAACTGACACCAATGGAAACCCTGCGCGAACGCAAGAAGCAGCGCACCCGGGAGGCACTGCTCCGGGTCGCCGTCGAACTGTTCATCACCCGCGGCTACGAGGGCACGACCGTCGACGACATCGCCGACGCCGTCGGCGTCTCGCAGCGCACCTTCTTCCGCTACTTCGCCGGCAAGGAGGACGCGGCTCTCGCGCTCGACGAGATGACGGTCGCGCGCTTCGTCGAGGCCGTCCGCGCGCGTCCCGCGCAAGAGCCCCCGCTTCAGGCGCTGCGCCAAGCGGTCCTGGAGGGCTGGGACACCCTGCACGAGGTCGTGGACTCGGTCGTGCCGGTGGAGCGGTTCCTCGCCCTGTACCGGGTGATCGAGTCGACCCCCGTGCTGCTCGCCGCCCATCTGCGGCGCTCGGTGGAGGCCGAGGAGGTCCTCGCGCAGGTGCTCGCCGAACGCGAGGGCCTCGACCCGGGGACCGACCCGCGGCCGCGCCTGACGGTGGCCGCCTTCGGCGGGGTGATGCGGATGACGGAACGCCGCTGGATGACGGACGGCGACTTCAGCCTGGAGGCCATGCGGGAGCTGACGGTCTCCCACCTGGAACTGCTGGGACCGGCCCTGGCGGGCAAGTGGCTCCCCTACACCAAAACGTGATACCCGTCACTCGATTAACCCGAGACCGTCCCGTTCTCCTAGTGTGTCCTTTCAGTGACTTCCTTCGACACCTCCCCGCAACTCAACGTCTGGCGCCTACTGCTCGCGCTGGCCGTGGTGTTCGTGATGCTGGCGACCACCGGGTGGACCGCACTGCACAACCAGCGCGAGACCACCCCGCTCCAGGCCTCCCTCGACTCCTGGACGCACGGCCGACTCCACGGACACCGGCTGCCCGAACCGGACGCCTCTCCCGCGCTGCTCTCCCGGTACTTCGCGAAGCTCAGCTCGCAGGAGCGCGTCCACCTCGCCCAGCGCTACCCGCTCGCGGTCGGCAACATGAACGGCGCCCCGGTCGGACTGCGCTACCAGGCCAACCGCCTCGCGCTGCTCCAGGCCCGTGGCGTCGAGCGTGAGCGCATGCACGACCCCCGGCTCACGCCGTCCGGCCAGCAGGAGGCGGGCGAGCGGATGCACCGCTTCGAGGCGCTGACCGCCCCCGACCGCCACATCCTCGCCTTCGACCCCGACGGCTCCGGCCGGATCGCCGAGGTCTTCGGGGACCTGCGCACGGCGGAGCGGGTCTCGGTCGTCGTGCCGGGCGTCGACACCGACCTGCTCACCTTCCAGCGCACCAGCCGCAGTTGGTCCGCGCCGGTCGGCATGGCCAAGGCCCTGTACCAGGCCGAGCGCGAGGCGAGCCCGGCCACGCGTACGGCGGTGGTCGCCTGGGCGGACTACACCGCCCCCGCCGGACTCGGCATCGAATCGGCCACCGCGATGCGCGCCGAGAGCGGTGCCGTACGGCTGAACGCGCTGGTGCGCGCGCTGCCCGGCGCCACCCCCGTCTCCCTGTTCTGCCACAGCTACGGCTCCGTGGTGTGCGGGGTCGCCGCGCACACGCTGCCCGCCCGGGTGGCCGACATCGCGGTGGCCGGCAGCCCCGGGATGCGAGTCGCCAACGCCTCCCACCTGCGCACCTCCGCGCGGGTGTGGGCGATGCGGGACGCCGACGACTGGATCCAGGACGTGCCGTACCTGGAGGTCGGCGGGCTCGGCCACGGCGCCGACCCGATGTCCTCCGCGTTCGGTGCCCGGGTGCTCTCCGCGCAGGGTGCGGACGGACACGCCGGTTACTTCCAACCCGGAACGGAGAGTCTCGACAACTTCGCCGACATCGGCGTTGGCGCATACCGCTCGGTGCGGTGCGCCCACGAGGACGAAGCCTGCCGCGCCGGTTTGTCCGGCACGGCCACGGCCGGACGCGCGTAGAGACCGCAGGAATCGCGGTCTGCGCGAGGAGGGGACGAAGGAGCTCGTGCCGCATACGATGACCCGCATGGGTGACGTACTGGCCGGATTTCATGCCGCCTGGGAGTTCGAGTCCGACTCCGTGCTCATCCGCTACGAACGGGGGATCCGCACACCGAAGCTCTTCCAGGCGCTGGGCGAACGACGGATCCCCCTGGAGGCGATCTCCGGGGTGACCCTGGCTCCCGGCAAGCGGGGCACGGTGGTGCTGCACGCGGTACCGCGACCGGGGGCGGACCCGCTCATGGAGGCGGCGGCGGGGCAGCTCAAGGAAGGGTGCGATCCGTACCGGCTGGTGCTGCCGGCGGACAAGGAGACGCTCGCCGAGTACTACCGGGACGAACTGCACGCGCTGCTGAAGGAGGACGACGAGGAGGCGGATCGTTTCCTGGTCGCGGCGCCCGAAGTGCCGTTGCAGTTCAAGGCGTACGACGGGAAGGCGTCCTTCGACGGCCGTACCGTCGGCTTCCGGTGGTTCTGGACGGGGGCGTCGTCGGCGAAGTGGAAGGCCGGGGACCAGAGTTTCCCGGTGTCCGAGCTGACGGGTGTCGAGTGGCGGTCACCGGAGGTCTTCGAGGGGCATCTGCGGCTGCTGCGCGGGGAGCCGGGGCCGGTGCAGGCGGACCAGGACCCGGCGGCCGTGGTGTTCGGACTCGGGTACGGGCCCGTGCACGAGTCGTTGCCCTTCGCCGCCGCGGTGCTGGCCGCGGTGAAGCAGCGCGGGGCCACGGCGGCGGTCACGGCCGTGGCCGCGCCGCGCCGGGACCCCGCGGACATCGCCGAGCGGATCCGCCATCTCGGGGAGCTGCACCAGGCCGGGCTGGTCACCGACGAGGAGTTCTCCGTGAAGAAGGCGGAACTGCTCGCGGAGCTCTAGCTCACTCCCGGCCCGCCGACGAGAACCGCATGTCCGCGTACCGGTCGCCCGCCACCTGGCCGGCGATCGGCTCCAGCAGTTCCAGTTCCTCCTTGGTGAGCTCGATGCCGGTCGCCGCCGCGTTCTCCTCGACCCGGGCCGACTTGCGGGTGCCCGGGATCGGGACGACCGGGAGGCCGTGGACCTCGGACTGCTGCTGGACCCAGGCCAGCGCGACCTGGCCGAGGGAGACCCCGTGGGCGTCGGCGACCTGGCGGATCGGCTCCAGCAGGGCCGCGTTCGCCGCGGCGTTGTCGCCCGTGAAGCGGGGCTGCTGCCGGCGGAAGTCGTCGGCGGTGAGGTCCTTGGCGGCGTCGGTGAAGGAGCCGGTGAGGAAGCCGCGGCCGAGCGGGGAGTACGGGACGAGGGTGACGCCGAGTTCACGGGCGGCCGGGACCACCTTGGCCTCGATGTCCCGGCTGAACAGGGACCACTCCGACTGCACGGCGGCGATCGGGTGGACGGCCTGGGCCGCGCGCAGCTCGCCCGCGGTGACCTCGCTCAGGCCCAGGTGCTTGACCTTGCCCTCGCGCACCAGCTCGGCCATCGTGCCGACGGACTCCTCGATCGGCACGTTCACATCGCGCCGGTGCATGTAGTAGAGGTCGATCACGTCGACGTCCAGGCGCTTCAGGCTCGCCTCGACGGCCTGGCGGATGTACGGCGGGTCGTTGCGGATGATCCGCCGGGTCGGGTCGTCCGGGGGTATCGACAGGGCGAACTTGGTGGCGATCACGACCTCGTCGCGGTGGGCCCTGAAGAACGGGGACAGGAACTTCTCGTTCTCTCCCTGACCGTAGGCGTCCGCCGTGTCGTAGAGCGTGATCCCGAGCTCCAGGGCCCGCTCCAGGGTGGCCCGGGACGCCTCCGCGTCGACGGGGCCGTACGCGAAGCTCATGCCCATGCAGCCGAGTCCCTGGGCGCCGACCTCCGGGCCGTTCTCGCCCAGTCGTGCGGTGGGGATCCTGCTGTCGGTCATCCTGCCTTCTCCTTCTCCCAGTCGGCGCTGCCGGCCTCGGCGTAGAAACTGATCTTGTGGTCCAGAACGGCGAGGGTGTCCTGGAGTTCCGCGATCCGGGCCCGCACGTCCCGGCGGGTCGCCTCGAGGAGCTTGAAGCGGTCGCCGAAGGTCTGGTCGCCCTCCCGCACCAGTTCCGCGTACCGGACCATGTCGGCGACCGGCATGCCGGTGAGCCGGAGCTTGCCGACGAAGGCGAGCCAGTCGAGGTCGCGGTTGCTGTAGCGGCGCTGGCCGGTGTGCGAGCGGTCGATGTGCGGCATCAGGCCGATGCGCTCGTACCAGCGCAGGGTGTGCGCGGTCAGGCCGGTGAAGGCGACGACCTCGCTGATCGTGTAGCTGTCCTGGCCGTTGGGGCGCCGGTGCGGGTGCGGCGGGGCGGCACAGCTGTCGGTCCTGGTACTCGTGGTCTCCATCACCGTCATGACCTCAACGCTATGGCCTTGGAGTGCACTCCAAGCAAGCGGTACCGGTAAGAAATCGGCAGGACGACACACGGACTTCATGACTGGCGTGCGGGGCATGAGCGGGAGCGGACGAGGTGGCGGTGCGTGGTGGAGTGCCGGTCCAGTGGGGCTGATCGCGCAGTTCCCCGCGCCCCTGAGTGGGTGCCGTGGACGGAGTCCAGTCGGGCCCAGGGTTCTCACGGGGTCGAAGGGGCAGCGCCCCTGGGGATGGGACGGGTAGGGGCGGCGGGGGCGAGAGAACTCAGTACCGTCCACACCGGCACCGCACCGCCTCCGCGTCCCCGAAGGCCGAGCCGCTCTACATCGACCTCGGGTTCGTCACCAAGCCGGACCCCACGATGATTCTGAAGCTGTGAGCGGCTTAACCTCGACGGCATGTCCTTGCAGAGCCTCGCCCTGATCGAGAACTGGCCGGTTCCCACCTCCGCGGCGGGGGTGGTGCGGGCCGACGGCACGGTCCTCGGCACCCACGGACCGGTGAGCCACCGCTTCCCGCTGGCCTCGGTCACCAAGCCGCTCGCCGCCTACGCCGTCCTCGTCGCGTACGAGGAGGGCGCGATCGAGCTCGACGAGCCGGCCGGGCCGAGCGGGTCGACCGTGCGGCATCTGCTCGCGCACACCTCCGGGCTGGCCTTCGACGAGCACCGGGTCACCGCCCCGCCCGGGGAGCGGCGGCTGTACTCGAACGCCGGGTTCGAGCACCTCGGCGACCATCTCGCCAAGGCGACGGACATCCCGTTCGCGGAGTACCTGCGCCAGGCGGTCCTGGAGCCGCTGGGCATGACGTCGACGTCCCTGGAGGGCTCCCCGGCGAAGGACGGGGTCTCGACGGTCGAGGACCTGCTGAGGTTCGCGGCGGAGGTGCAGGCACCGCGGCTGCTGGACCCGCGCACGGTCGCCGAGGCGATGACGGTCCAGTACCCGGGCACGAAGGGCGTGCTGCCCGGCTACGGCCACCAGAACCCCAACGACTGGGGCCTGGGCTTCGAGATCCGCGACTCCAAGTCCCCGCACTGGACGGGCTCCTCGTCCTCGCCGCGCACCTTCGGGCACTTCGGCCAGTCCGGTACGTTCCTGTGGATCGACCCGGACGCGCGGGCGGCCTGCGTGGCCCTGACGGACCGCGCCTTCGGGCCCTGGGCGGTCGAGGCGTGGCCGCCCTTCACCGACGCGGTGCGCTCCGAGCTCTAGGACATCTCCCACAGCAGCAGTTCGGCCCCGGTCACCGCCACCGCGTCCAGCTCCTTCGCGTCGGTGATCCGGGCCGCGTCACCGGGGCCCAGCTCCTCGCCGTCCAGCCGTACGTCACCGCGCACGACATGGACGTAGACGAACGGCGCGTCCGGCACCGCGGTCCGCTCCCCCGCGGCCAGCCGCCGCACGTGCAGCATCGCGCCAGCCCCCGGGATCGCGTACGGCGTCGAGTCGGCGATCCCCCGGACGATCTCGTACGACGGCTCGCCGCCCGGCTCCAGCGGTGCCAGCCAGGTCTGCACGAAGGTCAGCGGGGTGTCGGCGTCGTTGCGCTCGACGTGCCGCACACCCGCGGCGGCGCTGAGCCGCTGCACGTCACCGGCCCGTACGACCGTCCCGTGCCCGGTGGAGTCCCGGTGCGTGAGCTCCCCCTCGACCACCCAGGTCACGATCTCGGTGTGGCTGTGCGGATGCTCGTCGAACCCGGCACCGGGCAGCAGCCGTTCCTCGTTGCACGCGATCAGCGCGCCGAACCGCAGATTGCCGGGGTCGTAGTGCGGCCCGAACGAGAAGGCGTGCCACGACTCGATCCCGGCCCCGGGATCCCCGCCTGGATAGCGCTCGCCGGCGCGCCGTACGTCCGTCACGGGACCACGGTAGACCCGCGGCCACGTGTCCGAACCATCAAGCACAACCCCGGCGGCGCGCACTGACGTCCGGATAAGGCAGTCTTGTCCACGTGCCCGAACCCGAACTCCGCAAGTCCGATCCCGCCGCGTCCGTCGTCCACGCTCACGCCGCGACCCTGAAGCGGCTGGAGAAGTCGTCCGGGTCGCTGGCCCAGCAGGCCATCGCGCGGATGGACGAGACGCTGCCGTGGTACCGGGCGATGCCCCCGGAGAACCGTTCCTGGATCGGGCTGGTCGCCCAGGCCGGTATCGCGGCCTTCACCGAGTGGTTCCGGCAGCCGGACGCCCCGCAGGCCATCTCCACCGACGTGTTCGGCACCGCTCCGCGGGAGCTGACCCGGGCCATCACGCTGCGGCAGACCGTCGAGATGGTGCGCACCACGATCGAGGTGATGGAGAGCGCGATCGACGAGGTCGCGGCTCCCGGTGACGAGTCCGTGCTGCGTGAGGCCCTGCTGGTCTACGCCCGTGAGATCGCCTTCGCCACCGCCCAGGTCTACGCCCAGGCCGCCGAGGCACGCGGTGCCTGGGACGCCCGCCTGGAGTCGCTGGTGGTCAACGCCGTGCTGAGCGGGGAGGCCGACGAAGGTGCCGTGAGCAGGGCCGCCGCGCTCGGGTGGAACGCGCCCGAGCATGTGTGCGTGGTGCTGGGCACCGCCCCCGACGGGGACTCCGAGCTGACCGTGGAGGCCATCCGGCGGGCAGCCCGGCACGCCAAGCTCCAGGTGCTGACCGGGGTGCTCGGGGCGCGGCTCGTCGTCATCGCGGGCGGCAGCGACAACCCGCTGGCCGTGGCCAAGTCGCTGATCGGGCCGTATGCGGCCGGACCGGTGGTCGCCGGTCCCGTCGTACCGGATCTGCTGGCCGCGACCCGGTCCGCGCAGGCGGCCGCCGCCGGGCTCAAGGCGTGTTCGGCCTGGCAGGACGCCCCGCGCCCGGTGCTGGCGGACGACCTGCTTCCGGAACGCGCGATGGCCGGTGATCCCGGTGCGCGCGAGCAGTTGGTGGAGGAGATCTACAGACCGCTGGAGGAGGCCGGTTCCGCGCTCCTCGAAACGCTGTCCGTCTACCTCGAACAGGCGTCCAGTCTGGAAGGTGCGGCCCGGATGCTTTTCGTGCATCCCAACACCGTGCGCTACCGGCTTCGACGTGTGACTGACGTCACCGGTTGGTCGCCTTCCGATGTACGGTCGGCGTTCACCCTGCGGATCGCGCTCATCCTGGGGCGTCTGGCCGACGGTGATCTCCAGCCCTAGGCTTTTGTCGGGGGCCAACAAAACCCCCACACGTTCTTCGTCCCTGTCCCCACGGGCGGCTTGGGCCGCCCTCAAGAGAGAGTGTGAGAGTGCTCGTACTCGTCGCTCCCGGCCAGGGCGCCCAGACGCCCGGCTTCCTGACCCCCTGGCTCGAACTCCCCGGTGCCGCGGACCGCGTCGCCGCGTGGTCCGACGCCATCGGACTGGACCTCGTCCACTACGGCACACAGGCCGACGCCGACGCCATCCGGGACACCTCGGTGGCCCAGCCGCTGCTGGTCGCGGCCGGGATCCTGTCCGCCTCGGCACTCGGTGCCATCGCCGACATCGCCCCCGGTGCGGTCGCCGGGCACAGCGTCGGTGAGATCACCGCCGCCTCCTTCGCGGGCGTCCTGGACGACACCGCCGCCCTCACCCTCGTACGCAAGCGGGGTCTGGCCATGGCCGACGCCGCCGCTATCACCGAGACCGGCATGTCCGCGCTGCTCGGCGGCGACCCGGAGGTCTCCGTCGCGCACCTGGAGAAGCTGGGCCTGACCCCGGCGAACGTCAACGGCGCCGGGCAGATCGTCGCCGCGGGCACGCTGGAGCAGCTCGCCGCGCTGAACGACGACAAGCCCGAGGGCGTCCGCAAGGTCGTCCCGCTCAAGGTCGCCGGCGCCTTCCACACGCACCACATGGCCCCCGCGGTCGACGCGCTGGCCAAGGCCGCCGCCGACCTGACGCCGGCCGACCCGAAGGTCACGTACGTCTCCAACAAGGACGGCCGGGCCGTCGCCACCGGCGCCGAGGTGCTGGAGCGGCTGGTCGGCCAGGTCGCCAACCCGGTCCGCTGGGACCTGTGCATGGAGACCTTCAAGGAGCTCGGCGCCACCGCGCTCATCGAGGTGTCCCCCGGCGGCACGCTGGTCGGCCTCGCCAAGCGCGCGCTGCCCGGTGTGAAGACGCTGGCGCTCAAGACCCCCGACGACCTCGACGCTGCTCGCGAGCTCATCGCCGAGCACGGTGCCTGAGAAGGAGCACGAGAGCATGTCGAAGATCAAGCCCAGCAAGGGCGCCCCGTACGCGCGCATCCTCGGGGTCGGCGGCTACCGTCCGACCCGGGTCGTGCCGAACGAGGTGATCCTCGAGACGATCGACTCCTCCGACGAGTGGATCCGCTCGCGCTCCGGCATCCAGACCCGGCACTGGGCGAACGACGAGGAGACCGTCGCCGCCATGTCGATCGAGGCGTCCGGCAAGGCGATCGCCGACGCCGGGATCTCCGCCGAGCAGATCGGCGGCGTGATCGTCTCGACCGTCTCGCACTTCAAGCAGACCCCGGCCGTGGCGACCGAGATCGCCGACAAGCTGGGCACGGACAAGGCCGCCGCCTTCGACATCTCGGCGGGCTGCGCGGGCTTCGGCTACGGCCTCACGCTCGCCAAGGGCATGATCGTCGAGGGCAGCGCGGAGTACGTCCTGGTGATCGGCGTCGAGCGGCTGAGCGACCTGACCGACCTGGAGGACCGGGCCACCGCCTTCCTGTTCGGCGACGGCGCCGGCGCGGTCGTCGTGGGTCCCTCCCCGGAGCCGGCCATCGGCCCCACGGTCTGGGGTTCCGAGGGCGACAAGTCCGAGACGATCAAGCAGACCGTGGCGTGGAACGAGTACGACAGCTCCACGGACAAGTTCCCTGCGATCACGCAGGAGGGCCAGGCGGTGTTCCGCTGGGCCGTGTTCGAGATGGCGAAGGTCGCCCAGCAGGCGCTGGACGCGGCCGGGATCAGCCCGGACGACCTGGACGTCTTCATCCCCCACCAGGCCAACGAGCGGATCATCGACTCGATGGTGAAGACACTGAAGCTGCCGGAGCACGTCACGGTCGCGCGTGACGTACGCACCACCGGCAACACCTCGGCCGCCTCGATCCCGCTCGCGATGGAGCGGCTTCTGGCGACCGGCGAGGCGAAGAGCGGCGACACCGCGCTCGTCATCGGATTCGGGGCGGGTCTCGTGTACGCCGCCACTGTCGTTACCCTCCCCTAGGCACTCCGTGCCGGATCGACCGGTCCGGGACGGGAACACTGCCAACCCTCTGGATAAGAAAACGAAGGAGCGCCAACATGGCCGCCACTCAGGAAGAGATCGTCGCCGGTCTCGCCGACATCGTGAACGAGATCGCCGGCATCCCGGTTGAGGACGTCCAGCTGGACAAGTCCTTCACCGACGACCTGGACGTCGACTCGCTGTCCATGGTCGAGGTCGTCGTCGCCGCCGAAGAGCGCTTCGACGTCAAGATCCCGGACGACGACGTCAAGAACCTCAAGACGGTCGGCGACGCGACCGACTACATCCTCAAGCACCAGGCCTGAGCCCCTGCTTGGGCCGGACGCTGACCGGCCCCGCCACCCGGCGGTGGCGCCGCTTAATCCTCGTACCGTTGGAGAAAGATTTCCCGTGAGCCCGACCAATCGCACCGTGGTCGTCACCGGTATCGGCGCAACCACACCGCTGGGTGGCGACGCAGCCTCTACCTGGGAGGGTCTGGTCGCCGGCAAGTCCGGCGTCAAGCCCCTCGAGCAGGAGTGGGCCGCCGACCAGGCGGTCCGTATCGCGGCGCCCGTCGCCGTGGAGCCGACCGAGGTGATCCCGCGGCCGCAGGCCCGGCGCCTCGACCGTTCGGCACAGTTCGCACTGGTCGCCGCCAAGGAGGCGTGGGCCGACGCGGGCTTCGAGGGCAAGGCCGGCGAGGAGGGCTCGGTCGGCGACGTCGACCCGGACCGCCTCGGCGCCGTCATCGCCTCCGGCATCGGCGGTGTGACGACCCTCCTGGACCAGTACGACGTGCTGAAGGAGAAGGGCGTCCGCCGCGTCTCCCCGCACACCGTTCCCATGCTCATGCCGAACGGCCCCTCGGCCAACGTGGGCCTGCTGGTGGGCGCCCGTGCGGGCGTGCACACGCCGGTCTCCGCGTGCGCCTCGGGCGCCGAGGCCATCGGCTACGCCATCGAGATGATCCGCACCGGCCGCGCCGACATCGTCGTCGCCGGTGGCACCGAGGCGGCGATCCACCCGCTGCCCATCGCCGCGTTCGGCAACATGATGGCGATGTCCAAGAACAACGACGACCCGCAGGGCGCCTCGCGTCCCTACGACACCGCCCGGGACGGCTTCGTCCTCGGCGAGGGCGCGGGTGTGGTCGTCCTGGAGTCCGCGGAGCACGCCGCCAGGCGCGGCGCCCGGGTCTACGCCGAGGCGGTCGGTCAGGGCATCTCCGCCGACGCCCACGACATCGTGCAGCCGGAGCCGGAGGGCCGGGGCATCTCGGCCGCGCTCCAGCACCTGCTCGAGAACACCGACCTGAACCCGGCGGAGATCGTGCACGTCAACGCGCACGCCACGTCGACGCCGGCCGGTGACATCGCCGAGCTCAAGGCGCTGCGCAAGGTGTTCGGGGACGACGCCGACCACATGGCGGTCTCGGCGACCAAGTCGATGACCGGTCACCTGCTGGGCGGTGCCGGTGGCATCGAGACGGTCGCGACCGTCCTCGCCCTGTACCACCGGGTGGCCCCGCCGACCATCAACGTCGAGAACCTCGACCCGGAGGCGGAGGCCAACGCCGACGTCGTCCGCGGCGAGGCCCGCAAGCTGCCCGTGGAGGGCCGTATCGCCGCGCTGAACGACTCGTTCGGCTTCGGCGGGCACAACGTGGTGCTGGCGTTCCGCACGGTCTGAGAAACGTCTGTACGCAACGGAAGGGCCCCCACCGGTCGGTGGGGGCCCTTCGCGTGTACGGCGGACTCAGACGACCTGGTGCAGCCAGCGGACCGGGGCTCCCTCGCCGGCGTACCGGAAGGGCTCCAACTCGTCGTCCCAGGGCTTGCCGAGGAGCTTGGACAGCTCGGCCTCCAGGTCCGTCTCCCCGCGCTGCGAGCGGGTCAGGGCGGCCCGCAGGCGGTCCTCCGGGATCAGGATGTCGCCGTGGATCCCGGTGACCGCGTGGAAGATGCCCAGCTCGGGGGTGCAGCTGTAGCGCTCGCCCTCGGCGGTGGCGCAGGGCTCGGCAGTGACCTCGAAGCGCAGCAGGTGCCAGCCCCGCAGCGCCGACGCGAGTTTGGACGCGGTGCCGGCCTCGCCCTTCCAGGAGAACTCCGAGCGCCAGGTGCCGGGCGCGGCCGGCTGCCGGATCCAGTCGAGGTTGACGCGTGTGCCGAGCACCCCGGCGATCGCCCACTCGACGTGCGGGCACAGCGCGCGCGGCGCGGAGTGCACGTACAGAACTCCACGTGTCGTCACCGGGACCTCCGGGCAGAGCGGGACAGGTCTTGCTGGCCGGCACGGCGGCGATGCCGACCGGCCACGTTGAGGGCGAGGCTACCGTGCGGCGGCGCAAGGAGTGTGACGTACCGTCGGTCCCGATGCCCCGAAACGCCCGCCATTCACCCGGCAGGACGCCAGTACGGGTCCCGATCGTTCCCTCGGGGCCGCCGGGAACTCGGGCGCGTTGTTATGAACGGACCACCATTTCACGAGGGGAACACCACGGATGCGCATGCAGCGCCACCGCTCGCGGGCCGTCGCCGCCGTCCTGACCGCCGCTCTGGTGGGCGTCGCCGGGTGCGACGCCGTGGGCGGCGACTCCGCGGCGCCGACGGCGAAGGCGAAGCCCTCGCCGAAGCCCACGCCCGCCTGGGACAGCAGCCCGGCCTCACTGGCCGCCGTCGGCGACTCCATCACCCGCGGCTTCGACGCGTGCGGGGTGCTGACCGACTGCCCCGACGTCTCCTGGGCCACCGGGAGCAGCGCGCAGGTCGACTCGCTGGCCGTACGGCTGCTGGGGAAGGCCGAGGCGGCCGAGCGCAGCTGGAACTACGCGGTGTCCGGGTCGCGGATGGCCGATCTGTCCGCGCAGATGTCCCAGGCGGCCTCGCGCGCGCCGGGGCTGGTGACGGTCATGGTGGGCGCCAACGACGCCTGCCGGGACTCCACGGCCGCGATGACATCGGTGTCGGACTTCCGGGCCGGGTTCGAGGACGCCCTGAGCGTGCTGCGCCGGAAGGCGCCCAAGGCCCAGGTGTACGTGGCGAGCGTGCCCAACCTCAAGCGGCTGTGGTCCCAGGGGCGGACCAGTCCGCTGGGCAAGCAGGTGTGGAAGCTGGGCGTGTGCCCGTCGATGCTGGCCGACGCGGACGCCCTGGACGCGGCGGCGACCGAGCGCCGGGACACCGTGCAGCAGCGGGTGGAGGAGTACAACGCCGTGCTGAAGCAGGTGTGCGCGAAGGACAGGCACTGCCGGTACGACGGGGGCGCGGTGTACGACTACCGCTTCGGAACCGACCAGCTCAGTCACTGGGACTGGTTCCATCCGAGCGTGAACGGCCAGGCACGGCTGGCGGAGATCGCATACCGCAAGGTCAAGGCCGTGACCTAAAGTTCCGCACATGAACGAACAATTCGGCACGCTTCCCGACGGCACACCGGTCCACCGCTGGACCCTGGAGCGCGCGGGCGTGCGCGTGCGGATCCTGTCCTACGGCGGGATCGTGCAGTCGGTCGAGGTCCCGGACCGGCAGGGGCGGACCGCGGACGTGGTGCTGGGGTTCCCCGATCTGGACGGGTACCTGGAGCACTCCGGTCCCTATCTCGGCGCCTTCGTCGGGCGGTACGCGAACCGGATCGCGGGCGCCCGTTTCGAGCTGGACGGGCGGACGTACGCCCTCGCGGCGAACAACCCGCCCAACTCCCTGCACGGCGGGGAGACCGGCTTCGACAAGCGGGTGTGGGACCTGGAGCCGGCCGGGGAGTTCGGGGTGCGGCTGAGCCGGGTCAGCCCGCACGGCGAGGAGGGCTTCCCGGGCCGGCTGGAGGTCTCCGGGACCTACGCGCTGGACGAGTCGGGCGCGCTGCGGATCTCGTACGAGGCGGTCACCGACGCGCCGACCCTGGTGAACCTGACCAACCACAGCTACTTCAACCTGGCCGGGTCCGGGAACGCGGGCGGGCACGAACTGCGGATCGACGCCTCGCGGTACACGCCGGTCGACGCGGACCTGATCCCGACGGGGGTCGAGGAGGTCGCGGACACCCGGTTCGACTTCCGCCGGACGCGCAAGGTCGGGGCCGGGTACGACCACAACTTCGTGCTCGACAAGGGGCTCACGGAGCAGGCCGTGGAGGTGGCCGAGCTGTACGACCCGGCGTCCGGGCGGGTCATGACGGTGTCGACCACCGAGCCGGGAATCCAGCTGTACACCGCGGACCATCTGTCCGAGCCCTTCGCGCCCGGCGACGGCATCGCGCTGGAGACCCAGCACTTCCCGGACTCCCCCCACCGCCCGGAGTTCCCGAGCACGGTGCTGCGGCCGGGTGAGGTGTACCGGTCGGAGACGGTGTACGGGTTCGCCGCCCGCTAGGAAGGAACGAGCCCCGGCCCAGGGGTCAGGTCCCGGGCCGGGGCTGCTTGTGCGGGGGGCCGATCCCCCTGATATCAGACGTTAATCGTCGCGGTGACCCGGCGGTCCTCGATCGAGCGTCCCACCTGGATCTCGTACGAACCCTTCACATAAGCCCACGACGAGGTCTTCTCGTCCCAGATCTCGAAGGCCCGGCGCGGGATCTCCACGGTGACCTCGACGCTCTCGCCAGGGCCGGCCTCGGCTCCGGCGAACCCGGCGAGCCTGCGGCCCGGGCGCTCGGCGTCGGGCTCGGGCGCCAGGTAGACCTGGACGACCTCGCGGCCCGCACGGCTGCCGGAGTTGCGCAGCCGGACCCGCACGGTGGCACCCCGGACCTCGACGGACTCGTAGGTCCACTCGGTGTAGCCGAGGCCGTGGCCGAACGGGTAGGCCGGGGTGCGGCCCGCCTTCTCCCAGGCCGGGTAGCCGATGAAGACGCCTTCGTCGTAAGGGAGTTCTCCGTTCACCGGCTCGACCCGGGTGACCGGGGCGTCGGCCAGGGTGCCCCAGGTGGTGGGGAGGCGGCCGCCGGGTTCGTGGGCGCCGGTGAGGACGTCGGCGAGGGCGGCGCCGCCCTCCTGGCCGGGGAACCAGCCGAGCAGGATCGCGGCGACGTCCGCGCGCCAGGGCAGCTCCACCGGGGAGCCGGAGTTGACGATCACGACGGTGTTGGGGTTGGCGGCGGCGACCGCGCGGACCAGGTCGTCCTGCCGGCCGGGCAGGGTGAGGTCCTTGCGGTCGTAGCCCTCGGACTCGACGCGGTCGGTGGTGGCGACCACGACGACGGCGGTGTCCGCGTGCCGGGCCGCCTCGACGGCCTCGGCGATCAGTTCGTCGGGGTCGCGCCGCGGGTCCAGGTGGGCGAGGGTGAACCCGACGACCTTCATGGGGAGGTCGTCGGGGAGATCGACGACATGGGTGAGGGAGACCTCGACCGGCTCGCCCGCGGTCAGCTCGACCTCGGCGCGGGGTTCGGGCGCGCCGAAGAAGGTGACGAACGGGTCGTCCTTGTCGGTGCGCTGGACGTCGTCGTAGTGGGTGGTGCCGTCCACGGCCAGCGTGAAGGCGCCGAGTCCCTTGATGCCGAAGGTGTGGGTGCCGCTCTCGCGCGGGGTGAAGGTGCCGGTCAGCTCGACGGTGTGGAGGCCTTCGTGGGTGACGCCCTCGGGGAGGTCCGAGCCCGTCCACTGGATCTGGCCGTTGGGGGCGGAGCGGGTGCCGAGGACGGTGCCCGCCGCGTCCCGGCAGATCGCCCGGAGGCTGAACCCCTTGTCGGCGACGGCGAGTTCGGTGTTCGGGTCGGCGCCGACGGAGTAGCTCACCGCGCCCTCGGGGAGGGCGGCGGTGAGGCCGTCGAGCGGGGAGACGATCCGGTCCGGGAAGACGGTGGCGGAGCCGCCGCCGAGGATGCGGGCGTCCCGGGCGGCGGCGCCGCTGAGGGCGACGGTGCCCGGCTTCAGCGGCAGCGCGCCCAGGTTGCGGACCAGCACGAAGGAGCGGCGGGCGATCTCGCGGGCCAGGGCCTCGCCGTCGACGGGCGGGGGCAGTTCGGTGACCACGGGTTCGGCGCCGTCCAGGATGCCGACGCGGGCGGCGAGCCGCAGCACGTTGCGTACGGCGGTGTCGACCGTGCTCTCCTCGACCTCGCCGTTGCGTACGGCGCGGGCGAGGGGTTCGCCGTAGACGGTCACCGGGCCGGGCATGGCGATGTCGAGGCCGCCCTCGACGGCGCCCTTGGTGGAGCGGGCGGCCGTCCAGTCGGAGACGTTGCAGCCGTCGAAGCCCCATTCGCCGCGCAGGACTTCGTTGACGAGGTGGTGGTGCTCGGTCATCGTCGTGCCGTTGACCGTGTTGTAGGCGGTCATGATGCCCCACGGGTGGGCGTTCTCCACGATGTGCTCGAAGGGCGCCAGGTACAGCTCGCGCAGGGCGCGTTCGGAGACCAGGTTGTTCACCGTGAAGCGGTCGGTCTCGGCGTCGTTGGCGACGAAGTGCTTGGCGGTGGTGCCGACGCCGCCCTCCTGGACGCCGGTGACGTATCCGGCGGCGATCCGTCCGGTGAGGTACGGGTCCTCGCTGTAGGCCTCGAAGTGGCGGCCGCCGAGCGGGGAGCGGTGGAGGTTCACGGTCGGGGCGAGCAGGACGTGGACGCCCTTGCGGCGGGCTTCCTGGGCGAGCAACCGGCCTGCCCTGCGGGCGAGTTCCGGGTCCCAGGCGGCGGCGAGCGCGGTCGGGGAGGGCAGGGCGATCGACGGGTCGTCGGCGCTCCAGCGGACACCGCGGACGCCGATCGGGCCGTCGGACATGACGAGGGAGGGCAGGCCGATCTCCGGGAGCGCGGGCAGGGACCACAGGTCCTGGCCGCCGAGGAGCCTGGCCTTGGCGTCGAGGTCCAGCCGGCTCAGAGCCGCCTCGACGGCCGCCTCGCGGGCGTGGTCGGCGGGGGTGGTGGCCTGGTGTCCCTCGGGTGCCGCCATGGCGGTGCCTCCTCGTTGAAGTCCGGCCGGTCCTCCCCATCGTGCATCGACCGCCTGGTGAGCGGTAGGTTTCGTTATCTTGCTGTTATATCGGGCTCCCGGTGATGTCGTACGGTGACGCCATGAACGCCAGGACCAGAAGCGAGGAGCGCCGGGCCGAGATCGTCCGGGCGGCCCTGGAGGTCATCGCCGAGCGCGGCTACCGGGGCGCCAGCCTGGCCGCGGTGGCCGAACGGGTCGGGCTGACCCAGCAGGGACTGCTGCACCACTTCCCGACGAAGGACGCGCTGCTGGTCGCGGTGCTGGAGGAGCGGGACCGGTGGGACGCGGTGCCGGCCGGCAGCTGGCGGGTCGACCTGCTCACCTCGCTCGTCGAGTACAACGCGATGCGGCCCGGGATCATCCAGACCTTCTCGGCGCTGCTCGGCGAGAGCGTGACGGAGGGGCATCCGGCGCGGGAGTACTTCACCGAGCGCTACACCCGGGTGCGGGAGTCGATGGCGGTGGCGCTGCGCGCGGAGTACGGCGAGCGGCTCCCCAACGGCCTGACCCCGGAACGCACCGCGCCGCTGCTGGTGGCCGTGATGGACGGCCTCCAGTACCAGTGGCTGCTTGACCCGGAGTCGGTGGACATGCCCGGGGCGTTCCGGGACTTCCTGCGGCTGCTCGGCGAGGAATCCTGAATCCGCCTGCTACTGGCCCCACTTGACGGCCAGGGACTTGCTCACCACGACGAGCACGGCGAGCGTGACTGCCCCGCCGGTGTCGCCGGCGGCCAGCAGGGCGAGTGCACCCGCCCCGAACCACAGCGCCTCGAACCCGACACGGGCCGCGCCGTGCAGCGGGTGCCGCGCCTTCCGCGCCCCGAACTGCGCCCACAGCGCGATCAGCAGGGCGGGCGCGGCAAGGCCGAGCAGCCAGGCCAGGGGTGTGGCGACATCGCGGGTGAAGCCCCAGTACGCGGCACCCGCCAGGGCGCCCAGCTCGACGAGGAAGAGAACGCCCAGGTTGGCTGCCTTCATGGCCGCAGTATCACCCGGTGGCCCGCACCGCCGCCACGCGCCCCATGGCGTAGACCAGTTGGGGCAGGCGATACTGCCGTGGTCCCGCACCACTCGCGCCCCACAGCGACGGAAGGACCCGAACTCCCTTGACTTCCCTGCGCGTTCGGATCGGCATGCTCGGACTGGTCCTGCTGACGGGACCGGTGGTCCCCACGACGGCCGCGGCGGCCGAGGCGGCACCCTCGGCCACGGTGGAGGAGCGGCGCCTGGACGGGGCGGTGCCGCGGGAGATCCTGGAGCGGTCCGGGTTCGACGCGGTGACGCGGCACTTCACCCGGGCGCTCGGGGCGGCCCGCTCCTACACCGAGGCGCGGAAGCTCGTCGTACGGGAGGGGTCCGGGCTGTGGCGGCGGGCCGTCGACCGGGCGCAGGGGCGGGGGCCGGCCGGCGGGGATCTGAGCCGGGACGACGACCGGCCGCTGTACTGGGCACGGTTGGGGATGACCCGGGACGTGCGCACCTGGGAACCGTCGTTCGGGCTGACGGACGCACAACGCACCGCTCTGCTGGGCGAGTTGGAGCGGACCTCGCGCGGGCAGGACGCGGTGCGGTATCCGGCCGGTCAGCGGCTGAAGCGGGTGCTGCTCACCGGGTTCGACCCCTTCACGCTGGACCGGGACATACGGATCTCCAATCCGTCCGGGGCCACCGCGCTCGCGCTCGACGGGACGGTGATCGAGACGGCGAAGGGGCCCGCCCGGGTGGAGACCGTGGTGTTTCCGGTGCGGTGGCAGGACTTCACGGACCAGACCGTGGAGCGGGCGCTGCGGCCGTACCTGAGGAAGGTGGACCTCTTCACGACCGTGAGTCAGGGGCGGGTGGGGCGGTTCGACGTGGAGCGGACCAACGGGGCCTGGCGGGGCGGGTTCCCGGACAACGACAACATCGGGGTGACGGGGACGGTACCGGTCGGCGATCCGGCCTCGCAGCCGCAGTGGACGACGACCACGCTGCCGTACAAGGCGATCGTGGAGGCGGACACCGGGCGGTTCCCCGTCTACGACAACACGGGCGTGACCGAGATCCCGGCGGGCGGGACCGAGGCGGTCGTCCGTCCCGACGGGCCGAGCGCGGGGTCCACCGCTCGGGCCGGGGGCGGGGGGAACTACCTCTCCAACGAGATCGCCTACCGGGCCACGCTGCTGCGGGACCGGCTGGGGCTGCACGACGTGCTGCCGGGCGGGCATGTGCACACGCCTGTGCTGGAGTTCGGGGCGGGGAACACCGATCCGGCGACGGGTGCGGTGACGGATCCGGGGTTCGTGCAGAACCGGGTGGACATCATCGCGCAGGTCCGGGCGATCGTGGCGGTGGCGGTGGGGGCGTAGGACCTCCCCGGCGGGCCGGAAGAACCACGCGGACCCGCCGGACTAGGAGCCGGGAACCGGCTCCTCCGCGCCCTCCTCGGCCGCCGCGCCCTCAGCGTCCTCCCCGGCCGCCGCGTTCTCGTCCCTCGTCTCCTCACCGAGCAGTTCCCGTGCCATCAGCGTCGCGCCCGCCACCGCTCCCGGCATCAGGAACACCGCGACGAACGGGACCAGGAAGGACAGGCCCAGGGGGGTGCCGAAGCCCCAGACGAGGGCTTTGCGGGAGCGGAGGAGGGCGAGGCGGGCCCGGAGGTCGATGCCGCGGCGCTGGAGGGCCACCGCCGTCAGTTCCTCGGTGAGGAAGAAGCCCGTGACGAAGAAGCCGAGCACGGGGACCACCGTCTGTCCGGCCACGGGGATGAATCCGAGGGCGAAGAGGAGGACGGCCCACAGCCCGGCCCGGATCAGGATGCGCAGGCTGTCCCGCGCGGAGATCCACAGCTCTCGCCAGAGCGGGAGGCCGGACTCGGGTGCGGTGCCGTCCGGGGAGACGTCCCGGTCGACCTTCTCGGAGAGGCTCTCGTAGAAGGGCTGTCCGACGAGGAGGGTGACGGCCGTGAAGGTCAGGACGGCGAGGAGGAGCGCCAGGGCGAACAGGAGCACCGCCAGGAAGCCGCGGAACAGGCCCTGCCACGGGCTCGACCAGTCGTCGGCGAAGGGAGTCGCCCAGGACACCATGTCCTCGCCCCAGGTCGCCAGGGACACCAGGGCGCCCACGTAGAGCACCAGGGTGATCAGGCCCGGGATCAGCCCGAAGCCGTACTGCTTGCCGTGCCGGGCCACCCATCGCTGGCCCTTCAGGAGATAGTGGAAGCCCGCCCCGAGATCACGCATGTCCAGAACCCTATCGGGTGCACGTTCGTGCGCTTGCCCCGTCCGGGCGGCAGAGGGTGCGCCATCCGGGGTATCCGCGCCACGGACTCCCCCGCGCTGCTGTTGAGTCGAAGAGGTACATCTCGCCGTACCGATCTCAGGAAGCTCCGTAGGAGGTACGCGTGCACAACTCGGGCCAGGGGTGTGCGTGGAGCGGTCTTACGCCTCCGGGAACCCGCTGGACGGCGCACGCGAGCAGCGGCTGAAGTTGAGGAGAGCGGATGACGCAGGAGATCCACGGCACCGTCGCGGACGGCTTCGAGGCGGTGCGTGAGGAGTTCGCCGCCTTCGTCGCCGGGGAACGGCCCGACTACGAAGGTCAGTTGTGCGCCCACCTGCACGGCAGGCGGGTCGTCGACCTGTGGGCGGGACCGGACGTCCGGCCCGACTCCCTCTACGGCGTGTTCTCGTCGACCAAGGGCGCCGCGCATCTGGTGGTGGCCCTCCTCGTGCAGGAGGGCACGCTGGAGCTGGACCGCAAAGTCACCTACTACTGGCCGGAGTTCGGGGCCGAGGGCAAGGGCCAGCTGACCCTGCGCGACCTGCTGGCGCACCGGGCGGGAGTGGTGGGCATCGACGGCGGTTTCAGCGCGCAGGAACTGACGGACGACCGGGCGATGGCGGAACGGCTCGCGGACCAGAAGCCGTTCTGGCGCCCCGGCACGGCCTTCGGCTATCACACCTACGTCATCGGCGCGCTCACCGGTGAGATCGTCCGGCGGGCGACGGGCCGTACCCTCCAGGAGGTGTACGAGGAGCGGATCCGGGCGCCTTACGGGCTGGACTTCCACCTGGGGCTGCCGGCGTCCCTGGAGCCGCGGTTCCGTTCCGTGCAGCCCATGCTGCCGACCCCCGAGCAGCAGGCCCTGCTCGACGCGATGCCGACGGGACCGCACACCCTGACCGGGATCGCCTTCAACCTCCAGGCGGCGGACCCGCAGGAGCTGCTGGACCACGCCAACTCCCGTGCCGTGCGCGCGAAGGGGCCGGCGTCGGCGGGCGGAGTAGCGGCGGCGCGGGGGCTGGCCGGGATGTACGCGGCGGCGATCAGCGAGGTCGGCGACCGTCCGCCCCTGCTGAAGCCGGACACCGTCGCGGAGGTGGGTCAGATCCACTCCGTCGGCTACGACCTGGTCGCCCGCGCCCACCGGTCCTTCGGCCTCGGCTTCCAGGCCACGGCCGACATGACCCATCCGTTCCTGGGCGCCGGGGCCTTCGGGCACAGCGGCGCCGGCGGCTCGCAGGCCTTCGCCGATCCCCGCAGCGGCCTGGCCTACGGCTACACCCGCCGCCGGATGGCGTTCCCGGGAGGAGCGGCACCGGAGAACCAGCGACTCGTCAGAGCCGCACACCGGGCGGCCCTGGCGGCCGTATGACAGTCGCGGTGGCAATGGGTGGGGCGACTCGGGCGGCTTCGGCGGCCACGGCGACCCCGGCGGCTCTGGCGACTTCGGCGACACCGGCGGTCTCGGCGGTCTCGGCGGTCTCGGCGGTCTCGGCGGTCTCGGCGGCCCCAACAGCTCCGGTGGCTTCGGCGACACCGGCAGCTCCGGCGACACCGGCGGTCTCGGCGGCTTCGGCGGCTTCGGGGGTGTGACGGAAGCGCGGGCGGCTGCCCCACGTCCAGGGGTGCCGCCCGCGCCTTGTACGACCAACGAGCCTCGTCAGGTGAGGGTCACGGAGATGTTCCCGCGGGTCGCCTTCGAGTACGGGCAGACCTGGTGGGCCTTCTCCAGGAGGGCCCGGGCCGTGGCCGGGTCGGCGTTCGGGAGGGTTGCCGAGATCTCGACGATCAGTCCGAAGCCGTCGGCGTTCCTGCCGATGCCGACCTTCGCGGTGACCGTGGAACCGGAGATGTCGGCCTTCTCCTGACGCGCGACGACACCGAGGGCGCCCTGGAAGCAGGCGCTGTACCCGGCGGCGAACAGCTGCTCGGGGTTGGTGCCGTCGCCGCTGCCGCCCATCTCCTTGGGCGGGTTGACGATGACGTCGAGCCTGCCGTCCGCGGTGGCCACCCGACCGTCGCGGCCGTTCTCGGCGGTGGCGACGGCGGTGTACAGGACGTCGGACTGCTGGATTTCCGGCATGCGGTTGTCTTCCTCCTCGGTCCACCGCGACTCGCGCCCACGATCGACGGCAGAATTCGGAAAGAAGTTACCGCATACCGGAAGTTCAGCACAGGGTCACAGCTTGACGATCATCTTTCCGGTGTTGTCGCCGCGCAGGACCCCGAGGAATGCCTCCAGGTTGTTCTCGATGCCCTCGACGACCGTCTCGCGGTACTTCAGCTGCCCGGAGGCCACCCACGGGCCGACCTCGGAGACGAACTGGGGCTGGAGGTCGTAGTGGTCGCCGACTAGGAAGCCCTCGATACGGCCACGGGTCTGGATCAGCCGGGCGAGGTTGCGCGGGCCGGGGGCCGGCTCGGTGTTGTTGTAGACCGAGATCATCCCGCAGATCGCGATCCGGCCGCCCTGGTTCAGGGAGCCGATGGCGGCCTCGAGGTGGTCGCCGCCGACGTTGTCGAAGTAGACGTCGACGCCGTCCGGGGCCGCCTCGCGCAGCTGGTCGCTGACCTTGCCGTTCTTGTAGTTGAAGGCCGCGTCGAAGCCGTACTCCTCGACGAGCAGTTTGACCTTCTCGTCCGAGCCGGCCGAGCCGATGACCCGGGAGGCGCCCTTGAGCTTGGCGATCTGGCCGACCTGGCTGCCGACGGCACCCGCGGCGCCGGAGACGAAGACCGAGTCGCCCTCCTTGAAGGACGCGGTGCGCAGCAGGCCCGCGTAGGCGGTGAGGCCGGTCATGCCGAGGACACCGAGGTAGGTGGACAGGGGCGCGGCGTCGGCGTCGACCTTGACGGCCTGCTTGGCGTCGAAGGTGGCGTACTCGCGCCAGCCGTTGAAGTGCAGGACGTGGTCGCCGACGGCGACACCCTCGGCGTTCGAGGCGACGACCTCGCCGACCGCGCCACCCTGCATGACCTTGTTCAGCTCGAAGGGGGCCGCGTACGACTTCGCGGCGCTCATGCGGCCGCGCATGTACGGGTCGACGGAGAGGTACTTGTTCCGCACCAGGACCTGTCCCTCGCCGGGCTGCCGGACCTCCGCCTCGACCAGGGCGAAGTCCTCGGGCTTGGGCCAGCCGACGGGACGGCTGAGCAGGTGCCATTCGCGGTTGATCATGACAGAGCCTTTCGGGGTTCACTTCGTTCGATTTACTTCAGTACCTGAAACAACCATGCCTCTGGATATTTCAGGTTGTCAAGTAAAGAGGTACTGTGGTGGGCATGCCCACACCTCACAAGACCCGGCCGGACCCCCTGACCATGGAAGTCGTGGAGCTCATCGGCGATGTGGTGGCCCGCTTCTACTCGGACTACGAGGACGCGGCCGCGGAACACGCCCTCACCGGGGCGCAGGCGCGGCTGTTGAGTCTGCTGTCCCTGGAACCGCTGCCCATGCGCAAACTGGCGCAAAAACTGAAATGTGAGCCGTCCAACGTCACCGGGATCGTGGACCGGCTGGAGACGCGTGGGCTCGTGGAGCGGCGGCCCGATCCCGCGGACCGGCGGGTGAAGGTGGCGGCGGCGACGGAGGAAGGCGTGCGGGTGGCACGGAGCCTTCGGGAAGGGCTGCGGTTCGCGCGGGAGCCGCTTACGGGGCTGTCCCAGGAGGAGCGGGAGTCCCTGCGGGACCTGTTGAGGCGGATGCGGGACGCGTAGGCGGTCTCGCGGGTGCCGGATGCTGGGTGTGCCGTGAACAGATGCGTGGTGGGCGCGGGTTGAGCCGTAACCGGCGCTCTCGGTCTCACGGGCCTTTCCCGGGAGACGGCTGCCACGGGAGGGCCGTGCTCAGGACGGTGGTTTCACCTCGGACTGGGCTGCCTGGAGGTCGGCGAGCAGTTCGGCCTGACCGGCCAGGACCCCGGAGAGGATCGTCCGTGCGACGCGGAGCAGCTCCGCGATGTGCGGGCTGGTCAGCGAGTAGTACACGGTCGAGCCCTCCTTGCGGTTCACGACCAGGTTCGCCCGGCGCAGCACCGCGAGCTGCTGGGAGAGGTGGGCGGGTTCGATACCCACCTCGGGCAGCATCTCGGCGACCGCGTGCTCGCGTTCGCTCAGGAGCTCCAGGACTCGGATGCGTGCGGGGTGACCGAGTGTCTTGAAGAACTCGGCCTTGAGCTGGTAGAGCGGCGCGGTCACGGCACCATCCCCTCCCCCGCGCAGGGCCACACCCGTGCCGGATCCGCCTGCCCGCGCACCACGCCTCGCCTCCACTCACCCACCGACTTCATGCAGCACATCCTCGCCCACGCCGCCGCCCTGGCCGAACCCGCAGTCCGGCCCGTTCTCCCGAAGCAGCCGTACGGGGTGCGTGCTCATCGGGCCGCTTCCGCTTCCGTGCCCGGGCCCGGCGCCCTCGCCGCGGAGGCATCGGGCAGGACACCGGCCATGGCCAGATGGTCGCGGGCGGCGCGGATCGCCTCCGGGGTCGTGTCGTACTCCCGGCCCTCCTGCCTGAGTACTCCGAGCGCGCCGACGGATTCCAGGGCCTGGCGCTGACCCGGACGTATCCCCGAGGCGAGGACGAGGGTGCCGCGCCGGTTCAGTTTCTCCACCGCGTCCTTGAGCACGAGGGCGCCGGTGGCGTCCATGGTCGACACGCGGGACATGCGCAGGATCACCACGCGGACGTCGGCGACCTCGGTCAGTTCCAGCAGGAAGCGGTGGGCGGCGGCGAAGAACAGCGGGCCGTCGATGCGGTACGCCACGATGTGCTCGGCGAGCAGGGCGTGTTCCTCGGCGCTGTGGTCGCCCCGGTCGAGCGGAACCTGGTCGAAGCGGGCCTGCTTGGCCACGGCACGCAGGGCGAGGGCGCCGGCCACGACCAGGCCGATGATCACCGCGTACACGAGGTCGAGGGCCAGAGTCGCGACGGCCGTGAGGGCGAGGATCAGCGCGTCGGAGCGGGTCGCCCCGGCCATCGCCCTGAGGGAGCCGACCTCGATCATGCGCAGAGCCGTGGCCAGCAGGACCCCGGCGAGCGCGGCCAGCGGGATCTTCGAGACCAGAGGGGCCGCCGCGAAGACGATCACGGCGAGGACAGCGGCGTGGGTGAGGGCGGCCAGGCGGGAGCTCGCGCCGGTGCGGACGTTGACTGCGGTGCGGGCGATCGCGCCGGTCGCGGGGACGCCTCCGAAGAGCGGCGCGACGATGTTGGCCACGCCTTGTCCGAACAGCTCCCGGTCGGGGTCGTGCCGCTGCCCGACCGTCATGCCGTCCGCGACCGAGGCGGAGAGCAGGGACTCCAGGGCGGCCAGTGCGGCGACCGCGACCGCCGGAGTGAGCAGCGAGCCCAGGGAGCCGAGGTCGAGGAAGGACAGCGAGGGTGCGGGCAGCCCCGCGGGCAGGTCGCCGATCGGCTTGGCCGCGTCCAGGCCGGCGAGCTGCGCGACGAGCGTCGCGGCGATCACCGCCAGGACGGAGACGGGGACCGTCGGCCGCCACCGGGCGCCCACCAGCATGACGGCGGCGACGGCGACCGCGAGGCCGACGGCGGTCCAGTTCGGGGACGTCGCGAACTCCTCGGCCGCCCGCCAGGTGACCACGAGGACGCGGTCGCCCTCGGGCTTGGGCACGCCGAGCGCGTTCGGGATCTGTTGCAGGCCGATCACGCAGGCGATGCCGAGGGTGAAGCCCTCGACGACCGGGGCGGGCACGTACTGCATGTACTTGCCCGCCCGCAGCGCGGCCAGCGTGACCAGCATGACGCCCGCCATCAGTCCGACCGTCAGCACACCGGTCGTCCCGTAGCGGCCCACGATCGGTACCAGGACGACCGTCATGGCCCCGGTCGGTCCGGACACCTGAAGGTTCGATCCGCCGAACACGGCGGCCAGGGCACCCGCGACCACGGCGGTCGCCAGGCCCGCCTCGGCCCCGAGCCCGGAGGAGACGCCGAAGCCGAGCGCGAGCGGAAGCGCCACGACGGCCACGGTCAGCCCGGCCAGCAGATCACGGCGCGGATCGCGGCGCGTCTCCGCGAGATCGGAGCGGGTGGGAAGCAGCGCGCCGACCCGGGCCCAGGCCCGGCGGAGGGTCGTGGTCATCGCGCGGTGGGCCGGGCTTGCCTGGTGCGGCGGAACGGACACGACAGGACCCCTCGACTACCCCTGCGAACACTGTCAATGCAGCATCTTACCAATTGCTAAATTTGGCAATTGAGGAGCCCGGACCGACGACAGACCGATCCGATCGAAACTGCCTAGGTGCACCACCACAGGAAGCGGTCGCACTGCGTGGGGGTCGGGGTCGGGCTCGGGGCCGTTGTCGTGGGGGCGGCGGTGGGGGCCGAGCCGCCGCTCGTCGCCGTGGGCGTCGCCCGGGGGGTCGAGGCGCCCGGACGCGTGGTGGCCGTCGGCTGGGCGTCGGGGCTCTTGCTCGCGTCCTCGCTCTCGGACGCGGAAGCGGAGGGCGACGCGGAGGCGGACGACGAGGGTGACGCCGAAGCCGCGGCTCCGCCGGAGCCGGTGGCCGTCGACGTCGCTTCGCTCGCGTCCGGGGACGCGCCGCCCTCGGTCGCATCGTCGCCCACCGCCGCCGGCGCCGGAGAGGATCCCGGGGCGTCCATGCCCAGCTCCGCGAGGCTGAGGCCGCCGGCCGCGAGCACGAAGCCGGCGGCTATCAGCAGGGTCCTGCGACGGCGTCGGCGGTGGGCGGCGGCTTTGCGGTCCCGACGGCTGGCTCCACCGGCGGAACCCTCGCCGTCCTCGTCGTTCTCGTCGTCCTCGTCATGGCCGTCCCGCTCTTCGTCGCTCTCGGCGCGAGCCGCGCGGTCAGGACCGTCGGCGCGCTCCGCCTCCTCGGCACCACGGCCCCGGGCGCGCCGCCGCGAGGCCCGGCCGCCGGACGGCTGTGCCGCCTCGGCGGGGGTACCGCTCACGGGGTCGGCTTCGTCGGGGTCGCCTGACGGGACCACTTCGGAACCGAGGTCGCCGCCGGGACCAGCACCAGCACTCGCGGGAGTCGGGGTCTGCCCCCCGTCCGGGGCCTCGTTCGCGTACGCGCCGTTGCCCGCGCCGCCGTGGCCGTAGCCGTCGCCGGCGGTCGGGCCGTACGGGGCCGTCGGGTCGTACGAGGCGGTCGCGCCCGTGTCGTACCCGCCCTGGGCGCCGTAGCCGCTCGCCGCGCCCCCGGCGTACCCCTCAGGGCCCGCGTACCCGACCGTGGGAGAGGCGGCGGTGCCGGTGCCGTACTGCCCTGTGCCGTACATCACGTACGCCGGGGCCGGCGAAGGATCCTGCGGCTGGGCCTGGGCCGGAACACGCGGGGTTCTCGCGCGCAGCTCGTCGATCGAGGTGCCGCACCCCGGGCAGGCGAGGGCGCCGTTGAGGTGCCGTCGGCACGGGTCGCAGTAGTCCATGACGCGGGAAGGTTAAGGTCCCCGGGAGCAGGATTCCCCAGGACTTGTGTGAAGGTTGTGTGCGGACCGACGGGTTCGGCGCGACGGATTGCGGATGATCCGCCCCATCGCGCCGAAACCGCCTCGCGAAGATCGCCGGAGTGCGGGACCTCGCGTCGCCTCAGGTCGCCTTACGGGCCGTCATGGCCCGCTGGACCAGGATGAACGCGCAGAGCAGCACGCCGGTGGCGATCTTCGTCCACCATGAGCTGAGCGTGCCCTCGAACTGGATGATGCTCTTGATCAGGCCCAGCACGAGGACGCCGAAGAGGGTGCCCAGGACATAGCCGGAGCCGCCCGTCAGCAGGGTCCCGCCGATGACGACCGCGGCGATCGCGTCGAGCTCCATGCCCACGGCGTGCAGCGGGTCACCGGACTGGATGTAGAGCATGAAGAGGAGACCGGCGAGCGCGGAGCAGAAGCCGCTCATCGTGTAGACCGCGATCTTCGTACCGCCCAGCGGGAGTCCCATCAGGAGGGCCGACTGCTCGTTGCCGCCGATGGCGTACACCCGGCGCCCGAAGCGCGTGTAGTGCAGGACGTAGAAGGCGACGCCCAGGACCACCAGGGCCACCACGGCACCGATCGACAGGTCCCCCACGCCGAGCGATATCCGTGTCTCGGCCAGGCTGCTGACGGCCGAGTCGCTGATGGCGATCGACTCCTTGCTGATGACCAGGCACAGGCCGCGGAAGAGGAAGAGTCCGGCGAGCGTCACGATGAACGGCTGGATCTCGAAGTTGTGGATCACGTAGCCCATGAGGAAGCCGCCGAACGCTCCGACGCTCAGGGAGATCGGCACGACGAGCAGCAGGGGCAGCCCCACGTCCTGCACCAGCCAGGCGGTGAGCATGGTGGTGAAGCCGATCACGGAACCCACGGACAGGTCGATGCCGCCGGACATGATGACGAAGGTGGCGCCGACGGCGGCGACCAGCAGATAGCTGTTGTCGATGAACAGGTTGAGGAACACCTGCGGTTCGCCGAAGCCGTAGTTCTGGTAGCGGCTGAGGCCCGCGACGTACATCACGAGGAACAGGCCGGCGGTGACCAGGACGGGCAGCCGCCGGTCGCCCAGCAGGCGCGCGGACCGGGACGTGGTCCGGCTCTCCGGTGTCGTGGGGGTTTGGGTGGTCGCACTCATCACGACACCTCCATCTTGGGAGCGGCCTCGGCCACCGCGGCGGGCTCGGCCGGGGCGGCGGATTTCGCGCGGGCGCCGAAGACCTTGGCGCGGAACTTCGGGGACTGCAGCAGGCAGACGACGATGACCACGGCGGCCTTGAAGACCAGGTTGGTCTGGGTCGGCACGCCGATGGTGTAGATCGTGGTGGTCAGGGTCTGGATGACGAGGGCCCCGATCACCGTGCCGCCGATGGAGAAGCGGCCGCCGAGCAGCGAGGTGCCGCCGATGACCACGGCGAGGATCGCGTCGAGCTCGATCCACAGGCCGGCGTTGTTGCCGTCCGCGGCCGAGGTGTTGGAGCTGATCATCAGGCCCGCGATACCGGCGGACACGGCGCAGAACACGTACACCATGATCTTGATACGGCGGGACCTGATGCCGACCAGGCGACTGGCCTCGGCGTTGCCGCCGACCGCCTCGACGAGCAGGCCGAGGGCCGTTCGGCGGGTCAGCACCACGGTGACGGCGACGACGGCCGCCACCACGAAGATGGAGAAGGGCAGGGTCAACCAGTAGCCGCCGCCGATCAGTTGGTACGGATCGCTGTTGACGGTGATGATCTGGCCGTCGGTGATCAGCTGGGCCACGCCCCGGCCGGCCACCATGATGATGAGGGTCGCGATGATGGGCTGGATGCCCATCCGGGCGACCAGGAAGCCGTTCCACAGGCCGCACACCACCGCCGCGATCAGGCCGAGACCCATCGCCAGCAACACGCCGGACAGGGCGTTCTGGTCAGCCTGGTCACTGAGGTACGAGCAGGTCAGGGCCCCGGTGATGGCGACCACGGCGCCGACCGACAGGTCGATGCCGCCGGTGGCGATGACCAGGGTCATGCCGACCGCCACCAGGATGAGGGGCGAACCGAACAGCACGATCGAGACGAGGCTGCCGTAGAGGTGGCCGTTCGTCATGTGGATCGCGAAGAAGTCGGGCGTGAAGGGGACGTTGACGAGCAGCAGGGCGACCAGGACCGCTACCGGCCAGAAGAGGTGATGGCGCGTCAGTGCTCGCCAGCGGGAGGGGGTGGTCACTGGTGTTCTCCGCTCGCGATGGTCTCGAGGATCTTGCTGGTGGTGATCTCGGGCCCGTTGGTGAGCTGCGCCACCAGCTTGCGGTCGCGCAGCACTCCGATGGTGTGGCTGAGCCGGAGCACTTCCTCCAGTTCGGCCGCGATGTACAGCACGGACATGCCGTCCTCGGAGAGGGAGACCACCAGCTTCTGGATCTCCGTCTTGGCGCCGATGTCGATGCCGCGGGTCGGCTCGTCCAGGATCAGCAGTTTCGGCTGGGTGATCAGCCAGCGGGCGAGCAGCACCTTCTGCTGGTTTCCGCCGCTCAACTGCCCCACGCGGGCTTCGGGGTTGGCGGGGCGGATGTCGAGGGCCTTGATGTACTTGGCGACGAGTTCGTCGCGCTGCGAGGCCGGGATGGGCCGGGTCCAGCCGCGGGCCGCCTGGAGCGCGAGGATGATGTTCTCCCGCACGGTGAGATCGGGGACCAGGCCCTCGGTCTTGCGGTTCTCCGAGCAGAACGCGATTCCGGCGCCGATGGCATCGTTCGGGGCGCTCATCGAGACCGCTTCTCCGCCGACGGTCAGCTTGCCGCTGTCCGGCTGGTCGGCGCCGAAGAGCAGCCGGGCCAGTTCGGTTCGGCCGGAGCCCAGCAGGCCGGCGAGCCCGACCACCTCGCCCTTCTTGATCTCCAGGTCAAAGGGGGCGACACCGCCGGTCCTTCCGAGGCCCTCCGCCTTCAGCAGCGGCTCACCGACGTCCGCGTGCAGTTGCTGGTCGTGGAGCTCCTCCAGCTGGTCGAGGGCCTTGCCGATCATCAGCTCGATCAGCCCGACCTGGTCGAGGTCGCGGACCATGTGCTCGCCGACCAGGGCGCCGTTGCGCAGGACGGTCATCCGGTCGCAGACCTCGTAGATCTGGTCCAGGAAGTGCGACACGAACAGGATCGCGACGCCCTCGTCCCTCAACTGCCGCATCAGACGGAACAGTTCGAGGACCTCGTCGCGGTCGAGGCTGGACGTCGGCTCGTCCAGGACCAGCACCTTGGTGCCGGAGCCCTCTCCGTCGCTGTCGCCGGTGCCCACCGACCGTACGATCGCGACCAGTTGCTGCACGGCCAGCGGGTAGGCCGACAGGGGCGCGGTGACGTCGATGTCCAGTCCGAGGCGGTCGACGAGCTTCGCCGCCTCGCTGCGCATGCGCTTCCACTGGATGCGGCCCGCGCGGGTGGGTTCACGTCCGATGAAGATGTTCTCCGCGACCGACAGGTTGGGGCAGAGGTTGACCTCCTGGTAGACCGTGCTGATGCCGGCCTGCTGCGCCTGCAGCGGGCTGCCGATCCGCACGGATTTCCCGTCCAGGGTGATGGTGCCGCCGTCCAGGGTGTACACCCCGGTCAGCACCTTGATCAGAGTGGACTTCCCGGCCCCGTTCTCGCCCATCAGGGCGTGGATCTCGCCGGGGAAGAGCCGGAAGTCGACACCCGACAGAGCCCTTACCCCCGGAAACTCTTTGACTATGCCCGTCATCTCCAGGACGGGCTGCGGCTCTGCCATGGCAGCGCTCCTCGTGGAATCGGCTCAGGCCCACTGGGGGCCGGGCCCGCAGGGAGCCCGCCGGACCGAGCGTGTTCTCGGCCGGCCCCTGGCTCCCCGCCGGTGGGTGCGGTAGGTCAGTACTTACGGGTCGGGAGCGCGGCCTTGGCCTGGTCCTGCATGAAGTCGCCCTCCTTGGTCTTGATCCAGCGCTCGACCGAGCCGCCGTCGTGGACCGTCTTCACGACCTCCATCAGCTGGGGGCCGAGCAGCGGGTTGCACTCGACGATGGCGTTGATCTTGCCCTCGGACATCGCGATGAAGCCGTCCTTCACACCGTCGATCGAGACGATCAGGATGTCCTTGCCGGGCTTCTTGCCGGCCGCCTCGATGGACTGGATGGCGCCGATGGCCATGTCGTCGTTGTGCGCGAAGAGGACGTTGATGTCCGGGTTGGACTGCAGGAAGGCCGCCATGACCTGCTTGCCGCCCGCACGCGTGAAGTCGCCGGTCTGGCTGACGACGATCTTCCAGTCGTCCTTGTGCTCGGCGTCCATGACCTCCTTGAAGCCCTTGGCGCGCTCGATCGCCGGGGCGGCGCCGGTGGTGCCCTCCAGCTGGGCGATCTTCACCGGGCCCTTGACGCCGGCCTTGGCCAGCACCTTCTCCAGGATCTTGCCGGCGCGGCGGCCCTCGTCGGTGAAGTCGGAGCCGACCAGGGTGACGTACAGGGAGTCGTCGGAGGTCTCCACGGAGCGGTCGGTGAGGACCACCGGGATCTTCGCCGCCTTGGCCTCCTTGAGCACCGCGTCCCAGCCGGTGACGACCACCGGGGAGAAGGCGATGACGTCCACCTTCTGCGCGATGTAGCTGCGGATGGCGGAGATCTGGTTCTCCTGCTTCTGCTGGGCGTCGGAGAACTTGAGGTTGTACCCGGCCTCCTTGGCGGCCTCCTTCACCGAGGTGGTGTTGGCGCTGCGCCAGCCGCTCTCGGAGCCGACCTGGGAGAAGCCGAGGGTGATCGCCTTGCTGCCGCCGGACGAGGTGCCGGTGGAGCTCTTGTCCTCCTTGGCGCAGGCCGCCAGGGCGCCGGTGGCCGCCACGCCGATCGCGGCGGTGAGGAAGTTTCTTCTGTTCAGCATGTTTCTTCTCCTTTGACGAGCCGGCCCGGGGTCGGGCCGTTGATCCTCGACGGACCCTGGTGCGAGGGGCGGACGCGCGCTCATGTCCACCCCGTCGATCATCATTCGAAATACCGATCACACTGATGTGCGAATGGGATCGGCTGGTGCCGTGTCAGCCGGGGTCTCCCGGCTGGGGCGAGTGCGGGAACGTACTGGCACGGACGACGAGTTGGGGTTCGATCAGGACCCCCTGGGCGCCTGAGGGAGACCGGCCCTCGATCAGGTCCAGCAGCAGGGAGATGCTCCGCTTGCCGACCACCGCGAAATCCTGTCGGACGGTGGTGAGCGGCGGGGCGAAGAACTCCGATTCCGGGATGTCGTCGAAGCCGACCACCGCGACGTCCTGGGGAGTGCGCACCCCCGCTTCCCGCAGGGCCCGCAACACCCCCAGTGCCATCTGGTCGTTGGCGACGAAGACGGCGGTCAGTCCACGGCCCACCCAGCCGGCCAGTTCCTGGCCCGCCCGGTAGCCCGACAGCGGACTCCAGTCCCCCTGGAGGGGGGCCGGCGGCTCGATGCCCGCCGCTTCGAGGGTGGCCCGCCAGCCGACGGTCCGGTCGACCGCCTCCTGCCAGTCCTCGGGCCCGGCGAGATGCCAGACCGTGGCGTGGCCGGCAGCCAGCAGATGGCTGGTGGCCAGCCGGGCGCCCAGGTGCTGGTCCACGTTGACGCTGGGGATCTGCGCGCCGTACCCGGTACCGACGGCCACCACCGGGAAGGGGTGCCGGAGTTCGGCCAGGGCCTCGGCGGCGGACCGCTGCGGGGCGAGGACGATCACACCTTCCACTCCGCCCTCGCTGAGGTGGTCCAGGGCTTCGGAGAGCGTGTCCACGACCAGCTTGCGCAGATTGACCGTCGAGACGGTGTACCCCTCGGCCCGCGCCGCCTCCTCGAGCGCGAACAGCGTGCTGGCCGGGCCGTAGAGGGTGGTGTTGGACGCGACCACGCCCAGCGTCCGGGTGCGCCGGGTCACCAGGGCACGTGCGGAGGAGTTGCGGCGGTAGCCCATCTCCTCGATCGCCCGCAGGACCTTGGCGCGGGTCTCCTTGCGCACGTTGGGGTGGTCCCCGAGGACGCGGGAGACGGTCTGGTGGGACACCCCCGCCACGCGGGCCACGTCCGCCATGGTGGGCGGCCGAAGCTGCAAGTGGGACACGGTCGCACCTCCCTGGCGATCGTCGGCCGTCAAGGCCTGTGGTGTGGACGGACGTTGGCGCGGCGCCGTCGAGGTCACGTCGAGATTCCGGACATTTCCAAGTGAACTGCTGGTGAAGCCAGTTGGATCACTGCCGACACGACGCTCAGCCCCCCTCGGCCATCGCTCGATGAATGCGGAGGTTATTGTGAGCGCTAACAATTCATGGCGGTCAAGGGGGCTGCGGCCGGAAATCGTCACGGTTGCGTAACGTGACCCTGGCGTGACAGCCGCGGGACGGGCAGGTTTCACGCGGCCGTAGCATCGGTCATGTGGGACGTTCGACCGGCCGGAGCATTGACACTCCCCCTACACCGTCCTTACCGTCGAGCCAGCATTTCGAACATGATCCGAAATATCGAACGGGCAGAGAGTCTTAGGGAGTGACTGACGTGCGTATCACGGGACTCAGTACGCATGTGGTCGGAACGCCATGGCGCAACCTTACGTACGTCCAGGTGCACACGGACGAAGGCGTCACCGGCGTCGGTGAGACCCGGATGCTGGGCCGCACCGACGCGCTGATCGGCTACCTGAGGGAGGCCGAGCGCAATCACATTCTCGGTTCCGACCCGTTCGCTGTCGAGGACCTCGTCAAGAGGATGAAATACGGCGACTTCGGCCGCGCGGGCGAGATCGTGATGTCCGGAATCGCCGTGATCGAGATGGCCTGCTGGGACATCAAGGGCAAAGCCCTCGGCGTGCCGGTCTGGCAGCTGCTGGGCGGCAAGGTCACCGACAAGGTCAAGGCGTACGCCAACGGCTGGTACACGACGGAGCGCACGCCCGAGGCGTACCACAAGGCCGCCCTCGGTGTGATGGAGCGCGGGTACAAGGCGCTCAAGATCGACCCCTTCGGCACCGGCCACTTCGAGCTGGACCACGAGCAGAGCCTGTACGCCGTCTCGCTGATCGAGGCCGTACGGGACGCCATCGGCCCGGACGCCGAGCTGATGCTGGAGATGCACGGCCGCTTCTCGCCCGCCACGGCGGTCCGGCTGGCCAAGGACCTCGCCCCCTTCAAGCCGGCGTGGCTGGAGGAACCCGTTCCGCCGGAGAACCTGAAGGCGCTGGAGAAGGTCGCCGCCAAGGTCGACATCCCGGTGGCCACCGGCGAGCGGATCCACGACCGCATCGAGTTCCGCGAGCTCTTCGAGAGCCAGGCCGTGGACATCATCCAGCCCGACGTCGGCCACCTCGGCGGCATCTGGGAGACCAGGAAGCTGGCCGCCACCGCCGAGACCCACTACATGCTGATCGCCCCGCACAACGTCGGCGGCTCGGTGCTGACCGCCGCCTCCCTCCAAGTCGGCTTCACCACCCCGAACTTCAAGATCCTGGAGCACTTCAACGACTTCGCCGACGCGGAGATCAAGAAGGTCGTCAAGGGCGCCCCGCAGGTCGTGGACGGCTACTTCCACCTCTCCGACGCCCCCGGTCTCGGTGTCGAGCTGGACGTGGACGCGGCCGCCGAGTTCCCGCAGCAGCAGGCGCGTTTCGACCTGTGGGCCGAGGGCTGGGAGCAGCGCAAGCCGAAGGGCACCCAGTGAGCTGTCAGGTCGTCGTCGAGGCGCCCGGCGAGCACCGGCTCGAGGAGCACACGCCCCGTGAGCCCGCGGCCGGTGAGGCGCTGGTGCGCGTCCACGCCGTGGGGATCTGCGGCAGCGACCGCGAGGTGTACCAGGGCAACCGGCCCGAGGGGTACGTCCGTTACCCCCTGATCCCCGGCCATGAGTGGTCCGGGACCGTCGAGGCGGTCGGTGCGGGTGTGCCGTCGACTCTTGTCGGCCGCAAGGTCGTCGGGGAGGGCTTCCGCAACTGCCAGGTGTGCGCGCGCTGTCACGCGGGCGAGACAACGTTGTGCACCGCGGGGTACGAGGAGACCGGGTTCACCCAGCCGGGTGCGATGGCCCCCACCCTCACGCTGCCCGCGCGTCTGCTCCATGTCCTGGCCGACAACGCCGACCTCACCGCCGCGGCGCTCCTGGAGCCGGCCGCCTGTGTCGCGGCCGCCCTGCTCAAGATGAAGCCGGTGCCCGGCGAGCGGGTGGCCGTGGTGGGGGCCGGAACGCTCGGGATGTTCGCCGTTCAGTTCCTGAAGGCGAGCTCGCCCGCCGAACTGCTCATGGTGGGCACCCGGCCGGACCGGGCAGAGCTCTCGAAGACCTTCGGCGCCGACGACTTCCGCACCCGGAACCAGGAACTCCCCGGCGACTTCGACATGGTCGTCGAGACCGCCGGGTCCGCCTCCGCCGCGCGCATGGCGACCTCCCTGCTGCGGCGCGGCGGGCGCCTGGTCCTGACGGGCATCCCGGCGCCGGGCGCGCTGGGTCTCGACCCGACGGACCTGGTCGTACGGCAGCTGGAGGTGCACGCCGTCTTCGGGGCCCCGCCGTCCGCCTGGGCGCACGCGGTGCGGCTCTTCGGCGCCGGCGTGTTCGACCCCCTGCCACTGATCACGCACGAACTGCCGCTGCACGCCTTCCCGGAGGCGATCGAACTGGTCGGAACCGGTGATCCGATGGTCGGAAAGGTGCTGCTCCGCCCCTAGACGTACGTCGGTACGGGGTGACCTGACCACCCCGTACCGACGTACCCCAAGCCCCGCATGATCCGAGCCGCGAACCTTGTCCGAGATATCGAACACGAAGGGCAGCACGTGACGACCGACGCTTCCGCCCCGGAGGCCCGCAGACCCGGTGAGCCGGCGCTCACCGCGCTCGGCCTCGGCGCGCCCGCCCCGGATCCCGCGGACGCCTCGCCGCACTCGTTCCCCGGCGGCGGCCGCTGGCGCACCGAGATCCCCTCGTGCGAGGGCCCGGAGGCACTGGCCGTGGTCCTCAAGGAGGCCTCGCGGCTCGACGTGCCCATCCACCGGATCAGTCAGGGCAGCGGTGTGTGGATGCTGACGGACGCCGAGATCACCGAGATGGTCGAGGGGACGGGCGAACGCGACATCGAGCTCTGCCTGTTCACCGGTCCGCGCGGCACCTGGGACATCGGCGGTTCGGTGCGCAGCGACTCGCGCGGCGGGGGCATGCGGGCGCGCGGTCATGACGCCGTGGCCGGCTGTGTCGAAGACGCCGTCCGGGCAACGGAGTTGGGAGTCAAGTGCCTTCTGGTGGCCGACGAGGGCGTGCTGTGGACGCTGCACCGGGCGCGCACCGCCGGCCTCGTCCCGGCCGACACCACCCTGAAGCTGAGCGCGCTCGTCGGGCCGGTCAATCCGGCCGCGTTCGCGGTCTACGAGAACCTGGGCGCCGACTCCATCAATGTGCCCAGCGATCTGACGCTCGATCACCTCACCGAGATCCGGCGGGTGTCTGCCGCTCCGATGGACATGTACATCGAGGCTCCCGACGACCTCGGCGGTTATGTGCGGATGTACGAGGTCGCCGAACTGATCCGGCGCGGCGCACCGCTGTACCTCAAGTTCGGCCTGTCCAAGGCCCCGGGGATCTACCCGTACGGCCACCATCTGCGCGATCTCGCCCTCAGTACGGCCCGGGAACGGGTCCGCCGGGGGCGGCTCGCCCTGGATCTGCTCGCCCGGCACGGAGCGGACGGCGACATGGCGCCGCTCGGCTCCCGACTGCCGGGCTCCCTCAAGCGGTTTGACACACCCTCATAACGTTTCTTACCAAGTCCCTTCTCAGAACTAGACGTAGCCCCACACAATCCCACACGCCTCTCCCTCGGTCGGAACCCGCACCTCCTGCCGGAACCCCGAATCACCAGACCGAACCCGTCCCGACATCAAGGAAGATGATCATGCGTACTCGTCGTGCCGCACTCACCGCCATAGCCGGCGCCGCCTCTCTCGCCCTGACCCTCTCCGCCTGCGGCCAGAACAGCGAGGGCGGCAGCAAGGAGTCGTCCGGAAGCGCCAAGGGCGGCACCATCGGCATCGCGATGCCGACCAAGTCCTCCGAGCGCTGGATCGCCGACGGCAACAACGTCGTCAAGAACCTCGAGGCCAAGGGCTACAAGACCAAGCTGGTCTACGGCGAGGACGACCCCGACCAGCAGGTCTCACAGATCGAGAACCTGATCACGCAGGGCGTCAAGGGCCTGATCGTCGCGGCCATCGACAACAAGTCGCTCAACAACGTGCTCCAGCAGGCCAAGGACGCCAAGATCCCGGTCATCGCCTACGACCGTCTGATCCTCGGCACGCCGAACGTCGACTACTACGCGTCGTTCGACAACACCAAGGTCGGTGAGCTCCAGGCCAACTACATCGTCGACAAGCTCGGCCTGAAGAGCGGCAAGGGCCCCTTCAACATCGAGCTGTTCGCCGGCTCCAACGACGACAACAACACCAAGTACTTCTTCGGTGGCGCGATGAGCGTGCTCCAGCCGTACATCGACAGCAAGAAGCTCGTGGTCAAGTCCGGCCAGACCAAGCTCACCCAGGTCACCACCCTGCGCTGGGACGGCGCCACCGCCCAGAAGCGCATGGAGGACATCCTCACCTCGACCTACACCAGCGGCAAGGTCGACGCGGTCCTGTCGCCGTACGACGGCATCTCCATCGGCATCCTCGCCGCCCTGAAGTCGGACGGCTACGGCAAGGGCAACAAGCCGATCCCCGTCATCACCGGCCAGGACGCCGAGCTCGCCTCGGTGAAGTCGATCATCGCGGGCCAGCAGACGCAGACCGTGTACAAGGACACCCGCAAGCTCGCCGAGGTCGCCTCGACGATGGTGGACGACGTCCTCAACGGCAAGAAGCCCGAGGTCAACGACACCAAGACCTACGACAACGGCACCAAGGTCGTCCCGGCCTACCTGCTCCAGCCGGTGAGCGTCGACAAGAGCAACTACACCAAGGAACTGGTCGACACGGGCTACTACAAGGCGAGCGAGCTCAACTAGTCGAGCCACCTCCCTGTCGGCCCATCCCCCTGATTGAAAGGCACGACCATGGCGGGACCCGTCCTGGAAATGCGCTCGATCGTCAAGACCTTTCCCGGCGTCAAAGCGCTGTCGGACGTCACTCTGACTGTCCGTCAGGGCGAGGTCCATGCCATCTGCGGTGAGAACGGCGCCGGGAAGTCCACCTTGATGAAGGTGCTCTCCGGCGTCCATCCGCACGGCACGTACGAAGGCGACATCCTCTTCGAGGGAGAGGTCGTCTCGTTCAAGGACATCCGGGCGAGCGAGCAGCACGGCATCGTTATCATCCACCAGGAACTGGCCCTGGTGCCGTTCCTGTCGATCGCGGAGAACATCTTCCTCGGCAACGAACACGCCTCGGGCGGGTTCATCAACTGGAACGAGACCCTGAAGCACGCCACCGAGCTGCTGCGCCGGGTGGGTCTGAGCGACCACCCGGAGACCCGGATCGCCGACATCGGCGTGGGCAAGCAGCAGCTGGTGGAGATCGCCAAGGCGCTCTCGAAGAAGGTGAAGCTGCTCATCCTGGACGAGCCGACCGCGGCTCTGAACGACGAGGACAGCGGCAAACTCCTGGATCTCATCCTGGAGTTGAAGAAGCAGGGCATCACCTCGATCATCATCTCCCACAAGCTCAACGAGATCCGCCGGGTCGCCGACTCGGTGACGATCATCCGCGACGGGAAGTCCATCGAGACCCTGGACGTGAAGGCCCCGGAGACCACCGAGGACCGGATCATCTCGGGCATGGTGGGCCGCGACCTCGACCACCGCTTCCCCGACCGCACGCCGTACGAGGGCGAGGTGGACGCGGCCCCGGCGCTCGAGATCCGCAACTGGACCGTGCACCACCCGATCGACCAGCAGCGCAAGGTGGTCGACGACGTGTCGATCCATGTGCGCCGCGGCGAGATCGTCGGCATCGCGGGCCTGATGGGCGCGGGGCGCACCGAGCTCGCGATGAGCGTGTTCGGGCGCGCCTACGGCCGGCACGCGGGCGGCCAGGTCTTCAAGGACGGCAAGGAGATCCGCACCAAGACCGTCTCCGAGGCGGTCGGGCACGGCATCGCCTATGTCACCGAGGACCGCAAGCACTACGGCCTCAACCTCATCGACGACATCAACCGCAACATCTCGCTGACCGCCCTGCACAAGGTGGCCAAGCGCGGAATCGTCGACGAGCACGAGGAACGCAAGGTCTCCGAGCGGTTCCGCAAGTCCATGAACATCAAGGCGCCGACGGTCTTCGAGACGGTCGGCAGGCTGTCCGGCGGCAACCAGCAGAAGGTCGTCCTCAGCAAGTGGATCTTCGCGGGTCCCGAGGTACTGATCCTGGACGAGCCCACCCGCGGCATCGACGTGGGCGCCAAGTACGAGATCTACACGGTCATCGACCAGCTGGCCGCCGAGGGCAAGGCGGTCGTCTTCATCTCCTCCGAGCTGCCGGAGCTGCTCGGCATGTGCGACCGCATCTACACCATGGCCGCCGGACGGCTCACGGGTGAGGTCCCGCGCGCCGAGGCCACGCAGGAAGTGCTGATGCGCCAGATGACGAAGGACAAAGAGGTAACGCGATGAGCACCGATGTGACGAAGGTTCCGGCCGCGGTGCCGCCCGGCAAGGGCGGGGGGTCGTCCTCCGACGGGGGCCTGCTCCAGCTGATGGTCGGCGGGCTGCGCCGCAACATGCGGCAGTACGGCATGCTGATCGCGCTCGGCCTGATCGTCGCCCTGTTCGCGGTGTGGACCGACGGCGACCTGCTGCTGCCGCGCAACGTCTCCAACCTGGTGCTCCAGAACAGCTACATCCTGATCCTCGCGATCGGCATGATGCTGGTGATCATCGCGGGACACATCGACCTGTCGGTCGGTTCACTGACCGCGTTCGTGGGCGCCTTCGCGGCCGTGCTGACCGTGCAGCACGACGTGCCCTGGCCGCTCGCGCTGGTGCTGACCCTGGTGGTCGGCGCGGTCGCGGGCTCGGTGCAGGGCTATCTGATCGCGTATCTCGGCATACCGTCGTTCATCGTCACCCTGGCAGGCATGCTGCTCTTCCGCGGTCTGACGGAGATCCTGCTGGAGGGCCAGACCCTCGGCCCCTTCCCGGACGGACTCCAGAAGCTCGGCAACGGCTTCCTGCCCGAGGTCGGACCGAACACCAACTACCACAACCTCACCCTGCTGCTCGGCTTCGCGCTGCTGGCCTTCGTGATCTACCAGGAGGTCCGCGACCGCAAGCGCCAGCAGGAGTTCGCGCTGGACGTGCTGCCCAGGAACGCCTTTCTGCTCAAGCTCGTCGCGATCGCCGCGGCGATCCTCGCGGTCACGATGCTGCTCGCCAGCTACCAGGGCGCGCCGATCATCCTGATCGTCCTGGGCGCGCTGGTGGTCGGTTACGGCTATGTCATGCGCAACGCGGTCTTCGGCCGGCACATCTACGCGATCGGCGGCAACCTGCCGGCCGCGAAGCTGTCCGGCGTCAAGGACAAGAAGGTCACCTTCCTCGTCTTCCTGAACATGGGCGTGCTCGCGGCCCTGGCGGGTCTGGTGGTCGCCGCCCGTCTGAACGCGGCCTCCCCGAAGGCGGGCCTGAACTTCGAACTCGAGGCCATCGCCTCGTCGTTCATCGGTGGCGCGTCCATGAGCGGCGGTGTGGGCACCGTCCTCGGCGCGATCATCGGTGGTCTCGTCCTCGGTGTGCTGAACAACGGCATGAACCTCCTGAGCGTCGGCACCGACTGGCAGCAGGTCATCAAGGGCCTCGCCCTGCTGGCCGCCGTCGGCTTCGACGTCTGGAACAAGCGCAAGTCCGGTTCCTGAGTGGGTGAAGGGGCCCCGCCTTACGGCGGGGCCCCTTCCGGAAGGTGAGAACGGTGAAGACGCTCTTCGGCACACTGGCAGACGGCACCGAGGTCTCCAGCTGGTCCCTGGAGAACGGCGGGACCCGGCTGGAGGTCCTCGACCACGGCGGCATCGTCCGGTCCCTGGAGATCCCCGACCGGAACGGGCAGCACGCCAACGTCTGCCTCGGCTTCGCCACGATCGAGGAGTACGTCGCCTCCAGTCCGTACTTCGGCGCGCTGATCGGCCGGTTCGGCAACCGTATCGACAAGGGCTGGTTCACCCTGGACGGAACGGCGTACGAGCTGTCCGTCAACGACGGCGACAACAGCCTCCACGGCGGCCGCGAGGGCTTCGACAGGACCCTCTGGGACGTCGAGGCGTTCACCCGGGGTTCCGATGTCGGTCTGTCGCTCCACCGCACCAGCCCAGATGGGGAGATGGGCTACCCGGGCACCCTGGACGTGACGGTGACCTACACCCTCACCGAGCAGGGCGACTGGCGCATCGACTACGAGGCCACCACCGACAGGGCCACCGTCGTCAACCTCACCAGCCACGTCTACTGGAACCTCGCGGGCGAGGGCAGCGGCACGATCGAGGACCACGAGCTCACGATCGCCGCCTCGCGCTTCACGCCCACCGACCCGGGCCTGATCCCGACCGGTGAACTGGCGCCGGTCGACGGCACCCCCTTCGACTTCCGCGAGAACAAGCCGATCGGCCGGGACCTGCGCACCGGACACCCCCAGTTGCTCGCCGCCAAGGGCTACGACCACAACTGGGTGCTGGACAAGGGGATCACGGCCGAACCCGAGCCCGTCGCGACCTTGCGCGACCCGGCGTCCGGCCGCACCCTGAGGATCGCCACCACCGAGCCCGGGCTCCAGTTCTACTCGGGCAACTTCCTCGACGGCACCCTGGTCGGCCCCGCCGGCCGCACCTACCGTCAGGGCGACGCCCTGTGCCTGGAGACACAGCACTTCCCGGACGCGCCGAACCACCCGTCGTTCCCGTCCACGGTGCTGCGGCCGGGCCAGACGTACCGGACCACGACGATCCACACATTCGGTTCCTGACCTGCCCTGATGAGGTAATCGGGCCCGGGGTTCCCTAACTCACACTTCTTTCACACCCGTTGAACAGCGCCACGCAGGCATCCGTATGTAGGGGCGGCCCGTGCTCCCCCGCGCGGGCCACCCAATGACGACGGGCCCGGACGTCCCCGCCGGACCCGCCCCATACGGAGGTTCCATGGCCGACAACGTCACCTCGTTGTTCCGCAGCACTGCCGCGCACAGCCCGTCGATGGCGGCGCTGACGCGCGAGGGCGGCGACGGGGTAGGGCCGGTGGACTTCTGCATACCCTGCAACCCCTACTTTCCCACTCCGGCGATGATGGACACCATGGCCGCGCGGCTGAAGGAGATCATCACCTACTACCCCAGCAGCGCCGACACGATCACCGCCGAGCTGTGCAACCTGCTCCAACTGCCCCCGCAGGCCGTGGCGATGGGCAACGGCTCGACCGAACTGATCACCTGGATCGACCATCTGCTGGTCCGTGAGTCGCTCGCCGTTCCGGTCCCCACCTTCGGCCGCTGGACCGACCAGCCGATGGAGACCGGCAAGCGGGTCGACATGTTCCCGCTCCAGGAGTCCAGCGGATTCGCCCTGGACCTCGCGCAGTACGCCGATTTCATACGCACCCGGGGGACACGGGTCGCGGTCATCTGCAATCCGAACAACCCCGACGGCGGCTTCCTCCACAAGCACGCGCTCGTGCAGTTCATGGACGCGATGGCCGACCTGGACCTCATCGTCATCGACGAGTCGTTCCTGGAGTTCGCGGACGCCGAGCAGGAGCCGAGTGTCGTCCAGGAGGCGATGGTCCGGCCGAACGTCATCGTGCTGCGCAGCCTCGGCAAGAACTTCGGCCTGCACGGCATCCGCTTCGGCTACATGGTCGCCAACCCCTCCCTCGCGGGCCGGGTCCGCTCGATGCTGCCCAAGTGGAACCTCAACGCCTTCGCCGAGTACGTGGTGTTCATGCTCAAGGAGCACGGCGCCGAGTACGCGCAGAGCCTGCACCAGGTCCGCCGGGACCGTCTCGACATGGCGAGCCAGCTCGCCCAGCTGCCCGGCCTGACCGTCTACCCCTCGCAGGGCAACTTCCTCTTCGTACGCCTGCCGGTCGGCGCCGAGGGGACCGTGGTCCGGGACCGGATGCTCTCCGAGCACCGCATCCTCGTCCGCGAGTGCGGCAACAAGATCGGTTCTTCCAGCCGCTTCCTGCGGCTCGTGGTGCGCCCCCAGGTGGACGTGCGTCGCCTGGTGTCCGGCCTGGAACAGGTGCTCTACGGGACCAGGAGGGGAGCCGCCGTGCCCGAGCTCGCTCAAGGGACCAGCTACAGCTCGGGTACGGCGGCAGTGGACCGGCTGGTCGGGCAGACCAACGGGGCCGGAATGCAGGGTCTGGCGGCGATGGCCGTCGGCGGCGGCTCGGTCGGGGTCGGCATGCCGATGCCGGTCGCACAGCCGGCGCCGGTCGCGGTGGCCGCGGCGCCGTCGATGGGAGCGCCGTCGATGGGGGCATCGTCGATGGGGGCGCAGTCGATGGGGGCGGGGATGCCCGCACCGGCCCCGATGCCGACGCCTGCACCGATGCCGACGCCCGCCCAGATGCCGACGCCCGCGCAGATGCCCGCAGTGGCCCAGATGCCGACTCCGGTTCCTGCCCCTGCCCCGGTCCCCGCTCCCATGCCGATCCCGGCACCCGCCCCGCCCGCTCCGGCACCGATGCCCTTCGGCGCGCCCGGCGGTCCGACGCCGCCCGGGGTACCGGCCCGTGGCGGCCTCACCGCCGCCCAGGTACGGGGCATGACCGCCCCGGCGCCCACCGGCCCGGAGGAACTGTCGACCGCGCCCGCCACCGGCTGGCCCAACGCGCAGAGCTGGCCGAACGCTGCCGGAATGGGGCAGGTCGGCTGACCGGCGTCCGCGGGTGACCGGTGTGCACGTGACGGTGTGGGACGACCGGGGCGGTGGCGGGGCGGACACCCCGGCGCTCTTCGTCCACAACATCTTCACCTGGGGGGACGACCCCGAGTACGGCTTCGCCGGGCAGCGGCCCCTCGCGGCCGACCGGCGACTGCTCCTGATGGACCGCCGGGGGTACGGCGACAGCCCGGACACCGCGCGCGGCGACTTCGAGGTGGACGCCGGGGACGTCGTGGAACTGCTCGGCACCGGCGCGCACCTCGTCGGACACGGCAACGGGGGTGTCGTCGCGCTCCTCGCCGCCGCGCGCCGCCCCGACCTGGTCCGTTCCCTCGCCCTCATCCAGCCCTCGGCCTTCACCGCGGCCGCGGACCGTCCGCTGGTCGCGGCCCTCCTCGACCGGGTGCGAGGACTCGCTCCGGCGGTCGCGGACGACGTCACGCCGGAGCGGTTCCTGCGGGAGTCCACCGAGAGCGTGGGGCTGCCGGTGCCCGAGCCCACTGCGCGCCGGCTGCGTGCCGTCGCCACCTCGATGCGGGAGCGGCCGATCTGGGAGGCCGGGATCCCGCTGGAGGCGATCCGGGGCGCCGGCGTGCCCGTGCTGGTCGTCTGCGGGACCTGGGAGGACGCGCCGGCGGCGTACCGCGAGCACGTGGGGCGGCCCCTCATCGAGGTGGCGGAGTCGCTCACGGAGTCCCTCGGCGCCCGCCTCGTACGGATGCCCGGGTACTACCCGCACACCCAGCGGCCCGCCGACGTGAACGCGGCGCTGCGGGAGTTCTGGGACAGCGTGACCGGGGTGTCCTAGGACTCAGCCGACCTGCTCGAAGACCATCGACCACCAGCTGTCCGGCTGGGCGAAGGCGTACGGGTCGCGGGCCTTGAGGTACTCGACGAGCTTGTCCGTGTACGGGGCGCGGTCCTGGAGCGCAGCCCCCTCCAGGTGCTTGGTGCGCAGGGCGAAGCGGTACAGGAACTCGACGAGGTCGGCGAGGGTGCGGTTGGCGATCTCGGCGCTCGGCTCCTCGTCGAAGGAGAGGAGGACGACGTAACCGCGGTCCAGGTCGAGGCAGTAGCGCATCTCGGGGTCGTCGGTGGGGCCGCCCAGGACGAGGATGTGGGTCTCCTCGCCGCCCGCGGCGACCGGCACCACCGTGAAGGGGTCGGGCCCCTCGTCGGCGGTGTCGAGGGTGAACAGCACGTCGACGAACTTCGGCAGGCCGACCTCGCACAGCACCTCGGCGTCGGCCGCGGACAGCCCGTGCTCCTCGGCGACGGCACGGTCCAGCGTGACCACGCGGTCCGCGCCGAACAGCTCCGTCATCTCGTCATGGGTGGCCATGCGTCCCCTTCTCCCCTTCCGTACCGCGTCAGCCGCTGAGGCCGGCGCGTCGCAGCAGCTTCAGCCAGTCGTCGTACTCCACCAGCTCGTCGTCGACCAGGGCGAGCCGCCGGTACTCGGCCGGATCGGCCAGCCGCTCCAGGAAGAACGCCTCGATCCCGGGCGCCAGCCGCTCCAGGCGCTCCGCGTCCACCCAGTCGGGGCCCGCCTCCGGGGCGCCGAGGACGCCGCCGTCCGCGCGGTCGAGGTAGACCGGGGCCTCCTGGATCATCCCGACACAGTAGAGCTTCTCCGGGGAGAGCGGCAGCGGGGAGTCGACCACGGGCTCGCAGTAGAACTGGTGCTCCTCGGCCTCCTCCAGGCCGAAGAGCTGCACGGACGGACCGCAGCTCACGCCGTCGAGGACCCGGCAGAAGTCCAGGTACGCGCGCGGCACCCCGTCTGCCGCCGCCTCGGCCGCGCCGGCCTCGTCGAGCGTCCCGCCGAGCGTGGACCCGAGCAGGTCCGTGCTCTCCGCCAGCGCCGTCCGCAGGGCGTCCACCGTCTCGGTCAGACGGGACGGTCCCGGGCTCGCGCTAGTCATCTGGCCACCACTTGATGTCGATGTTGATCGGATTGCCGTCCGGAAGATCCTTGATCTGCGGACGTATCTGCTGTGTGCCGATGTCGAAGTTCGTCGTCCGGTCGAGCATCCGCAGGTTACGCCACGCGTCCGGGCCGCCGGTCTGGAGCTCGTTGACGTGGTCGGGCTGCATTTTACGGGCGGCGACCGCGGCCTCTTCGGCGAAGTCGGGGTCGTCCTTGTGGTTCCTGCGGATCAGGGCTTCCAGCGCGCCCTTGTAGTCCGAGGTGATCTTCTTGTCCCGGTAGTCCTCGGTCTTGCCCTTGAACTTGAAGAGCTTGCCCTCCTCGCCGAGCCGCTGAAGGGCCCGCGCCTTGCGCTCGAAGGCCGGCTTGGGCATGCCGGGCTTCCACTCCAGGGTGACGGTGTGCGGGTCCTTGGTGGTGTCGGGCCGGTCCTTGCCGATGCCGCCGCCGTCCCGGACGGCGTCCTGGTCGCGGGAGCGCTTGACGATGCTCTGGAGCATCGTCTCGATGTTCTTGTCGTTGCGCGCGTGGTTGTCGCCCATCGCGCGCACGCCCTTGGACACGTCCTGGAGGTGCTTGTGGAGCTGGTCCTCGGCCTCCTCGATGGCCCTGAGGATCTTCTCCGCGCCGGTCTCGACGGCCGCGGCGAGCGCGCCCTTGCCGCGGGTGCGGTTCAACCCGGCCCGGCTGCGGCGCAGATGGGGGCGGGCGCCGGACTCGTGCTCGTCGGCCTGCGAGGTGATCCGGTCGGCGAGCCGGTCGTGGAGGTCCTTGTCGCTGCGTACGGTGTCGCTCACGCGGCGCCGCCCTTCTGGCTGAAGGTCCCCGTGGTGCCGTCGAGCCCTTCCTGGAAGCCCTCGGTGCCCGCGCGCAGGGTCTTGCCGGGGCTGTAACCGTCCTGGAGGCCCACGGCGTTGGCGCCGAGCTGGAGGACGAGGTCGGTGGCCATGTTGCCGAGCGCGGAGTAGACGGGGCCCATGGCGACGGACATCAGCTCCTCCACCAGCATGTGTTCCGCCTCCTTCAGCAGCCGCCGCACGATGAGCCGGGTGGCCTGGGTGGCGCCGAGCGCGCCGACCTCGGAGAGGCCGAGGGTGAAGGGCGCGGCGGCCTGGGCGGCGATGATCTCGGCGGCGAGGATGCCGAGTTGGACGATGGCGGCCACCTTGGCCCCGGCCACGGCGACGGCGGCCCCGTCGAGGGCCATGGCCCCGAGGTCGGCGGCCTCGCCGAGACGTTCCAGGTGTACGTCGCTGACCTTGCCCCAGTGCTGCTGGAAGGCGGCGGTCGCGATGCCCTCGTTGCCCTCCAGGAACTCGTTGACGACACTCGCCGTGGCGTCCTTGCCCGCCCGCATCTGCGAGGCGAACGACCGCAGGCCGTCGGCCATGTCGCGGTAGTCGTCCTCGTCGACGTTGGGCCACTCGACACCGATGAGATCCAGCACCCAGGCCGCCTCGTCGGGCAGCACGACCCCCATGCGCGTTCCCCCTTTGTCTTGGCAGGACCATTTCAGGTCACGCTGACGACGGCCGAACTGTACTACGAGGGCGCGGATTTGCTGCGGTGACGGGAGGGAACGGGGTTGTCGACGGGGGCGGGAGTGTCAAGTGCGGCTGGGCAGGGGGGGTCAGCGAGGTCCGAAGCGGTTGCCGGGACGGCCGTCGCGGAGGTGGTCGGGGCCGCGCAGACCGTGCGGACCGCCCAACCCACCCGGGGCACCGGGCCGTTCCGTCCGCTCCCCGCCCTGCTGCCGCGCCTCCGGTCCCTCCTCCTCGCGCTCCTGCTCGGCGTCGCGGGCCCGCTGCCACTCCCCGAAGCGGGCGCCGGCTTCCCGGGCCTCGGCGTCGGAGCGCTGTTCCCCGGCCCGGCGGACCTTGTCGGCGCCGGAGAAGAGGGCGGCGGTGTACTCCGGGGCGGTGAAGGCCTGTTCGGCGGAGAGGCTGCCGCGCAGCACGCCGTTCGCCATCTCCCGCAGCTTCGGATCGGGCCCGGTGCTCAGGGTGCGCAGCGCGCGGAGCAGGCTGCGGGCCCGTTCCTCGTCCTTCGCGACACCGAGCAACTCCCCCTGGTCCACCTCACGTCCGTCCGCCACCCGAACCTCCCCCTTCCGCACGCCGGCCGCCCCAGTATCCAACAGCCCCTCGTCCTCTACGACTACGACGAGAGGGCGTCCCGCATGGCCTTCGCGGTGACCGTCGGGTCGTAGCCCTCGGGAACGCCCTCGACGAGGATGATGTCGCCCCGGATGTGGCGCGAACGCAGCGGCGCGATCTCCTGGTACGCGGCGGACTCCCACCAGGCCCGCGCCTCACCGATCCCGGGGAACCCGATCACCACGACATGCCCGGCCCAGGCCCCCTCCCGCACCTCGTGCTGCGTCCCGTGCACGAGAAAGCGTCCACCGTACGGCTCGAAGGTCCCGCTGATGCGCTCGATGTACTCGGCGACCTCGGGGTGCGGGGTGGCTTCGCGGAGATGGGCTATGGCGTAGGCGGTCATGGTGTCCTCCCTCGTGGACCGGCTCGGTACGGGGACGAGCGTGGCACGGGAGTGCGGCGGGGGCGATTACCTTGCACGTAAGGGGGTGCGGGGTGAGCCCCGGAGCTGGGACGGAACCGGCCATCGACGAGCTCGCCGCCTTGATCGCCCTGCCATACTGCCCGTCGCACACCACCCTGGCGCGGATCCCGCCGCACCCCTCTGGAGCCGTAGATGTGGTCCACGATCGTCGCTGTCCTCGGCACCCTCGCCGGTGTCGCCCTGGCGGGGTACGCCCAACGGTCAGGAGACCGGCAGGCCCGGGAGCACGCACACCGCCAGGACGTGACGCACGCCGTCGCGCAACTGCTGGAGGCGATCGTCCGTCACCGTGAGGTGCACTGGCTGTCCGTCGAGTCCCGGCGCACCGGTGCCGCCGAGACAGCGGAGGACCGGACCGCCCTCGCGACCACGCGCAGCGCGGCCACGGTCGCCCGCGACCGGGTCGGACTCCTCGTCGTCTCGGACCCGGCGCTTCTGGGTGCCGCCGAGACCGCGTGGCGGACGGCCGTGCAACTGCCGGACATCGTCCTGGGCCCGGCGACCGACGGCCGGTTCTCGCCCGAGGTGGAGGTGGCCCTGGAGACCGCCCGGGAGCAGTGCCGGGCCGCCCACACCGCGCTCCGGATCGCGGGCTCCGCCTACGTGCACGGCCGTTGAGCCGGACGACGGCCCACGCCGACCAGGCCCAGCCACCCCACCACATCCACCTCCGCCCGCACCGTCTTGCCCGGCGGCGGCTTCCGGTCGAGCACCTCCCACCGGTCGGCGAGCGCCTCCACGAGGACGAGACCTCGACCGCCGTCGCCCAGGGGATCGGACGGCCGTACGGCGGGCAGCGGTTCGGCCCGGGTGTCGGTGACCTCGATCCGCACGCTCCCCGTGACCAGGGAGAGCCGTAGCTCGAAGTCCCGTCCCGGAACCCGGCCGTGGGTCACCGCGTTCGCCGCCAGCTCGGCCACGATCACCGCGACCGCCTCGGCGACCGGGGTGTCGTACGGCAGCCCCCACGCGCGGAGTTGGTCCAGAGCGAGGTGACGGGCGAGGCGCGCGCCTCTCGGGGTCGCGCTGAGTCGCTGGGTGAACGTACGTACGGTCACCGGAAGTCGTGCTGTCATGAGGCCCAATCTGGGGCCTCCGAGGGCGACTTCTCCAGTTCGGCACCGCGTACGCTGCGGCAGCGTACGCGGTCACGGGCTGGACAGTACGCGTGACGGAGCGTGACCATGGGTCCGGGAGGTGACCGACTGTGGTCGATGGTGGCGGTGAGCCGGAGTCCTCGGACAGCATGCGGACGTTCGGAGCGGTCCTGCAAGCCCTGCGGGAGCATCAGGGGTTGAGCCGGGAGGAGTTCGGCGAGCTTGTGCGGTTCTCCAAGCACACGGTGGCGTCCGTGGAGTTGGGGAGAAGAATGCCCGACTCGGTGCTCGTGGAGCGGGCGGAGGAGGTGCTGGGGAACACGGGCGCCTTGCGCAGGGCGTTCCCGAACCTGGCTCGACAACCGGGGCTGGCGGCCTGGTTCCGGCGGTGGGCGGGGCTGGAGCAGCTGGCGATCACCCTGTACACGTACGAATGCCGTCTGATTCCAGGACTGTTGCAGACCGAGACGTACGCGCGGACGTTGTTCACGTACCAGCTCCCGCCTCAGGACGACGAACAGATCGAGGCTCAGTGGCTTGCGAGGGCCGAGCGTCAACGCCTCCTCCGAGAGCGGCCGAACACGGCTTTTGGCTTCATCCTGGAGGAGCATCTGTTCCGACGGCACACAGGCGGAGTCGAGGTCACGCGGGAACTCATCGACCATGTGCTGGGCATGGCCGAGTTGCGGAACATCGAGATCCAGATCATGCCCACGAAGCGGGAGAACCACGCTGGTCTGGACGGTCCCATGCAGTTGCTGGAGACACCGGAGACCCAGTGGTTCGCCTACTGCGAGGGACAGCGAGCCGGTCTGCTCATCTCCGAACCGAAAGAGGTCAGCGTCCTCCAACAGCGATATGCCAGGATGCGTTCACAGGCTCTCACTCTCACGGACTCGGTGAGCCTGTTGCAGCGGATGCGAGGGGACCTATGAGCAGCACCGAACTGACCTGGTTCAAGTCGAGCTACAGCAGCGGCGGCGACGGCGACTGCGTAGAGGTCGCCCTAACCCCTCCCACCATCCACATCCGCGACTCCAAGAACCCCCAAGGCCCCCACCTCACCGCCTCCCGAACCCCCTGGACCGACTTCCTCGCCCACCTCGCGGGCGACCCCGGCGCAGGAGCCTGACGGCGCCCGCGCCGGCTCACCCGGGCGTCAGCTCTCCGGACCGAAGTCCGCCTCCAGTCGTTCCTTCCATCCCGAGTCCGCCAGTCCCGCTCCGACCAGCACGTCCCGCCAGTCCTCCTTGGCCAGCTGGACGGCGTCGAGCAGGCGGTCCACCCGGCCCTGGCCGCACAGCAGGGTCGCCGCGGCGATGCGCTCCTTGTCCTCCTGGTCACCCCGGTCGGTCAGGTGGTTGACCAGCTCGGTGAGGAGATCGCCCACCACCTCGCCCTCCCGGCCGGGAAAGTCCTCCGCGATGCGCCGTTCGACCCGCACGGTAAGCCCCATTTACCCTCCTTGTCGGCATACGCCCCGGCACGGTACCGCGCCCCTCCCGTCCGACGGCGCAACCCGCACGGACGGCCCGCCACCCGTCACCCTCCGGGCCGCGGACCGTCCCCTCAGAGCGTCACTTGCCGGGGCACTCCTTCCACGCCATGTGGTAGACCGTGCTGATGTCGCCGTCCGTCGAGTCCATCGTCATGAAGCTGACCTTGGACGGCGAGGAGGTGCCGGCGTTGACCCGGATCTCCGTGTTGATGTTGAAGTTGCGCTGGACCCCGCAGGGCGCCCAGACCAGCTGGGCCCAGTCGGTGGTGTCGGTCGCCTGCCAGTTGTCGTTGAGGGCGCCCGAGAAGGGGTGGGTCTTGAAGACCGTCTGGGAGGAGCCCTGGAAGTAGTACGAGGCCCTCTGGACGGCGTTCGCCCCGGACTGGAGCGAGGCGAACCCCCGGTAGTCCGCGCTGGCGATGGCGTACGTGAAGCCCGACGGGACGTGGACGATCAGGTTGAGCTGGCAGTTCTTGCGGAACGCGGTGGGGTCGGAGTTGCCGCCGACCTGGGCGAGGTAGTCGCTGTAGGTCACCGTGAACGCGGTGTTGTCCTCGGAGACCGCGACGGCCGCCGTGCCCGCGGGACAGCCGGAGCCGTTCACCGTGGCGATGTTGATGACGATCTTGTCCGGCGGCGGGTCGACGAACCCGCCGGACGGGTTGTGGGCGGGTACCGCCGCGGTCAGGAGGGCGGCGACGGCGCCGCCCAGGAGCAGTCCACTGGCCATGGGGGGTCTCTCCTCTGCGCTGAAGGCGCTGAATGTTGAAGCGTGGAGAACCTGTGTGTTTTCTGTGAAGCACCGCGGCGAGGGAATCGTAGGGAGCACGTCATGGGCATGCCAGAGCGAACTCCAGCCATTCCCGCGATGGCCGAACTCACGTGTAAGTGGCTGGAGTTGAACGCAAACCGAGCAAACCGACTGCTGCGCCCTACGGGTTCTCCCAGGCCGCCGGTTCCGCCGCGAGGCGCTGCACCGGCTCGGGCAGCGCGTCGCCCGCGATGTCGGCGATGGTGACGCCCTCCAGGATCTTGCGCACGTTGGCGCGCAGCGCGATCCACAGCGGGAGCAGCGGCTGGGCTGAGCCGGTGTACTCCAGACCGGTGGGGCGTTCGCCGCGCACCGACACGATCGGGCCGTCCACCGTCCGGATGACATCCGCGACCGTGATGGCCGAGGCGTCCCGCGCCAGCCGGTAGCCGCCGCCCCCGCCCCGCCTGCTGTCGACGATCCCGCCCCGCCTGAGGTCGCCGAGAATCCCCTCCAGGAACTTGTGCGGAATGTCCTGGACAGCGGCGATGGACTCGGCCTTCACCGGCTCCGTGCCCTGCCGCACGGCAAGCTCCAGCACCGCCCGTACCGCGTAGTCCGCCCGCGCAGAGATCCTCATACGACAATTGTGCGTCGTCCGGCCATAGAGAATGGCCACACCACAATGGCCTCACCACTCACAGCCCGGTGAACGGGCCGGGCACGGACACGAGGACAGGCACGACCAGGAGGCGCTCCCTTGGAGCTGAGCAGACGTACATTCAGCGCCCTCGCCGGCACCACGGCGCTCGGCTTCGCGCTGAGCGGCAGTGGTGGGGAGACCACCCGGGCCTACGCCTCCCACAGCGTGCCCACCGGGCCCGCGCCGGGCGCGCCCGCCGCCGACCGGGCCCGGCACACGGTGGGCTTCGACGGGTACTCGCTGCTGGTCGACGGCCGGCGCCTGGTGCTGTGGTCGGGCGAGATGCACCCCTTCCGGCTGCCGAGCCCGTCGCTGTGGCGGGACGTCCTCCAGAAGATGCGCGCGCACGGCTTCAACGCGGTGAGCGTGTACGTGGCCTGGAACTACCACTCCCCCGGCCCCGGCCAGTACGACTTCACCGGTGTCCGCGACCTCGACCTGTTCCTGCGCACCGCCACCGAGACCGGCCTGTACGTGATCCTGCGCCCCGGCCCGTACATCAACGCCGAGGTCGACGGCGGCGGCTTCCCCGGCTGGCTCACGGCGACCGCGGGCCGGGCCCGCACCTCCGACCCGGCCTATCTGTCGTACGTCGACGAGTGGCTGACCGCGGTGAACGCCATCGCCGCCCGGCACCTGTTCACCAAGGGCCGGGGCACCGTCCTGCTCTACCAGATCGAGAACGAGTACGACGCCTTCGTCGACGAGCCGCTCGGCCAGGACTACATGTCCCACCTCTACAAGAAGGTGCGCGCCGACGGGATCGACGTACCGCTGTTCCACAACGACAAGGGCCGCAACGGCTACTGGGCCCCCGGCTCCTTCAACACCGGCGGCGAGGAGCACGGTTGGCTGTACGGCTTCGACGGCTACCCCGATCCCGGTGAAGTGCCGCCGGACTGGGGGCACTTCGGGGAGGGCGGGCTCAAGGGCGGGGCGACGGCCAGTCCGCGCACGCCCGGATTCATCCCGGAGTTCGGCGGGGGCTGGTTCGACTCCTGGGGCGGGGCCACCTTCGACGGCAAGGGGTACGCCGAGGCCCGGTACAGCCGGGACGCGGCCTACGAGCGGCGCTTCCAGCTGACCAACCTGGCCAACGGCATCACCGTGCACAACGTCTACATGACCTTCGGCGGCACCTCGTGGGGCTGGCTGCCCGCGCCGCAGGTCTACACGTCGTACGACTACGGGGCGGCGATCGACGAGGCCCGCAGGCAGACGCCGAAGCTCGCCCCGGCGCACCAGCTCGGCCATCTGCTGCGGACCGTGCCGGACTTCGCCAAGCTGGACCGGGCGGACCCGGTGCGGGCCGCCGACGAGCGGCTGAAGGTGTACCACCTGACCAACCCGGACACCGGCTCCCATGTGTACGTGGTGCGCAACGACACCGACGCGCCGATCACCACGACCATCCCGGACGCCGGGATCGACGTCGCGTTCACCGTCGCCGCCCATGACGCCCGGCTGCTCACCGCCAACCTTCAACTGGGCGGCCGTACGCTCAGGTTCGCCACCGCGCAGCCGATGATGTGCCTCAAGGTCGGGCGGCTGGACGTGGCGGTGTTCACGGCCCCGCACGGCGAGATGGCGCAGGTGCTCCTGGAGTGCCCGGAGGAGCCGCTGGTCACCCGGGGCGACGCGGAACCCGCGTGGAACTACGACCTCGGGGTCCTCAGGATCACCACGCCGATCGGCGTCGGGGGCCTCGCCCGGGTGCGGATCGAGGGCGGCGGCACCGGCGGCGACACCCCGCTGCTGCTGATCTTCGCCGACGACCCCGGCGCGCTGCGGCTGTTCCCGCTGGACACCCCGACCGGCACGGTCCTGGTGTACGGCCCCTCGCTGCTGCGCGAGGCCCGCCTGGACGGCGTGAGCGCCCATCTGACCGGTGACACCGTCGAGGGCACGGGCCTGGAGGTGTGGGGGCCGCGCGGCCTCGGGCAGATCACCTGGAACGGTCGCCCGCTGCGCACCTCGATCACCCCCATGGGCAGTCTGCGGGCCGAGATGCCGGCCGTCCCGGGGCGGCTGCCCATCCCCGCCGTCGGCGAGGTGCGGCTGCCTACGCTGGGCGGCTGGCGGCGCCGTACCGAGAACTTCGAGGTGCTCCCGGACTACGACGACTCCGGCTGGACACCGGCCGACCGCACCGGCTCGTACAGCATCACCCCGGTCCCCAAGGGCCGGCCGGTGCTGTTCGCCGACGACTACGGCTTCCACTACGGGGACGTCTGGTACCGGGCGCGGCTGACGGACGCGGCGGACCTGGAGTCGGTGTCGCTGACCTACAGCACCGGCACACAGGGGCTGCTGATGGCATGGCTGGACGGGCAGCCGCTGGGCACGCACCGGATGCCGGTGCCGGACAAGTCCACTGTAAGAAAGGGTAGTTGGACGGCTACGGCCACCTTCGACACGCCACCCCCCACCGGGAGGTCGCCCCGCGTGCTGTCGGTCCTGGTCCGGCGCATGGCGCACGACATGGACGGCAGGTCGGCCGACTCCCACAAGGTGGCCCGGGGGTTGACGGACTTCTCCTTCAAGGGCGGGTCCCCGAAGGCGAGTTGGCGTATCCAGGGCGAGACCGCACCGGACCCGGTGCGCGGCCCGCTGAACAACGGCGGGCTGTACGGGGAGCGCAAGGGCTGGCATCTGCCGGGCTTCGCCGAGGAGCACTGGGAGCCCGCCGAACTGCCGCGCGCCGACCGGCGCCAGGGGGTCACCTGGTACCGCACGACGTTCCGGCTCGCCGTGGACGCGGACATCGACGCCTCCGTCGGCCTCGTCCTGGACGACGACCCGAAGCGCGCCTACCGCGTCCAGATCTTCCTCAACGGCTGGAACATGGGCCAGTACATCAACGACGTGGGCCCGCAGCACACCTTCGTGCTGCCCAACGGCATCCTGCGCACCCGGGGCACCAACACCCTTGCCCTGGCGGTTCTTTCGGACGGGACGACGGAGTCCGGGCCCGGGGACGTACGGCTGAGACTGCTGGGGACGTCTGCCGGGGGTGTACCGGTCGCCCCGGTGCCGTCCCCCGGCCGCTAGCCTGCTGTCCTTGAAAGTTCGAGCACCCGTCCCTGGAAGGTGACCCGCGATGCCGCTGAGTCCCGGCGATCCGGCGTCCATCGGCGGCTACACGCTGGTCGACCGGCTCGGCAGCGGCGGCATGGGGGTCGTCTACCTGGGCCGTTCGGAATCCGGGCGGCGGGTCGCGGTCAAGCTCGTGCACCCCGCGTTCGCGCTGGACGAGGAGTTCCGCACTCGCTTCCGCCAGGAGGTCGCGGCGGCCCGCCGGGTCAGCGGGGCGTTCACGGCCCCGGTGGTGGACGCGGACCCGGACGCCCCGCAGCCGTGGATGGCGACCCTGTACGTCCCGGGCCGCACCCTCGCGGACATCGTGGCCCAGGACGGCCCGCTGCGCGGCAGCGCGCTGCGGGTGCTCGCGCTGGGCCTCGTCGAGGCGCTGCGGGACATCCACCGGGTCGGCATGGTCCACCGGGACCTGAAGCCGAGCAATGTCCTGATGGCCGAGGACGGGCCCCGGGTCATCGACTTCGGCATCTCGTACGCCGTCGACAACGAGGCACTCACCATGACCGGGCGGCTGATCGGCACCCCGCCCCTCATGTCCCCGGAGCAGTTCGCCGCGCCCCGCGAGGTCACCGGCGCCTCGGACGTCTTCTCGCTGGGGTCCCTGCTGGTCTACGCGGCGACCGGCAGCCGCCCCTTCGACGGCAGCAGCCCCTACTTGACGGGCTATCAGGTGATGTACGAGCCGCCCGCCCTGGACGGGGTCGCGGAGCCGCTGCGGAGCATCGCCGAACGCTGCCTGGACAAGGACCCGGGAGCCCGGCCGGAACTCGATGAACTGCACGAGCTGCTCAGGGAGTTGCCGGACACGGAGGCAGACCCGTCGAGCCCGGCCGTACCGGCGCCGCCCGTACCCGGACCGGTGTCGCCCGACCCCACGAAGGCCGGCCGCCCGGTCTCGCGACGCGGCCCCCGCCGCCGCGTCCTCGTCGGTGCCGTCGCCGCCCTGGCCCTGACCGGGCTGAGCATCGCGGCCGTACGGGCCGGGTCGGCCGGCGGGAGCGCGTCCCCGTCCGCGAGCGGGCCGGTGTCCGCCGCACCCGGGTCCACAACGGCCGTGACGCTGCCGCCCCGGCACGTGCCCTGGGACTACCAGATCGGCGGCGCGTACCCTCCGGCGGCGGACGTGCGCGTGGTGAGCCGCAGCTACGAGGACGCCCCCGCCCAGGGCCTCTACAACATCTGCAACATCAACGCCTACCAGGCGGAGTCCGGAGCGGAACGGGACTGGGACGCCGACCTGCTGCTGCGTGACCCCCACGGGAAGGTCGTCCACGACAAGGACTGGGACGAGGCGGTCCTGGACATCCGTACGGCCGACAAGCGCGAGCGCATCGCCGCCAGGCTGAACGGCTGGATCGACTCCTGCGCGGACCGGGGCTACCGGGCCGTGGAGCCCGACAACTACGACTCCTTCACCCGCTTCCCGTCGTATCTGAAGGCCGGCCAGGCCGAGGCCCTGATGAAGCTGCTGACGCGGCACGCCCACGCCAAGGGCCTGGCCGTGGCACAGAAGAACACCACGGAACTCCTCGCCGACCGCGCGTCGGTGGGCCTGGACTTCGCCATGGCGGAGGAGTGCGCGGAGTACGACGAGTGCGGCGCGTTCGCCGACGCCTTCGACGGCAACGTCCTGGTGGTCGAGTACACCGGGAAGGGCATGGCCACGGCCTGCGCGCACTGGAGCGGCACCCTCAGCGTGGTGCGCCGGGACGCGGACGTGGTGCCCGAGGGCGCCGCCGGCTTCCTGCGGAAGACCTGCTGACGCCCCCGGGGACCCCGGTCAGCCGAGCCGGATCAGGTTCCAGGACAGCGGCTCCAGTACGGCGGTGAGGGTGCCGTCCGTCAGCGCGGTGCCCTCGGCCGGGTGCGGGGCGACCCGCTCGGGCTCGGCGAGGGTGTTGCGGGCGTCCGGGTCGGCGTCGGCGAGGACGCTGTGCTCGACGACCTGCGTCAGGTCGAGGCCGTTCAGGGCGACTTCGAGGGGTAGGGCGTCGGTCCGGCTGCGGTTGACGGCGAAGACGGTGACCGAGCCGTCCTCCGCGCGCACCGCCGTGGCGTGCAGGAGGTCCGCCTCGCCGTACTTCTTCGTGTCGTAGGTCGGTGAGTCGACCCGGACGTCGAGGACCTCGCCGCGGCCGTACTTCGAGGCCTGGGCGAACGGGAAGAACGTCGTCTGGCGCCAGGCCGGGCCGCCCGGCTCGGTCATGATCGGGGCGATCACGTTGACCAGCTGGGCGAGACAGGCGACGGTGACGCGGTCGGCGTGGCGCAGCAGGGCGATGAGGAGGGAGCCGAAGACGACGGCGTCCAGGACGCTGTAGTTGTCCTCCAGGAGGCGCGGGGCCTCCGCCCAGTCCCGGGTGCTGGAGTTCTCGATCTCGTGCCACTTCGACATGTACCAGACGTTCCACTCGTCGAAGGAGAGGTTGATCTTCTTCTTCGACTTGAGGCGCGCGCCGATGTGGTCGGCGGTGGCGACCACGTTCTCGATGAAGGACTCCATGTCGACGGCGGAGGCCAGGAAGGAGTCGAGGTCTCCGTCCTCGGGCTGGTAGTAGGCGTGCAGGGAGATGTAGTCGACGAGGTCGTAGGTCTCGGTGAGGACCGTCGCCTCCCACTCGGCGAACGTGGGCATGCCCTGGCTGGAGGAGCCGCAGGCGACGAGTTCGACGTCCGGGTCGATCTGGCGCATCGCGCGGGCCGTCTCGGCGGCGACCCGGCCGTACTCCGTCGCCGTCTTGTGGCCGGTCTGCCAGGGCCCGTCCATCTCGTTGCCCAGGCACCAGAGTCTGATGCCGAAGGGGTCCTTGTCGCCGTGCGCGGCACGCAGGTCGGACAGGGCGGTGCCGGCCGGGTGGTTGGCGTACTCCTGGAGTTCGAGGGCCTCGGCGACACCGCGGGTGCCGAGGTTGAGGGCCATCATCGGCTCGGCCTGGGGGCCGACCTTCTTCAGGAAGGCGATGAACTCGGAGAGGCCGAAGCGGTTGGTCTCGGTGGAGCGCCAGGCCAGGTCGAGGCGGCGGGGGCGGTCCTCGACGGGGCCGACCGAGTCCTCCCACTTGTAGCCGGAGACGAAGTTGCCGCCGGGGTAGCGCAGGGCGGTGACCCCGAGTTCGCGGACGAGGTCCAGGACGTCGGTGCGGATGCCGTCCTCGTCCGCGGCGGGGTGGCCGGGTTCGAAGATGCCGGTGTAGACGCAGCGGCCGAGGTGTTCCACGAAGGAGCCGAAGACACGGGGGTCGACCTCACCGATCCGGAAAGCGGGGTCGAGGGTGAAGCGGGCGGTGGAGCTCATGTGCGCCTTTCGGGGTGCGGGATACCTGGTTCGTCGGCGGGTGACATTTCGAACGCTGTCCGCCACCCCGGACGGACCGTAGGCAGGAAGCGTTTTCCAGTCAATGGGGTGTCCAGCAAAATGAGATCGCGTGACGTGACACCACGGGCGCGCGTACTCTCGAACAGCCCGTCCTACGGCGGCGGAAGGCTCAGGGGGTGGGATGGACATCGCGGGCGCGCGCAGAAGTGCGGCCCGGATCGCCTCGGCGCTACGACGTACCCGGGCGACCCCGGCCATGCGCGATCTGGTCTCCCACCTCACCGCCGCGGTCCGGGCCAGGCCCCGTCCCCCGGCCGACGTGCCCGAGCTGTGCCGTGCCCTGTGCCAGGCGATGAGCGGGCGGCGCGGCGGACGCCCCGTCGACCTGCGCTTCGAGCGCTTCCCCGACGAGATCGCCGTCACCGGGCTCTGGGTGGAGTTCCAGGACTTCGACCTCGTCATCGTCGAGGAACGCGCCGAGGCGATGCAGCAACTGGTCATCCTGGGCCACGAGCTGTGGCACCTGCACGCGGGCCACGCCCATCACCACGCGGCCGCGGCCGACGCCCTCGCGAACCGGCCCGGCTGGGACTCCGTAGCGCTGACGGTGGCCGCCCGCAACGGCTCCCGGGTCGCGGACGAGGCCGAGGCCGACGACTTCGGACACCGGCTGGCGGCGGCGTTCCGGCCGCTCGTCGCGGGCCGCGGCAGCGGTGCCCGGCCCGACACGGTCCAGAGAACCCTCGGCTACCGCGGAGGCGGAGCACGGTGACACACCCCCAGCCGGCCGCGTGGGCGGTCGGGTCCCTCACCGGACTGAGCATCCCCTACTGGCTGCCGGGCCTGGTCCTCGGAGCGGCCCTGGCGATCAAGCTGCCCAGCATCGTCAAGCTGTGGCGGGACCCGCTGCTGCGGGCCGTGGGCGGTCTGCTGCTGTTCGCCTGCGCGGTGTTCCTGTTCGCGGCCCCGAGCACCATCGCCTGGACGAACCGGGTCACCGGCGTCCCGAACATCGCCGCACCCTGGGTGTACACGCTGCTCACCGCGCTGTGCGCGTCCTGGCTGCTGCTGGTCGTGCACTGGCGCGACGGCCGCAGCGAGCACCATGCCCGGATCCGGCGGGCGACCCGCTGGGTGATCTGGGTGTACGCGGCCGTGGTCGTGGCGATGTGGGTGCTGTTCGCCCTCGCCGACGTCCCCGTGGAGCGGATCCGGGACCTCGACACCTACTACGCCGACACCCCGTTCATGCGCGAGCTGATCCTGCTCTACCTGCTCGCGCACACCGTGGCCAGCCTGATCACGTCCGGGCTGGTGTGGAACTGGATCCGCACCACCGGCCTCGACGCCTGGCTGCGCTGGGGGCTGCGGTTCCTCGGGGTCGGCTTCGCGACGAACCTGCTCTTCAGCGCGGCCAAGCTCACCGCCGTCGTGGCCCGCTGGACCGGGCACGACCTGGACTGGCTGAACACCAACATCGCCCCGGCCGCCGCCTGTGTCGCCGCCACCCTGGTCGCGATCGGCTTCATCATCCCGCACGCCGGCCAGTACCTCCACGAGCGCTGGCTGGTCCGCCGTCGCCACCGCGACCTCAGGGACCTGGCCCGGCTGATGCGGACCGTCGCGGGCAGGCGCGAGCCGCTCGCCCTGCGCGCCACCGCCGAGATGCGGCTGATCCGCCGCGAGACCTTCATCCGCGACGCGCTGCTCCAACTGTCCCGGTTCATCGACGAGGACCTGCGCGTGCGCGCCTACGACGCCGCGCTCGCCCTCGGTGCCGAACGGGGCCGTGCCCAGGCCCTCGCCGCCGCCGTGACGATCCTGGACGCCGTCGAGGCGGGGCAGCAGGCGCCGGACACCGAGGGCGACGGCGACCCCGACACCACCTACCTGCTCCAGGAGATCGCGGCCGTGTCCGAGGCCCTGCGCAGCCCCGACGAGATCAAGGCGGTACGCGCCCGCGCGACCGTCCCGGCAGAGAGCATGTCCACGCATGACTGAAAGCCCCTCCCCCGCGAGAGTCGCCGTCGTCCTCGGGGGATCGCACACCGGCATGCTCGCGGCGGCCGCGCTGACCGGCCTCGCCGACCGGGTGGTCGTGGTGGAGCGCGACGAACTGCCCGACGGGCCTGCCCCTCGCAAGGGGCTGCCGCAGGCCCGGCACGCCCACATGCTGTGGTCCGGCGGGGTACGGGCGATGGAGGAGCTGCTGCCGGGCATCACCGCCGCGCTTCTGGACGCCGGGGCCCGCCGGGCGCCGGTCACCACCGACATGGTCGTCTACTCGGCCCACGGCTGGTTCCGGCGCTGGCCCGAGTCCCACCACGTGATCCTGGCCGGCCGGGACCTGCTGGACGCCACGGTCCGGGCGCGGGTCCTTACGGACGAACGGGTCGAGGTGCTCGGCGGCGCGGAGGTCCTGGGGCTGGTGGGCGGCGCGGAGGCCGTCACCGGGGTCCGGGTGCGGGAGGCCGACGGCCGGGAACGGACCATCGAGGCGGGAACGGTCGTGGACGCGACCGGGCGGGCCTCCGGAACGCCCCGTTGGCTCGCGGACCTCGGGCTGCCGGCACCGGAGCGCCGCGAGGTCGACTCGGGCCTGGCGTACGCGAGCCGCCTCTACCTCGCCCCCGAGCAGGCCCGCGACGGCTTCCCCGTCGTCAGTGTCCAGCCCGACACCCGCGAGCCGGGACCGGGCCGGTCGGGCTTCCTGCTGCCGATCGAGGACGGCCGCTGGATCGTCACTCTCAACGGCACCCGCGGCGGCGAACCCACCGCCGCCGACGCCTCGGGCGAGGACTTCGTACGCTTCGCCCGCGAGGAGCTCAGACATCCGCTGATCGGCGACCTGCTCGCCCGCGCCGAGCCGCTGTCCGAGGTCGCCTTCACCCGTACGACCGTCAACCGGCGGTACTTCTACGAACGGGCGGCGGCCTGGCCGGAGAACTTCACGGTGCTGGGCGACGCGTTGGCCGCCTACAACCCGGTCTACGGACACGGTCTGGCCGTCGGCGCCCAGAGCGCGCTGATCCTGCGGGACCTCACGCGGCGGCACGGGTTCGGGGCGGCCGGGCTGTCCCGTCGGGTGCAGAAGGCGGTGGCCCGGCCGGTGGGGGCCGCGTGGGACCTGGCCACCGGACAGGACGTGTTCTATCCCGGGGCGACGGAGGCAGGCCCGACGGCCCGGGACCGGCTCGTGGCCGCGTACGTCTCGCGTCTCATGCGCACGGCCACCGGCAACGGCCGGATCGCCCGCCGGGTCACCGACGTGACGTCGCTGGAGCGGCGGGCCGAGGTGCTGCTGACGCCGGCCGTGCTGCTGGCGGCGATACGGGGGCCGTTGAAACCGGCGTTGACCGAACCGCCGCTGACCGCGGAGGAGTTGAAGAAGGCGGGTCTGCAGTAGCGCTGGGTCAGCCCGCGAACGGCGGTTGGGGCAGGCCCTTGCCGGCGCCCGGCACCACCAGCAGTGAACCCGCCACCGGGTGCGGCGCGTTCAGGCCCACCCGGGCCGTGGTGACGTACAGGTCGGTGAGGTCCGGGCCGCCGAACGCGCACGCGGTGACACGCGGGGCCGGCAGGGTGATCACCCGGTCCAGCTCGCCCTGCGGGGTGTAGCGGCGCACCGCCGCCCCGTCCCACAGGGCGACCCACACACAGCCGTCGGCGTCGACGGTGAGGCCGTCGGGGAAACCGGCGCCGTCCTCGATCGCGACGAGGGTACGGCGACCGGTGATCCGCCCGTCCTCGTGATCGAAGACGTCGACCCGCCTTGTCGGCGAGTCCACGTAGTACATGAGCCGTCCGTCCGGGCTCCACCCGGTGCCGTTGCTGACGGCCACGTCGTCGAGGACGGTGGTGTGGGTGCCGTCGGCGGTGATCCGGGACAGGGTGCCGCCGCCCGGCGTCTCGTCGTAGCGCATGGTGCCGGCCCAGAGGGAGCCGTCGGGGGCGACGGCGGCGTCGTTGGCGCGGCGGCCGGGGACGGGCTCGCGGTGCAGCCAGCGGAAGGCGCCGTCCGGGTCGAGCACGGCCACCCCGTCGCGGAGGTTGAGGACCAGGCCGCCGTTCGCGCGGGGCTTGGCGGCGCCGATGTGCTGGTCGAGGACGCGGACGGTGCGCCGGCCCGTGGCGGGTTCGTAGGTGTGCAGCCGGGCGCCGAGGATGTCGATCCACAGCAGGCGGTTCCCGGCGGTGTCCCAGGTGGGCCCCTCGCCGAGGGTGGCCTCGGCCCGGACGGCGACGTCGTACGTGCTGGAGCGGGTCGTGCCGCTGGAGCCGGTCATGCCGTGCCCCGGTGGCCGAGGCGCTCGGAGAGTTCGCCGGCGCCCTTGAGGGCGAGCTGTTCGAGCTCGGCGCGCCGGTCCTCGCTCCAGCGGATCATCGGCACGGAGATGGAGAGCGCGGCGACGACCTGCCCGGAACGGTCGCGGACCGGGGCGGCCACGCAGGAGACGTCCGGGTTGGACTCCCGGTTCTCGATGGCCACGCCGCGCCGCCGGATGTCGTCCAGGGCCTCGCGCAGGGCACCGGGGTCGGTGATGCTGTTCGGTGTCATGGCGACGAGCGGCACGCCCTCCTGGATCCGGGAGGCGAGCTGCTGCTCGGGGAGGGAGGCGAGGAGCATCTTGCCGACGGAGGTGCAGTGGGCCGGCAGCCGGCGCCCCGCCGCGGAGACCATCCGCACCGCGTGCGTCGAGTCGACCTTGGCGATGTAGATGACGTCGGTGCCCTCCAGGATCGCCACGTGCACGGTCTCGTCACAGGTCTCGGCGACGGCCCGGGCGACCTGCTGCCCCTCGGCGGCGAGGTCGAGCTGCTCGGCGTAGCGGCTGCCGAGCTGGTACGGCCGGACCCCGAGCCGGTAGCGTCCGGGCTGACCGGGGACCTGGACGATGTACGACCGGGCGGCGAGAGTGGTCACCAGCTCGTGGACGGTGGTGCGGGGCAGCTGGAGCTTGCGCACTATGTCGGGGGCGGAGAGCGTGCCGTCCCCGTCGAGGAAGAGCTCGAGAATGTCGAGAGCCCGGGTCACGGCAGGTACGAGGCGTCCCACAACCTGCCCCCCTTCTGTTGTCGTCTAAGGCGTCTGCGTTCGAAATTTCAACAGACGATCGGCATGACGAACACAGGCTAGCGACAGGCCGTTTCCCCAGGCAATGGGCAAGCGCCGCGTTGGCCCACTCCGTGCACGAAACGTCACCCTGCGTGTCTCACGCCAGCTCCCCCCGCAGCCGCCTGGTCCGGAGGACCAGTTCCAGTTCGAAGCGGCGGTCCGGGTCGTCTATCTCGTCGCCCCACAGTTCCCGGATCTGGCGCAGGCGGTAGCGGACGGTCTGGGGGTGGACGCCCAGGCGGGCGGCGACCTCGGGGGCGCCGCCGCGGGTCTCCAGCCAGGCGAGCAGGGTCTCCGCGAGGCGGCGGGCGTGGGTGGGGCCGCAGTGCTGGAGGGGGGAGAGACAGCGCAGGGCCAGGTCGTCCATCAGTTCCTCCGGCTGGAGGAGGACCAGGGCCTCGGTGTGCTCGGTGCAGTACAGGACTTCGCCCCCGGGCAGCAGGTCCCGTTCCATCAGGCGTACGGCCGCCTCGGCCCAGCGCAGCGACTTCACCGCGTCCGCCAGCGGGACCGGGGGGCCGATCGCGCCCGACCAGCCGGTCAGGGCCCGGTGCAGGAGTTCGGGGCGGCCGGCCGCGTCCGGTTCCGGAACGACCATGCGGGGCTGCTCGTAGTCCATGTCCAGCAGGACGCCCTGGGTCACCGCGGGCGGCACCGCCTCCCGGGCCGGGCGGAGCAGGACGCCGACCGCGACCTTCCGCGGGAGCGGCCAGCCGATGCGGGCCGCGCGCTCGGTGAGGGCCTCGGCCGGGTCGCCGTGGTGCCGGTCGGCCAGCAGCAGTTCCATCAGGCGGCGCTGGAGGCGCAGACGCTCACCGGCCTGCCGGGCCGCCGCCTCCGCGTAGCCGCGCACCGACTGGTCGACCAGGCCGTCCAGGTACTCGTAGCCCGCGTCGACCAGCTCGTACATCGCGGGCGGCGGGATCTCCACGCGCTGGCCGATGTCGGCGAAACGGCGCCAGGCCAGGCGTACGCCCATGCGGTAGATCGCCTGGAGGGAGTCGAGACTCCGGCCGTTCAGGCCCTCGCCCCTGCCGAACTCCTGGAAGACCCCGGGCGGGACCGTCGGACGGCCCTCCGCGGTCTCCAGGTGCTGGACGAAGACCTCGATCGCGCGGCGGATGCCGACCAGGGCCATCGGCTCCCCTGACTCGTCCAGGACGACCGGCAGATGCGGGTACTCGCGGCGGATCTCGCTCAGGATCTCCTCCGCGAGCGCCGGCGCCTCGGACAGGACGACGGCGGCGAACCGACGGACCTTGGGACGCGGGACGTCATGCCAGGCCGAGCGGGTGTGGACGGCTGCCGGGCGGGCGGCCACCGGTCAACTCCCCTGGTCCGGCTGCTCGTAGGTGATCAAGGGGGTGTTGGGCTGCTCGGGCGTCGCCTCCAGCAGCGCCACGATGCCGAGCGCGGCACCGAGGGCGAGCAGAGCGGCGGCCACGACGGTCAGTGCGGCGGCGAGCAGTCTGGACATCGCAGGGGCAGCCTCTCTCGAGCGGCTCGATCCGGCGTACATCCCCACCCGGAACCCGGCCCGGCACCCACCTGCCTGTGGACCCAGTGTCGACAGGACCCTGATACCCCGTCAAGACGTTGACACTCCGTCAATGAACGCCTACGGTCTCCGGCCCATAGAGCGGCCCGAACTCCGTCATCTCACGCCCCTGGAGTGTCCGGATGCGCCGTACAGCCTCCCCCATCTCCCTGATCCTGCTGGGACTCGGCACGTTTCTGCTGGTGCTGGCGCCTCTGCTCGCGTGGTACGTGGAACCGCGGGCCGCCGTGAACCCGGTCGACATCGACCAGACCGCCGTCTACCGCGGGACGGGCAGCGTCTTCGACACCGAACAGGTCAAGACCGTCCCCGACCAGCGGATCACCGTCACCCAGCGGGTGCGCGGCGACGTCGAGGACAGCGAGCGCAGCGGCCGGGCCGCGGTGTGGGACGTGACCACCACCGTCGACACCGACAAGTCGCTGCCGGCCGCGGACCCCCACGACGCCCTGGAGTTCGTCCCGCACCGCTGGGTCATGGACCGGAAGACCACCAAGCCCGTGCACTGCTGCGGCGAGAAGCCGTACATCGAGGGCGAGGCCTACCTGAAGTTCCCCTTCGACGTGCAGCGACGCTCCTACCAGTGGTGGGACAACTCCCTCGGTTCCACGGTGACTCTGCACTACCGGGGTACGAAGAAGGTTCAGGGGTACACGGGTTACCGGTTCACCGGCACCGTGGCCCCGGCGAAGGTCGGGACCCGCCTGGTGCCGGGCACGATCGTGGACGAGCCCGACCGGCCGCAGGTGCTGGCCGAGGAGTGGTACTCCAACCACGGCATCGAGCTGGTCGTGGACCAGCGCACCGGCCGGGTCGTCTACGCCCAGGTGGGCCCCAGGCGCACCCTGCGGGCACCCGGTGCGAAGAAGGACGCCGTGGTCCTGCTGGACAGCCGTGAGATCGCGTTCACGACCGCGACCCAGAAGGAAGCGGTACGGCTGGCCGAGCGGGACAGCGGACAACTGCGCGCGGTGGGCACGACGTTGCCGATCGGGGCTGCCGTGGCCGGATTCGTACTCGCGGTCGTGGGGGGCGTTTTGGTGGTACGGGGACGCAGGCGCCCCGAGTCCACCGATATGAGCGGTACGCCCGAGCCCGTCCTCACGATGTGACTGGACGTCAGCTCTAATAAGCCCGGAAATTGTCACGTACGTGAGTAGCCACGGCGTTCCGGTGGGCGAAAACTGTGCCACCCCACCCGAGCACAACCCACCCACAGCCACCTCCCAGGAAGCGCACAGTCCCCCCACAAGCAGGCGGAAAACACCGCTGAGTTCCGCACCCTGAGACGAGTTGGAGCACCCATGCCCCAGCACGTGCCCCATCCGCTGCGGTCGCCTTCACAGGCGTCGCAACGGCAACCCTCATCGCACCACCCGCAGCACTCCCCGGCGCTCCCCCCACCTCCGCGCCGCATCGTCTTCCTCGCCCACCGCGACCTCGACAACCCGTCCGCCGGCGGCTCCGAGCTGCTCGTCGACCGGCTCGCCGACGGACTGACCCGACTCGGCCACCAGGTGACCCTGCTGTGCGGCGGGCCCGCCTCGTACCGGGACTACCGGGTCGTGTCGGCGGGCAGCGAGTTCGGGCACTACCTGCGCGCCCGTGCGGCCTTCACCCGCCAGGTCGGCGAGACCGACCTGCTGGTCGAGGTCTGCAACGGCATGCCGTACCTCGCGCCGCTCTGGCACCGCGGCCCCACCCTCTGCCTGGTCAACCACGTGCACACCGACCTGTGGAAGATGCGGTTCGGCGGCCCGCTGGCGCCCGCCGCACGGCTCGGCCGAAGACTCGAACACTGGGCGCTGGCCGGTGCGGCGGCCCGCGGGCGGAGTCTGCTGGTGGCCGTGTCCCCGTCGACCGCGCACGCGCTGCGGGCGATCGGTGTCGAGCGGGACCGGATCCGGGTCGTGCACAACGGGGTCGAGGAGCCGGAGCCGCTGGTGCGGCGCTCACCGGAACCGCTGTTCGTGGCCGTCGGCCGGCTGGTCGAGTACAAGCGGATCGATCTGCTGCTGCGGCTGTGGGAGCGGGTGCGGCCGGTGACCGGTGGCCGGCTGGTGATCGTGGGCGACGGCCCCGAGCGGGCCCGTCTGGAGCAACTCGCCGGTCCTGGCGTGGAGTTCACCGGGCATGTGTCCGAGGCGGAGAAGCACCGGCTGCTCTGCGAGGCGTGGCTGCTGCTGCATCCGTCCGCGGTGGAGGGGTGGGGGCTGGTGGTGACCGAGGCCGCGAGCCGGGAGACGCCGACCGTCGCCTTCGACGTGCCCGGGCTGCGGGATTCCGTCGTGGACGGGGAGACGGGGGTTCTCGCGCGCGGGGAGTCCTCGTTCGCCGCCTCATGGTGCACGTTGGCTCTTTCCTCACGTCGCCGGGAGCTGATGGGCAAGGCGGCTCGTGATCGGGCCTCGCGGTTCCGTTGGGATCGGACTGTCAGACAGTTCCGTGCGGTTGCTTCGGAGGCGGTGAGGGGCTGGGGGCCGTGAAACGGGTGCGGCGCCGTCGTGGCTGGTCGCGCCTGCGCGGCGGTAGCCGCATATCCAATGCAGCCCCGCGCCCCCAAAATCTCAGGGACCCCTCGTTTCGACGTTCTCTGAATCTCCTTCGCGCCTTCCGGCACGAGCAGGATGATCCCGATGCCTGCTATTCGCTGCTCGCCCGTGACGCCGTCGACCAGGTCGAGGCCTACGACGGGCCCGTCGCCGGGCGTACCGTCGTGGACGTCGGTGGTGGGAGCGGGTACTTCACCGAGGAGTTCCGCAGGCGGGGAGCCCGGGCGTTTCTCTTCGAACCCGACCCCACCGAACTCGGTGAGAAGCCGCCCGACTCCACCGTGATCGCCGACGGCTACCTGCTCCCCCTCCAGGACGCCTCCGCCGACGTGACCTTCTCCTCCAACGTCCTTGAGCACGTGGCCGATCCGCAGACCTTTCTCAGTGAGCTCGTCCGGGTCACCCGGCCCGGCGGGCTGATCTACGTGTCGTTCACCAACTGGCTGTCCCCGTGGGGCGGTCACGAGTGGGCGCCCTGGCACTACCTGGGAGCCGAGCGGGCCCGGGCCCGCTATCGGCGCCGTACCGGGAAGGCCGCCAAGCACACCCTCGGCGAGAACCTGTTCGCCGTGCACATCGGCCCGACCCTGCGGCAGGTGCGCGCCCGGGACGACGTCACGGTCGTCTCGGCGCGCTCCCGCTACTGGCCCTTCCTCGCGGAGACCGTCGTCCGGGCTCCCGGCATCCGCGAGGTCGCCACCTGGAACCTCCTCCTCATCCTCCGGCGGTGTCCACGATGACGACGTCCACGGTCCAGGCCCCTCCTCCGGCAGCCGCCGCCGGCACGGCGATCATGTCGGGGCCGCCGGAGGGCCCCCGGTCGCGCCGCTGGCTGCTCGGGTTCTGGGCCGTGGTCCTCGTGCTGTTCCTGGCGGTGCACCCGGGCCGGCAGACCTTCGACACCAAGCTCGGCGTCACCACGGACCCCGGCCGGTTCCTCGCCGATCTCGGGCAGTTGTGGCACGACCAGGGGTCCTTCGGCGGGATCCAGGACCAGTACGTCGGCTATCTGTGGCCGATGCTGCCGTTCCACTGGCTGGGCCACGCCCTCCATTTGCCGGTGTGGCTGGTGGAACGGCTGTGGCTGTCGGTGGTCGTGTCGGTGGCCTTCTGGGGCGCGCTCCGGCTGGCCGAGCGGCTGCGTGTCGGCAACGGGGCCGGACGGCTGCTGGCCGCCGTCGCGTACGCGCTGTGGCCGACCTTCACGATCGTCGTCGGCTCGACCTCGGCCGCCGCACTGCCCGGCGCCTTCCTGCCCTGGGTGCTGCTGCCGCTGACGAACGAGCGCTACAGCGCCCGCGTCGCCGCCCTGCGCTCGGCGCTGGTCATCCCGTTCATGGGCGGGGTGAACGCGGCCTCCACCCTCGCCTGTCTGCTGCCCGTCGGCCTGTACCTGCTGTCCCGGCCGCCCGGGCCTCGGCAGCGCAAGCTGCTCTCCTGGTGGGTGCCGGGCGTGGTCCTGGCGACCGCCTGGTGGGTGATCCCGCTGCTGCTGCTCGGCTTCTACGGCGAGAACTTCCTGCCGTACGTCGAGAACGCGCGGACCACCACCGAGACGATGTCGGCGACGGAGGCGCTGCGCGGTGCAGGGAACTGGGTGGCCTATCTGCACCTGGGGGAGGCGTGGCTGCCGGCCGGCTGGACCGTGGCTTCCTCGGTGGTCGTGATCCTCTGCTCGGCGTTCGCGGCCGGGCTCGGCCTCGCGGGCCTGGCGCGACGGGACATGCCGGAGCGGCGCTGGCTGGTGCTGACCGCGCTCACCGCGGTGCTGGTGCTGCTCGCGGGGTACGGCGGCGCGTTCGGCGCCCCCTTCCACGGGCTGGTGCAGGACTGGCTGAACGGCTGGCTCGCCCCCTTCCGCAACATCTACAAGTTCCAGCCGGGCCTCGCCCTCGCGCTGGTGCTGGGCCTCGCCCATCTGGTGGGGGTGGCCACCGAGCCCCGCGGGGCGAGAGAGGTCAGGGGGCGCCGGTACGCCCCGCTCGTGGCAGCCGTCCTGGTCCTGCCCGGGCTGATGTGGCCGTATCTCAACGGCTCGATCCTCAACCCGGGTTCCTTCCAGGAACTGCCGAAGTACTGGCACACCACGGCCGACTGGCTCGAGAAGTACTCCCCCGACTCGCGCGCCCTCGTCGTCCCGGCGACCGCGCACGGCATCTACACCTGGGGCTCCCCCATCGACCAGCCGCTCGACGTCCTCGCCGGGTCCCGCTGGGCGCAACGGGACTACGTCCCCTTCGGCACCCCCGGCAACCGGCGGGCCATGGACGCGGTCGAACAGGCATTGATGACCGGCGGCGACATACCGGGCCTGGCGGACTACCTGAGCCGGGCCGGGGTCTACTACGTCGTCGTCCGCAACGACCTCGACCCGGACCAGATCGGCGCCGTGTCGTCCTCGGTGGTCAAGCGGGCCCTCGAACAGTCCGGCTACGAGCGGGTGACGGGCCTCGGGCCGCTCATGACGGGCGGGAAGATCGCGAACGACACCCCGCTCCAGATCGAGGGGCTGTACCCGAGGCAGCGGGCCGTGGAGATCTACCGGCCGGCGAGCGAGAGCGTGCCCCGGCCGGGCCAGGCCCGGTTGCTGCCGGTCGCCGACACCGCCCAGGTGTCCGGCGGCCCCGAGTCCCTGCTGCCGCTGGCCACCGAACTCCGCGGCCGGGCAACGGTGTTGACCGGCGACAACCATCCCGGGCTCGGCACCCCGGCGCTCCAGATCGTCGGTGACGGGCTGCGGCGGGCCGACACCCGGTTCGGGCTCGTCAACGCGAACACGTCGTACACGTACACCGGCGACGAGCGGAACGCCTCCGGGGCCGCGCAGGACGCCGGGGAGAAACCGCACCAGATCCTGCCGACGACGGGCCTCGGCCACCAGACGGTCGCCGAACTGCGCGGCGCCCGTGCGGTGACGGCGTCCTCGTACGGCAACTGGCTCTTCCACCTGCCGCAGTTCGATCCGGTCAACGCCTTCGACGGCAACCCCGACACCGCGTGGGCGGAGGGCGTGGCGGGCTCGCCGGACGGGCAGTGGCTGCGCATCGACTTCTCCGACCCGGCGTACGACATGCCCTCGTCGTTCAAGGTCACGCCGTTGCCGCAGGAGAGCGTGCGGTCCGCGGCGACCGAGGTGCGGGTGGCGACGGAGAACGGGTCACGGACCAGTTTCCTGCGCGCGGACGGCTCCCCGCAGAGCATCGAGGCGCCGCCCGGGACCACGGGGTGGATGAAGCTGACGATCACCGACTCGGTGGCGCGGCGGACCGGGCTGGCCGGGGCCGGATTCTCGGAGATCGACCTGCCGGACGTGCAGGTGACCCGGCTGCTGCGGCTGCCGACCGACGCCGACTCCTCCGACGCGTCCGCCGAGACCGTCTCCCTGCACCGGGTGCCCGACCCGGCCGGGATCTCCCCGACCGGCACCGAGGCGGGCCTGCACCGCCGCTTCACCACCGAGGCCCGGGGGACGTACGCGGTGAAGGCGAGCGCGGTGCCGGTGACCGGGGAGGCTCTCGACAAACTGCTGTACGAGGTCGCCCCCGACCAGCGCGAGCGCATCACGGCGACCGCCGACTCCACGGCCACGCTCGGCACGGGACTGTCCGCCCGCAACCTCACCGACGGTGATCTCACGACGGCCTGGATCGCGGGCGACCGCCCCACGATCCACCTCAGCTGGAACGGCAAACAGCCCATCTCCGAGATCGTGCTGGCGCCCGCGGGCGGCCTCTCCACCCGGCCCACCGAGGTCGACATCAGCTCACCCGACGGCGCGACGGTCGCCGGGGTCGACGAGAACGGCGCGGTGCGCTTCCCGGCGATCACCACCGACCGCCTCGACATCACGATCACCAAAACGGCCCCGCTGACCCTGCACAACCCGGTCGCCGACGAGGACCTCCAGCTCCCGGTGGGCCTGACGGAGGCGTACCTGCCGGCCCTCGACCAGTACCGCACCCCGCAGCCCAAGGCCTCCCGGACGTTCTCGCTGCCGTGCGGGAAGGGCCCGGTGGTGGCGGTCGACGGCACGCTGTACCAGACGGGCGTGTCGGGCCGGATCCGCGACCTGACCGACCGGCGCCCGCTCACGGTGACGCTCTGTCAGAGCAGCCGCTCGAACGCGGAGTTGACCCTCGACTCCGGTGAACACGTCGTCGAGGCGGGCGACGCCGGACCACTCGCCCTCACCGACCTCACCCTGACCCGCGGCACGGTCGCCGAACCCACCGCTCTCACCCGCGAGTTGCGCATCCAGGACTGGCTCGGCGACAGGCGCGAGGTCACCGTCGGCTCGGGAGCGTCCTCCTACCTGACGACGTACGAGAACTACAACGACGGCTGGAAGGCCACCCTGAACGGCAGGACCCTGTCGTCGGTGCGCCTGGACGGCTGGCAGCAGGGCTGGCGGATCCCCGCGGGCGCGGGCGGCACGGTGAAGCTGTCGTACACACCCGCGACGACGTACGACGGCGCGCTGATCGGCAGCGGGGTCGCCCTGGCGGTCCTGGTGGGTCTGGTCCTGTGGCGCAGGCGCTCCCCGAACCCCGACGAACCGCAGCGGGTGCCTGCGGCGCCCGGGCTGTGGCTCGGGGCGGTGGCGCTGACGCTGGTCGGCGTGGTGGTCGCGGGCTGGTTCGCCCTGCTGGTCCCGGCCCTGGCCGTTCTCGCCTCCCGGCGCCATGCCTGGCTGGTGCCGATCGCCTTCGCCTCCCTGGCGGGGGCCGGGATCGCCGCCGCGGCGGGAGCGGGAGAACCGGTGGGCGCGTCGCAGGGCGCCTTCGGGCACACGGCTCAACTGCTGGCGCTCATCGGCCTGTTCGCGGCCCTGGTGAGTGTGCGAGAGGAAGGGGACGACCCGGCATGACCACCCCCGCACGGATCCCGTTCCCGGTGGTGGACGAGGTCTCCCGGCACTGCCTCCAGGACGAGGAACCGGAGACGGTCCACATCGAGGTGCATCTGCCGGGCCGACTGGACCCGGCACGCATGAGAAAGGCGTTCACGGAGGCCCTGCACCGCCATCCCCGCATCCTGATGCGGGAGGTGGCGGGGGGTTGGTACCGCCGCCGCTACGAGTGGGAGCTGACGGCGGAACCGGATGTGGAGGTGGTGAGCTTCCCGACTCCGGACGGGAACGCGTTGCGGGACGCGAGGACCAGGGCCCTGGCAGAGGCACCTCCCCTCTCGCTGTCCCCACCGATACGGCTGGAGGTGGTTCAGGGAGGGGGACTTGCCGCGACCGTCCTCTTCCTCACCATCAACCACACAGCCCTGGACGGCCCCGCCTGCCTCCGTATCCTCGCCACAGCGGCGGAGATCTACGGCGGCAGGGACAACGCCCCGGCCCCCGCCCCCACCCGCGCCGCCCGGGAACAACCCGCAGCCCCCGAGAACACCCCCTCCAACTGGGCCCGCCCGGCCCGCGTGGCGCAAGGCACCCCGGAACACTCCCCCGGCAACGGTCTCCTCGTCACCGAACTCCCCCTCCCCCACCGCCCCAAGGACTCCCCCTGGACGGTCAACGACCAGCTCATGGTCACCACGGCCCTGACGATCGCCCACTGGAACAGGGAACACGGCGAGTCCCCCCGCCCCCTCCGTATCACCATGCCCGTGGACGACCGCCCCAGGGACATGACGATGCCGATGGGAAACGGCACCCGCCTGGTCGAAGTCCCCTTCTCGCCCACGGAGTTGACCCGCGAACCGGAGGACATGCCGGACCTCCTGCGCCGCACCGCCCGGCGGACCCGCGCCCTCAAGTCGCTCACCCGCCCCCAACTCGGCCACGGCGCAGGCCTGCTCACCGCCCCGGTCACCCCGGTGGCCTGGCGCGCGGCCCTCACCAGAGGTCTGCGCAGGGCAGCCGCGCCCTGGACCTCCACCACCCTGCTCAGCAACATCGGCCGCATCCCGTACCCCCTGGACTTCGGCGAGGAGGCCGGTCGGGCGCACGCCGTGTGGTTCTCGGCGCCCGCCAGGATGCCCCGCGGCCTCACGGTCACGACCGCCTCCACGGCAGGCCGGCTGCATCTCGCCCTGCGCTGGTCGCGGACGCTGCTCGGCCACGGCGACGGCGACCGTCTGCGGGACCTGTTCGAGCACTACCTGCACACCACGGAGGGGACCTCGTGAACACCACCGCGCCCCCGCGCCGCGGCGGCCTCAGGGACTTCTACGAGGACCCCGCGGTGCCGGTCGCCTCCGGCACGCCCCGCTCCCTGCGCCAGGCCCGCATGCTGGCCAGGGCCCTCGACAGCGCCGGCCGGACCGGGCGCACGGTCCTCGACATCGGCTGCGGCGACGGCACCGCGGCCGCCACCGCCGCACCCCTGCTCGCCGGTCACACGATCGTCGGCGTCGACTGGTCCCAGGACGCCCTCAAGCGGGCCCGCGCGAGGCTGCCGTACGCCGTCCGGGGCGAACTGACCGGTCCCGGGCTGCCGTTCGCGACCGGTTCGGTCGACGCCGTGCTGTTCAGCGAGGTGGTCGAGCATCTCGTCGACCCGGATGCCGCGCTGGACGAGATCCGCCGCATCCTGCGCCCCGGAGGTCATCTCATGCTGTCCACACCGAACCTGGCCGCCTGGTACAACCGCGGGCTGCTCCTCGCCGGGGTCCAGCCGGTGTTCTCGGAGGTGAGCCTGCGGGCGATCCACGGGCGGCCGGGCCGGGAGGTCGTGGGACATCTGCGGCTGTACACGGCGCGTGCGCTGCGGGAGTTCGTCGCGGCGGCCGGCTTCGAGGTCGTACGGCTGGAAGGGGCCCCCTTCCACGGAGTGCCGCGCCCGCTGCGCGCGTTGGACCGGCTGGCGTGTGCCAGACCGTCGCTCGCGTCGATCCTGCTGCTGCACGCCCGGAAGACCTAGGGGGCGGCGCCCGTGTGGTGGGGAGTGGCGGCGGCCCTGTTGGCGAACACCCTGTACAGCGTCGGATTCGTGCTGGAGAAGCGGGCGCTGACCGCCCTGCCGGAGGTGTCGATCCGCCGGCCCGCCAAGCTGCTCGGGCTGGTGCTGCGCAGCCCGCTGTGGATCGGCGGGTCGCTGTCGCTGGCGGCCGGGTTCGGGGCGCAGCTCGCGGTGTACCGGACCCTGCCCATCGCGGCCGCACAGGGCATCTTCGTCTCCGGTCTGGTGCTGCTGGTGCTGCTGTCCGCGCGACTGCTGGGCGAGGAGACGACCGGCCGGGAGCGGTACGCGCTGGGCGCCATCCTGCTCGCGCTGCTGATGGTCGTGCTGTCCCTGAAGGAGGGCTCGGACCGGGTCAGCCGGGACGCCCCCTACCAGCTGATCCTGCTGGTGTGCGTGCCGTCGCTGGCGGCGGGCGTGTGGCTGTACGGGTCCGCCGAGCGGCGCACCCGGCACCGGCACCGCATGCCGACGACCGGTGTCGAGTACGGCGTGGCCGTGGGCCTGCTGTACGGGGTCAGCTCGCTGGCCATCAAGGGCGTGTCGAGCTGCCTGACCGCAACCGGCCTGGGCAGCGCGGTGGTTGACCTCCTGCGCTCCCCGTATCCGTATCTCCTGTTGTTCACCGGGGCGTTCGGCCTGGTGATGTCGCAGGCGGCGCTCCAGCGCTGCCGGGCCTCGCTGATCGTGCCCGTGTGCACGACGGTGACCTGCCTGTACACGGCGGTGCTCGGCACGCTGTCGTTCGGCGAGTCCCTGCCCCACGACCCGCTGCGGCTCGCGCTGCGTCTCGCGGGCACGGTGCTCGCCGTCGCCGTCCTGCTGGCCATGCCCAAGCACGATCCGGCTCCTCAACCCCCTATCGGCGCCAAGGAGTTGACTCCCCCATGAAACCCGACGACCCGCTGCTCCAGATCCTGGCCTGTCCGCTCGACAAGGGCCCCCTGCATCTCGTACCGCCGGACGAGGCCCTCTACAACCCGCGGCTGCGGCGCCGCTACCCGATCGTCGACGGCATCCCCCAGCTGCTGCCGGCCTCCGGGGAGCAGGTCTCCGACGACGAGCACGAGGACCTGTTGCGCCGCTGTACCGGGGGTTCCCCCCAGACCCCCGGGATGATTCCATGACCCGATCTGCGCGCACCTGGGCGGCGAGAGTGGCCCCGCTGCTGCCCACCCCGCTCGTCGCGGCGGCCGCCCGGGCCGTGTACCCGCGCTTCGAGCCGGAGCTCGCCCGGCTGGCCGAGCTGTGCCCGGCGGGCTGCGGGACGGCCGTGGACGTGGGCGGCTGGTACGGGCCGTGGACGCGGCGGCTGGCCGGGCGGGCGCGACGGGTGGTGACCGTCGAGCCGGTGCCGCATCTGGCCCGGCTGCTGACCTCTGCGGCCCCGGCGAACGTGCAGGTCGTGCAGGCCGCGGCCGCGGACCGGCCGGGCACCGCCCGGCTGTGGCTGCCGCCCGGCGACGAGGGCGACCGCGGGGTGTCCTCGCTGGTCCGGCGGGACATCCACGGCCGGGCACTGGAGGTGCGCTGCGTCACCCTGGACGAACTGGCCCTGACGGACGTCGGGTTCATCAAGATCGACGTGGACGGCAGCGAGCTGGCGGTGCTGCGCGGGGCGACCGGCATCCTCGCGCGCGACCGGCCCGCGCTCTTCGTGGAGCTGGAGTCCCGGATCCAGCCGATCGCCCCGGTGGTGACCTACCTCTCGCTGCTCGGCTACGACGGCTGGGTGCTGCCCCGCGCCACCTGGGTCCCGCTGTCCGGCTTCCCCCTGGAGGCGCACCAGGAGCGGGCCTCGTACGTCGTCTCGCAGGGTCTGCTGCGCCGGGTGCTGCCCTTCGTGCCCCGCCCGCGGTACATCAACTCGGTGCTGTTCCTGCCGGACGGCCGCAGGCCCGGTGTCAGTGCCGTCGGGGACGATGGGGACCATGCCCTCCGGAAAGCCCCCGACCGGCCCGTTCACCGTCCATGACTTCCAGCTGGTCCTGCTGCGCCGCATGGCCGACCACAATCCCGGCCCGGTGGAGGACGCCCGGCGTGCCCTGGGTGTCTCGATCGCGGAGATGCGGGAGGCCAACCGGCGCTGGCAGGCGATGGTCCGCTCGCCGCGCGCCCGCGCCGCCGCCTCCCGGTACCGCTCGGTCCTCGGCACCCCGGAGACCGAGCTCACCCGCACGGTGGGTGACCTGGAGTGCGAGGCGTGGCTGTGGCCGGTGCCGCTCTGGCCCGACCTGCGCTTCGAGGTCCTGCTCGCACCGACCGGCGCGGTGTGGAACGAGTGGCTGATCCGGGCGCCCGGCGCGACCGGCCCCGCCCTGCGCACCCTCGCCGACCTCACCCCCTGGTCCTGCACGGTCGACGAGGCGGCCCGCGCCTTCGCCCCGGCCCGTCCGCTGGAGGGCACGGCACCGACCCGCTGGGGGCTGTCATTCACCGCCCCGGACGAGGAGGGGGTCCGGCGGGAGGTGGTCGCCGAGTTCACCTGGGGCCTGCTCCAGAGATGGGCGCCGCGCTGACCCGCGCCGCCGCAGCGTCCCCACCAGTGTGGCCAGGTCCGCCGCGAGAGGTATCTCGATCGTGTCCAGGGCGGGGTGCTCCAGCCAGTGCAGCCGGGGCCGGTCCAGGGACTCCCCGTGCCGGGGCGGCCAGCCCGTCGCCGGGGTGAAGTCGTCGACGACGATCCGGCCGCCGGGGACGAGGAACCGCGCCGGATCGGCCGGGGTGTCGTCAGGGGCCTTCCCGGTGCCGCCGCCGTCGAGGACCAGCAGGTCGTAGGGGCCGTCGGCCTCGACGCGGGTCCAGTCGCCGCACAGGACCCGCACCTCGGGGCGGTCGGCGAAGACCTGCGCGGCGACCCGCGCCCGCTCCGGGTCGCGCTCGACGCTGACCAGCCGTACGCCGTCCCGCGCCCCCGAGGCCAGCCACGCGAGGCCGACCCCGGAGCCGGTGCCCGTCTCCCCGATCGCCCCGCGCGCGCCGCCCGCCAGGGCGTGCAGCAGACGGCCCTGTTCGGGTCGGCAGGAGTACGGGAAGCCGTGTGCGCGGGCCGCGGCGAGGGCTCGCTCGACGAGCGGCGGGAGCCCGGTCTCCCGGTCGTGGGCGTCTGTTCCGGAGAGCGACATGGCCGAGATGCTGCCAGTCGTCAGACCGCCGTCGCCACCGGATCCGCCACCGGATCAGCCACTGACACCGCCACTGATTCCGCCACCGGATCCGCCACGAGGTCCGCCACCACACAGCTGACGTTGTCCGGGCCGCCCGCCGCGTTCGCCGCGTCGACCAGGGCGTGCACGGCCGCCTCGGGGTCGGCGGCGGAGGTGAGCAGCTCGCGGACGGTGGCGTCGGGGACGACGGCGGAGAGCCCGTCGGAGCACAGGAGGTAGCGGTCGCCGGGTGCCGCGTCCCGCAGCCTGAGGTCGGGTGCCGCGGTGGTGAGGGCCTTGAGGAGCAGGGCGCGCTGCGGGTGGGTGACGGCCTCCTCGGCGGTCAGCCGGCCCTCGTCGACCAGCGACTGGACCACCGTGTGGTCGTGGGTGATGCGGAAGAGCGCGCCGCCCCGCAGGAGGTAGGCGCGGGAGTCCCCGATGTGCACCAGGGCGAGACGGGAGCCCGTCCACAGCAGGGCGGTCAGGGTGGTGCCGGTCGCGTCGGTGCCGGCGCCGGCGTCCCGTGCCGCCTCGGTCGCCCCGTGCACGGCGTCCTCCAGGACGTTGAGGACGTCACCGGCCGGAAGCTCGGCGCTGTCCAGGAACCGCAGGGCCGCCACGGCCGCGCTGCCGGCGAGCGCGCCGGCCGGCCCGTAGCCGTCGGCGACCGCGAGGAGGCGGGCGCCCGCGTAGGCCGTGTCCTGGTTGGCGGCGCGGACCCGGCCGCGGTCCGAGTGGGCGCAATAACGCAGTTCGAGCATGGTGGTGTCCTTCCTCGGTGGAGCGGTCAGCTCGTCGACGAGGAACACGGCGAGATCCCGCCGCACGGCCGTCTGCGCCTCCACCTCGGCCCAGTACGCCCGGACCTCCCCGGCGGCCGCGGCGGGCGGCAGGGCGCACACCGTGCGGATCCGGGCCAGCGGCATGCCGAGGCGGCGCAGCCACGCCACCAGACGGGCCTGTTCCAGCTGGTCCGGGGCGTAGTAGCGGTAGCCGGTGTGCGGGTCGACGCGGGCCGGACGCAGCAGCTCCAGCTCGTCGTAGAGCCGCAGCGCCTTCGGCGACAGGCGGCACGCCCGCGCGAAAGCACCGATCGTCAGCCACTCCATACGGTCTCCTCCGTTCCTCGATCCCGATGGTGGGGGTTCACCGTGGGGGAGGGTAAAGGGGTTGCCGGGGTTTCCCCCGCCGCGGTTAGCCTGCCGGACGAGCCCCCGTGGAAAGGAACCCCCCATGCCCCGAGTCGCCCTGGTCACCTACGACCCCCGGCCGGAGCCCAGCAAGGACACCGATCTACCCCTGCTGGTGGAGGCGCTGCGCGCGGCCGGGGCCGAGGCGGAGGCCGTGTGCTGGGACGCCGACGTCGACTGGTCCGGCTACGACCTGGCCGTGATCCGCTCCACCTGGGACTACAGCTGGCGGGCGGCCGAGTTCACGGCGTGGGCGGAGCGGTGCGGCAAGGCGACCCGGCTCGCCAACCCGCCGCAGGTCGTGCGCTGGAACACCGACAAGCGCTACCTCGGCGAGCTGGACCGGGCGGGCGTGCCGGTGGTGCCGACCGGCTATCTCGCGCCCGGGGACCCGCTCGCCCTGCCGACCGACCACGAGTACGTCGTCAAGCCCACGTCCGGGGCGGGTGCGCGGTACGCCGCCCGGTACACGCCCGAGCGGCACGAGGACGCCGTACGGCACCTGGAGCGCATGCACGCCGAGGGGCTCACGGCGATGGTCCAGCCGTACATGCGGGGCATCGACGCGGGCGGTGAGCGGGCGCTCCAGTTCTTCGGGGGCCGGCTCCTGCACGCCAGCCGCAAACGGGCCGTCCTGAGCCCCGGCACCGCCTTCGACGCGGACAAGGTCGCCCACCCGGGCCTGGAGCCCTGGACTCCGACCCCGGCCGAGGTCGCCGTCGCCGAGCGGGCGCTGGCCGCCGTACCGGAGGCGCCGGAACTGCTGTACGCGCGCGTGGACCTCGTCGACGGGGAGGACGGGCAGCCGCGGGTGATGGAACTGGAGCTGGTCGAGCCGAACCTCTTCCTGTTCCTGCATCCGGGTTCGCTGCCGCGGGTGGTGGAGGCGGTGCTGGCGGCCGCGCGACGGTGAGCGGCCGGGGCCGGTGAGGTCGGGGCCTTGATCGGGTAGGACCGACAAGGCGAGGACAGCCATGGACTGTGACGGCAGCTTAGGAGTCTTGACGCATGAGCTCTCTCTTCCCGGCCCTCAGGGGTGCGACGGCGGACCGTCCCGCCCTGCGGTTCGGTGACCGCGCCCTGACGTACGCCGAACTCGCCGCCGCGACGGGCACGCTGGCCGGGCGCATCGCGGGCCACGACCGGGTGGCCGTCTGGGCGACCCCGGAGCTGGAGACCGCGGTGGCCGTGGTGGCGGTGCTGGAGGCCGGTGTCGCCGCGGTGCCGCTCAACCCGAAGTCCGGGGAGAAGGAGCTGGGGCACATCCTCGACGACAGCGCGCCGGGCGTGCTGCTCGCCGCGCCGGGTGCGGAACTGCCCTCCGCGGTGCGGCACTTGGAGCGCATCGAGGTCGAGGTGCACGGCACCGGCGGCGCGGCCCCGGAGAGCCGCGCCCTGGACGGCGACCCCGCCCTGGTCGTCTACACCTCCGGCACCACGGGTCCGCCGAAGGGTGCCGTCATCCCCCGCCGGGCCGTCGCCGCCACTCTGGACGCCCTCGCCGACGCCTGGCAGTGGACGGCGGACGACGTCCTCGTGCACGCCCTGCCGCTCTTCCACGTCCACGGCCTGGTCATCGGCATCCTGGGGCCGCTGCGCCGCGGCGGCTCGGTCCGTCACCTCGGCCGGTTCGGCACCGACGGGGTGGCCCGCGAGCTGAACGCCGGTGCGACCATGCTCTTCGGCGTCCCGACGATGTACCACCGCATCGCCGAAACCCTGGAGCGGGACCCGGAGTTGGTGAAGGCACTGACGGGTGCCCGGCTGCTGGTGTCCGGTTCGGCGGCGCTCCCGGTGCACGACCACGAGCGCATCGCGGCCGCGACCGGCCGCCGGGTCGTCGAGCGCTACGGCATGACCGAGACCCTCATGAACACGAGCGTGCGCGCGGACGGCGACCCGCGCCCCGGGACCGTGGGCCCACCGCTGCCGGGCGTGGAGCTGCGGCTGGTGGAGGAGGACGGGACCCCGATCCCGTCGTACGACGGCGAGACGGTCGGCGAGATCCAGGTGCGCGGCCCGAACCTGTTCACCGAGTACCTGAACCGGCCGGACGCGACGGCCGCCGCGTTCACGGCGGACGGCTGGTTCCGGACGGGGGACATGGCCGTGCGGGACGCGGACGGGTATGTCCGGATCGTCGGCCGGAAGGCCACCGACCTGATCAAGAGCGGGGGGTACAAGATCGGGGCGGGCGAGATCGAGAACGCGCTCCTCGAACACCCGGGGGTGCGTGAGGCGGCCGTGACCGGGGAGCCGGACCCCGACCTGGGTGAGCGGATCGTGGCGTGGATCGTCCCGGCGGACCCGGAATCACCCCCGGCGCTCGCGGAGTTGGCGGATCACGTGGCCCGGCGTCTCGCCCCGCACAAGCGACCCCGGGTCCTCCACCACCTCACCGCACTGCCCCGCAACGACATGGGGAAGATCATGAAGCGGGCCCTGCGTGTCTGAGCGCCGGTCCGCCCGCGAGGTCATCGCCCTCGTCGCCGACGACTTCACCGAGATCCCCTCCCCCGCACGGCAGTCCGAGCCCGACGGCCCGCTCGCCTGGCAGGGCTACGACGCCTCGCTCGCCCGTGCCGCCGAGCGCACCGGCGAGACGGAGTCGGTGGTCTGCGGCACCGCGCACGTCGGGGGCGTCCGGGCGGTCCTGATCGCCTTCGAGTTCGGCTTCCTCGGCGGCTCCCTGGGCGAACGCACCGGCGACCGGCTGGAGGGGGCGTACACGTACGCCCGGGAACACCGGCTGCCCGTCGTCCCGTTGGTGGCCACCGGCGGCAGCCGGATGCAGGAGGGCATGCTCGCCCTGACGCAGCTCCAGCGGGTGGCACGGCAGTCGGCGCTCACCAGGGAGGGCGGGCTCCCCCAGATCGCGGTGCTGCGCGACCCCACCACGGGCGGCGGCTGGGCCACCCTCGGCGCGGGCGCGGACGTGGTCCTCGCCCTCCCCGGCGCCCAGGTCGGCTTCGCGGGCTCCCGGGTCCGGCCGCCGGACGCGGACCCCTCGGCGTACACGGCGGAGGCGCAGGTGGCGGCGGGTGCGGCGGACGCGGTGGTGGCGGAGGAGGAGCTGCGGGACACGCTGGGGCGGTGGCTGCGGCTGCTGACGTCCGCGTCGAGCGCACCCGCGCCGGTGCCCGCCCCGCTCGGCACTGCCGAACTCCCCGCCACCGGCTGGGACGCGGTGCGGCGCGCCCGGTCGCCCGAGCGGCCTCGCGCGCGGGCCTATCTGGACGCCTACTTCACCCACCGGGTGGCCGTCTCCGGCGACCGGTGCGGCGGCACCGACCCCGGGATGCTCTGCGGCTTCGGGGAGCGGGACGGCCGTACGGTGGCGTACGCGGCGCAGACCGGCACGGCCACCCGCCCGGCCGGCTACCGCACCGCCTCCCGGCTGATCCGCCTCGCGGACCGGCTCGGCATCCCGGTGCTCACGCTGGTGGACACCCCGGGCGCGGCCAACGACGCCGAGGCCGAGGGGCAGGGCGCGGGCGCGGCGATCGCCGACCTGTTCGTCACGGTGGCCGCGGCCCGGACCCCGGTCACCACCCTCCTGATCGGCGAGGGCGGCTCCGGCGGGGCGCTCGCCCTCGCGGCACCCGGGAACACGTACGCCACCCCGGACAGCTACTTCTCGGTCATCGCCCCGGAGTCGGCGGCGGCGATCCTCAAGCGCCCGCCGCGGGAGGCCGAGGCGACGGCGGACCAGCTCCGCATCCGTCCGCAGGACCTGGTGGACCTGGGGGTGGTCCGGGAGTCCGGTACGTGACGGACCCTCACGGAAGCCTGCGCCCCCGATGACCCCGCGTCAGAATATTTACGGGAAGCTTATATCGGGCATAAAGGACAAAACCCCCCATTCAGCGGCACCCCGCCCGGCCCCCCAGGAAAGGCGCCGCCTCCCCCGCCCCCGCACGATGCCACTAGGCCCGCCACCCGGCGCCGCCCACGGTCTGTGCTCTCGGGAGGACCTGCCATGACCGCCAGTCTGGAGCAGCTGCGCCGCTGCCACTTCGCCGTCGACCTGGGCGCGGCGAGGACCCGGGTGTACGTGAAGGGGGCCGGGCTCGTCGTCGACCAGCCGTCGGCCGCCGCCGTGAACACCAAGACCGGCGCGCTGATCGCGGTCGGGGAGTTCGCCGAGAAGATGACCGGCCGCACCCCCGACTACATCCGGGTCGTCCGGCCCGTCTCCGGGGGCACGGTCGTCGACATCGAGATGGCCCAGCGCATGCTGCGCCACCTGCTCGGCGACAAGGTCCGCCGGGCGCTGCGCCGCAAGCCGATCCTGCGGGCCGCCGCCTGCACCCCGCACGACGCCGACCCGCTGGCCCAGCGCGCCGCCATCGAGACCCTCGTCGGACTGGGCGCGCGCCGCGTCGAGCTCGTCGACACCCTGATCGCCGCCGCCGTCGGCTGCGGACTGCCGGTCGAGCGGGCCGAGGCCACCATGATCATGGTGTGCGGGGCCGCCGCCACCCAGGTCGCCGTGCTCTCCCTCGGGTCGATCGTGACCGCCGAGCGCATTCCGGTCGGCGGCGAGGCCGTGGACCACGCGATCGTCCAGCACCTGCGCCACGAGCACGAACTGATGCTGCCCAGCCAGTCCGTACGGCCGCTCCAGCTGGCCCTGTCCGGAAACGGCCTCACCTCGCAGGGCCCGGCGTCCACCGAGATCCACGGGCGGGACGTCGCCACCGGCCTCGCCCGTTCCGTGCAGGTCGACACCGCCGCCGTCCGGGACGCCATCGAGACCCCGCTGACCGCCGTCCTGGACGGCATCGGCCGGGTGCTGCGCAACTGCCCGCCGGATCTGGTGGCCGACCTCGCCGACCGCGGGATCATGATGGTCGGCGGCTCCGCGCTGCTCCCCGGCCTCGACCAGATGCTGCGACACGCCACGGGGATGCCGGTGCACATCGCCGAGCGGCCCGACGTCTGCGCCGTACAGGGACTGGGGTACATGCTGGAGGGCCGCATCGAGCCCCTGTCCCTCGACCCGCTGGCGGACTGAGAGCCGGCGGGGACGCCGTGCGGGCTCAGCGGCCGGATCCGCCGGCCGGCCTCGACTTTGGACCCTCGCGTCAGCTCTGGATCCGTCAGCCGGCGTCCGCTCTGGACCCTCCGGCCGGCGTCGGGTCTGAATCCGTCAGCCGGCGTCGGGGTGCCCGGGTCAGAGGGCGAACCAGCAGCGGACCGTGGTGCCGGCCGGGTCCGTGTGGACGCGGACGAGGTCGGCGACGAGGTTGACGATGAGCAGGCCGCGGCCGCCCCGCTGGTCCCGGGAGGCCGGGCGGCGGCCCGCCAGCAGGTCGGTGAGGCGCCCCCGGTCGTGGACCTCGCACACCACGCACCCGTCCTCGGCCCACACCCGCAGCACACCCGAACCGCCGCCGTGCACCACGCTGTTGGTGGTCAGCTCGGCGACGGCCAGCGCCAGGTCGTCGAGCCGGGGCGACACGAGGCCGAACCGCGCGGCCGCGTCGGTGGCCAGGTGCCGCACCTCGCCGAGCACGTCGGAGACGAAGGTGTGCGCGGGAACCTCGGGCGCGGGGGGCAGGGGTTCGTTGTAGCGGGCGTGGACCGCCTCGTAGTCGTACGGCGGGCTCTCCCGCTCCCGCCCGGAGCCCGCGTCGACGATCACGGGGTGGGTGCCGTAGGCGTCGGCGACGACCTGGGGGTCGAGGCGCTGGATGTCGTACGGGCACAGGATGGTGACGGTCCGCCCCTGGAACGCGGCGTTGATCAACGCCTCGTGCTGCACACAGGCGGGGTACTCGGTGGCGCTGCGGCCCGCCCAGATCGGCTCGCCGACGATCCGCACCCGGGTGCCGGGCGGCTGGGCGTCGGCGAAGGCGCTCAGCACCCCGGGGATGATCCGGCCGGGGTTGCGCCCGGCCTCCCGCATGTCGAGGAACCGCACACCCTCACCGGTGCCGATCTCCCGCTTCAGCAGCCGCAGGTTCCCGGTCGGCACGGCCACCGCCACCGGCTCCCCGGCGGCGAGGCCCTTCCGGACGAACGGCACCACGCTGGCCAGGTACTCCTGCTGGTCACGGTAGAAGAGCGCGGGATGCACGAACGGTCCCGCCGGCTCGGTCACGGCGGTCATCGCGGCGTCACCACGGCCCCGTGCACCCGAAGGCCGCGCCGTGACGTCTCGTACCCGATGTGCACACCCACTCCCCACTGCCGGCCGGACGTTCTCTCCTCCGATACGTCTCCCCTCCCGGGAATTCTCTCAGCACTGTCCGGACGAGACCGCGTTTACCCCCGGCGGGCGCCGCTCATTCCCCGGCGGGCCAGGGGTGTAGGCCACCGGCCTGAGGGCAGGCGCACTCCAGTAACGCCGATCCAGCACGGCCACACCCAGGGCCGGGGCGGCCGGCGGTGATCGGTGACTCAACGTCGTGACGACTGTGGGGAGCAGCGAGGCGGACATGAGCTCAGCGACACACACCACGCTCGCGGGGCAGCTGAACGCGCTGACCGTCGAGGGCCGGGTGGACGGCGACACGGCCGTGCTCGCCCCTCGCGGCAATCTGGTCCACGGCTGCGCGGACGCCCTGTCCAGGGCCCTCGCCCGGCTGCCGGAGGGCATCGACCGGGTCGAGTTGGACATGCGGGGCGTCACCTTCATGGACACGGCGGGACTCCAGCTGCTGGAAGTGCTCGACACCTACGGCCGCCGTCGCCGCGTGCCGGTGTCGGCGACGGGCTGGAACGAGCAGCCGCAGCGCGTCCTGAAGATGGCGGGCCTGGACTCCGAGGACCCGCTGAACGGGCCCGGGACGCGCCGGGAGCCGGTGCCCTCGGTGGTGGTCCTGGAGCGCACGCAGCAGCTGGATCTGTTGCGCACGGAGGTGGAGCAGCTGCGCCGGGCGATCGTGACCCGCCCGCTCATCGACCAGGCGCGCGGGGTTCTGATGGCCACCCACGCCTGCTCGTCCGACCAGGCGTGGCACATCCTGCGGGAGGCCTCGCAGCTCTCCAACACCAAGCTGCGCAAGGTCGCAGCGGTGGTCACGGCCGGGGCCGCGGGCGAGGAGCCGGACGCATCGCCCGCGGTACGGCGGGCGCTGCGGACGGCGATCGACAGATACCTGAACTGACCCGCACCTGAACCGACTTCGTCGTCGGCCGGAGGGGTCGTCAGGGGCCGTCAGTACGGCAGGAGCCGCCCCGACGGGGTCCGGCGGTCGATCTCGGGCTGCCGGGTGTCACGGGTGGACGAGGGCCGACGGGTGACGCGAACACGGATCTGGCGGTTCATGGCGCCCTCCTCGGGCTGCATTGCTGTTCCCCGACACGGACCAGCCTCGCCGTCGAGACCCGTCCGCACATCGTGCCCACGGAGGCACCTGCACTGCCGCCCCGGGACGACCGCCCGCCCTCTCGCTACTCCCGGGGGAGGACAACTACCCCCGAGAGACCCCGATCAAGCCTGGTCCGGTCCGCACCGCGGGGACACGTGGAGACACGGACCCGCGCAGGGGGCGCACGCCGGAGCCTTATCCCGGTCCATTTTCGGCAATACCTGGTCAAGACTTCCCAATGGACGCTTGTGAGCTTGTGCGACGGCCTCGATCATTGGCCGAATCCCGCCTGTCCCCGCTCATTCCGCAGGAGCCCCTGGTGACCGCTGGCCCCCTGACCAAAGAGCCGGCCGGCCCGCCGGCGGCAGCCCAGTCGGAGCGGCAGAAGCTGCGCAAGCACTTCGGCCGGTTCGACATCCTGTTCTTCCTGCTGTGCACGATCGTCGGCGTCGACACCATCGGCACGGTGGCCTCCTCGGGCGCGGAGGCGTTCACCTGGCTCATCGTGCTGGCCCTGGTGTTCTTCGTCCCCTCGGCGCTGCTCACCGCCGAACTCGGCGCCGCCTTCCCCGACGAGGGCGGCCCCTACATATGGACCAGCCGCGCCTTCGGCCGCCTGGCCGGCGCGGTCAACAACTTCCTGTACTGGATCACCAATCCGGTGTGGCTGGGCGGCACCCTCTCCGTCTCGGCCGTCACGGCGTACACGACCTTCTTCCACGACGGCAAGGACCTGAGCACCCCCGCCTTCTACATCTTCACCCTGGTGTTCATCTGGGTGGGCGTGCTCGCCGCGATCCTCTCCTTCGACGTCGGCAAGTGGATCCCCACCGTCGGCGCCTGGAGCCGCTTCCTCCTGCTCGGCCTGTTCACCGTCACCGTCGTGGTCTACGGCGTCCGGCACGGCCTGCACGGATTCGGGCTCGGCGACTTCTCCCCCACGTACGCGGGCTTCGTCGGCCTGGTGCCGGTCCTGATGTTCAACTTCGTCGGCTTCGAACTGCCCAGCACCGCGGGCGACGAGATGACCGACGCGCAGAAGGACGTGCCGTACGCCGTCTTCCGCAGCGCCGCCCTCTCCGTACTGCTCTACGCCCTGCCGATCCTCGGCATCCTTCTCGTCCTGCCCGTCAAGGCCATCTCCGGACTCGGCGGTTTCATCGACGCGATCCGGCAGGTCTTCACGGTCTACGGCGGCCATGTCGCCGGCGACGGCACCGCGTCCCTGAGCGGGGCGGGCAGCGCGCTCGGGGACCTCGCCGCGATCCTGTTCATCCTCACGGTGCTGTCCTCGGGCGTGACCTGGGTGATGGGCTCCGACCGCGCGCTCGCCGTCTCCGGGTACGACGGCGCGGCCCCGCGCTTCCTCGGCGTCATCTCCAGCCGCTTCGGCACCCCGGTCCGGGTCAACGTGCTCAGCGGCCTGGTCTCGACCGCCGTCCTGGTGCTGGCCCACGAACTGACCAACGGCAGCGCGGCGAAGCTCTTCGGCGCGGTCCTGGGCCTGGCCGTCTCCACGACACTGGTCAGCTACCTGGGCATCTTCCCGGCGCTCGCGGTGCTGCGCCGCAGGGCCCCCGGTGTCCCGCGTCCCTACCGGGCCCCGGCTCCGCTGCTGATCAGCATCGTGCTCACGGCGCTCGTCCTGTACGCCTGTGTGCAACTGGTCGCGCCGGGCGCCCCGTTCAACTGGTTCAGCTCCTCCTACGCCCCGGACGGCTGGAGTCACGCCGAGCGCGGGAAGTACCTGCTGACCGAGCTCGTACCGCTCGTCGGGTTCATGCTCCTCGGCGTGCTGTTCTGGGCACTGGGGCGGCCGACGCGCAGGGCGGAGGCGGCGGCGCGGGAGACACCGGTGGGGTGACGGACGTCATTGACAACCGTGATCCACCAGGGTTGTCATGAGCACATGCTCCGACCTGCCGGTGTCCCATGGGTTCACCACCCCCGCTGACCGGGCGCCGAGAGCTTCTCGACCTCGCCCGCACCGCGCCGGGAGTGCTCCTCCACGGCCCCGAGGGGATCGGCAGATCCACGCTCCTGGCCGCGCTCACGGCCGACGCGCCCGGCACGGTCCTGCGCTGCGCACCCGCCGAGGAGGACGCCGCACTCCCCCACGCCGGGCTCGTGGACCTGTTCGCGCCGGTGCCGGAGCACTGCCTCGCGTCCCTGGCGCCCGAGCCCCGCGCGGCACTCGAGGCGGCCCTACTGCGGGGCCCGGCACCGGCGGACGACCGTGACCGGCTCGCGCTCCGCGTCGCCGTGCTCGACACCCTGCGCGCACTGGCCTCGACCGGCCCTGTCCTGCTGGTCGTCGACGACGTGCAGTGGCTCGACGAGCCGACCGCCGGCCTGCTCGCCTTCGCGGTACGCCGCCTGGACGGCCTCGACATCCGTGTCCTGGCCGCCGAGCGCGTGCCCGAGGGCGAGCAGCCGACGCGCCTGCGCTGCTGCCCGCCGGACACCCTCGAACTCGCCGTCCCCCCGCTGACGGACGAGGAGGTGGCCCACCTCGTCCACGCCGGCACCGGAGCCGGCCCGCACCCGGCGGCCCTGCGGAGGATCCAGGAACTCGCCGCCGGAAACCCCTGGTACGCACAGGAGTTGGGCCGGGCGGCACACAGGGCGTCCGGGAGCTCACCGGCTCCCGGTGCCGGACCCCACGCCTTCGACGTGCCCTCGGGACTCCGTGCCCGTCTCCTGCACAGGTTCCGTGAACTCCCCGCCCCCGCCCGGCTCACGGTCCTCCTCGCGAGTGCCGTCGCCCGTCCCTCTCTCACGGTGCTGCGGGCTGCCGGGCTGTCCGATCCGGCCGCCGACCTCGCGGCGGCCGAACGGCTCGGTGTCGCGGCCGTCGACGCCGAGGGGGCCGTACGCTTCCGGCATCCGCTGCTCCGGGCCGCCGTGTACGCCGACGCTCCGGGCAGCGACCGCAGACGGGCGCACGCCCTGCTGGCCGACGCGGTGAGCGAACCGGTGGAGCGGGCCCGGCACCTGGCCCACGCCCGCCCCTACGAGGACGAGGGCACGGCCCGCACCCTGATGTCGGCGGCGGACACCGCCCGTCGCGAGGGCGCGCCCGACACCGGTTTCGAACTGGCCGCGCTCGCCGTCCTGCGTACCCCGGGCGACCGTCCCGCGGAGCGCGCCGACCGGTTGCTGGCCGCGGCCGAGTACGCCTGTGACGCCGGGCGGATCGAGGAGGCGGGCGAGGCCGCCGGTGCCGTTCTCACCGAGTCGGACTCCGCGCACCGCCGGGTGCGGGCCCGGCTGATCCTGCTGCGCAACGCCGGTCAAGCCCTGGAGGGCGCGGGCGACTTGATCGAGGAGGGCCTTCAGGACGCGCTGGGCGACCGGGAGTCGGAGGCGCGGCTGCACCACTGGGCCGCCGTACGGGGCCTGTTGTGCGGGGAGCTGGAGGAGGCCGACCGGCATGCGCGGCAGGCGGCCGAGGCAGGCGACACCGAGACCCGGGTCGCGGCACTCGCCACGCTCGCCCGGGTGCGCTCGCTGGCCGGTGAGCCGCTCGCCGCCGACGCCGCGCTGGAGGCCGCCCTCGCGCTGAGCGGCGGCACCGAGGGCGGTCCGGAGAGCTGGCGGCTGATCCGGATGCGGGCGATCCTCGCCCTGGACTCCGACCGGGTCCCCGAGGCGCACGAGCAGCTCACCCGACTCCTCGCCGCCGTCGGCGAGTTGGCCGGCGTCGAGGACGTCATGGCGACCCTGGTGGCGCTGACGCGGGTGCAGGTGCGCGCCGGGCACTGCCGGGAGGCTCTGCGCACCGCGGACCGCTGTGCGCGGCCGCTCGCCGAGGCGGGCGTCCCGGCGGCGCCGGCGCTGTACGCGGCGGCGCTCGCGGCGACTGCGGGCGGCACCGCCGAGGAGGCCCGGCACCTCGCCGGACAGGCGGTGCGCGCTTCCGAGGCCGACGGCGACCGGCTGTTCCTGCTGCGCGCGCTGGCGGTACTGGGACAGGCCGAGCTGCTCGGCGGCGACCCGCGGGGAGCCGCGGCCGCCGTGGAGGCACTCCAACGGGTGCGGGAGCTGGGCACGGCGATGTCCGCCGCCGACCCGCCCCTGCTGCACTGGTACGCCGACCTGGCCGAGGCGCTGGTCGTGCTCGGCGAGACCGACGAGGCCGGGGCGGTCGTACGGGAGGCGCGTGCCCGGGTGTCCGCTGCCACGCCCGGCAGTGTGCTGGCCGCCCTGGAGCGGGCGGAAGGGCTGCGGGAGGCGGGGCTCGGCCGGGCCAGGGAGGGCGCGGCGCGGCTGCGGGCCGCGGTCGAGCGGCTGCGCCGGCTGCCGCTCCCGGTCGAGCTGGTGCGCACCCTGATCGCGCTCGGTGCGGTCGAACGCCGCTCGCGACGCCGGAGTTCGGCGCGCGGGGTCCTCGGTGAAGCCCTGGAGACCGCCACCCGGATCAGTGCCGCCCCGCTCGCGCGCCGGGCCCGGGAGGAGCTGGCCCGCGTGGACGCCGGTGAGAGGGCCGGCGAGACGGGCGGGCCCGAACTCACGCCCACCGAGGCGCGGATCGCCGCGCTGGTCGGCGGCGGGGCCACCAACAGGGAAGTCGCCGCGGAGCTGTTCATCAGCGTCAAGACAGTCGAGGGGGCGCTGTCCCGGGTCTACCGGAAGATCGGCGTACGCTCCCGCACCGCACTCGCGCACGTGATGGCCGTGACGGTCCTCGCGACCGGGGCGGCGGTGAACGTGGGCGACGATGACCAAGTGCGGCCGCCCGTACAGGCGGTGACGGCCAGTCAGCCGGGCCGGGTCCGGTTCTCGCGCACTCCCGACACCCGCCGTTAACACGTGACGCAAGGGTTCCCCCGCTTACGGGGAGGGGTCCGCTGTTCCTACGGTGAAGCCGTTCCCCCTCAGGGACGCAACCCCCCACTCTCCGGAGGACACAGTGAAGTCACGCCTGAAGCTGGTCGGCCTGGTCGCCGTGCCGGCCCTGCTCTCCGCGGCCGTCCCCGCCGCCTACGCCGCGAACGCGGCACAGCCGCACACCACCCGCGCGGCCGTCGCCGGAGACGTCGTCAAGGGCCTGGGCACGCAGGCGAAGCGCACGGGTTCGGTCGCGGCCGCCAAGCGGATACCCGTGGCGATCAGCCTGTCCCCCAGAGGCGGCTCGGCCCTCGACACCTTCGTGGCGAAGGTCAGCGACCCGCACTCGGCCTCCTACGGCCACTATCTGACGAAGGCGCAGTTCGCGGCCCGCTTCGGCCGCACCGACGCCGAGGTCAAGCAGCTCACGCGGTACCTGCACGCGCAGGGCCTGACCGTCGGCAAGGTCCACGCGGGCAACCTGCTGGTCGACGCCAGCGGCACCGCCGCCCAGCTGGAGAAGGCCTTCGGCACCGAGCTGTCCACGTTCAAGGACGCCAGGACCGGCCGTTCCTTCTACGCCAACGACAGCGCGCCCACCCTCCCCACCGCCATCGCCTCCCTGGTCAGCGACGTGGCCGGCCTCAACAACCACGCCCAGCTGCACCACCAGGCCGTTCCCCGCACGGTCTCCCCGCACAACGGGCCGGGCGGCGGCTACACCCCGACCCAGCTCAAGGGCGGCTACAACGTCTCCGGGACGTACACCGGCAGCGGCCAGAAGATCGCGCTGATCGAGTTCGACGGCTTCCAGCAGTCCAACATCACCAAGTACGACACCAACTACAGCCTGGGCTCGCCCACTCCGACCGTGTCCACGGTGGACGGCGGTTCCGGCGCGCTCGGTGACGGCCAGGTCGAGGTCGAGCTGGACATCGAGGTCCTGCACGCGATCGCCCCCAAGGCGAACGTCACCGTCTTCGAGGGCCCCAACTCCGATGCCGGTGAGGTCGACACCTACCAGGCGATCGTCGACAGCGGCATCCCGACCACCTCGATCAGCTGGGGCGCCGCCGAGTCCGCCCGCACCACCTCCAACATCAACGCGGTCGACGCGGTCTTCAAGGCGGGCGCCGCCGAGGGTCTCGGCTTCTACGCGGCCTCCGGCGACGACGGCTCCGACGACGCGGGCGACGGCGGCACCTCCGTCGACTACCCGGCGAGCGACCCGTACGTCACGGGCGTCGGCGGCACCAAGCTGACCGTCACCTCGGCCAACGCCTTCAGCAAGGAGGTGGCCTGGTCCGGCGGCGGTGGCGGCAAGTCCAGCGTCTTCAAGATCCCGAGCTGGCAGACCGCCGTGCAGAAGAGCGCGGGCGGCGGCTTCCGCCAGGTTCCGGACGTCTCCGCGCACGCCAACCCCAGCCCCGGCGTCTCGATCTACTCGCAGGGCAGCTGGTCCTCGGTGGGCGGCACCAGCGCGGCGGCCCCGGAGTGGGCGGCCTTCGCGGCCCTCTACAACCAGCAGGCCGCAGCGGCCGGCAAGGCCAACCTCGGCTTCGCCAACCCGGCCCTCTACTCCGCGTCGGGCACCGGCTTCCACGACATCACCAGCGGCAGCAACGGCGCCTACTCGGCCGCCACGGGCTGGGACTTCACCACCGGCTGGGGCTCGTACAACGCGGCGACGCTGGCGACGAAGCTCCTGGGCTGACACCGGGCGGGCCGCAACCCCTGAACACACCCCAGCGCGGGCCGGGAGGACCCGGCCCGCGCTGGGGCGTTGAGGGCGGTGGGTTCGGGTGTCAGCTCCTGGTCCACTGCTGGTTGCTGCCGCCGTTGCAGTACCAGACGTCGACCGAGGTGCCGTTGCCGGTGCCCGCTCCGGCCGCGTCCAGGCAGAGCGCCGGGTTGGCGACGCTGGTCACCGAGAGGTCCGCGTTGACGTTCCACTGCTGGGCCGCCGCGCCGGTGCAGTCGGAGATGACCACGGGGTCGCCGGCCGAGGCTCCGGTGCCGCCCAGCGTCATGCACTTGTTGCCGTAGACGGTGAGTTGCTTGTTCGCGTCCCAGTTCCAGGTCTGGTTGCCGCCGCCGTTGCAGTCCCACAGGTCGAGCTGGGTGTCGTTCGTGGTGCTGAAGCCGGGCACGTCGACGCAGCGGTCGGAGCCGACTCCGCGCAGGACCTCACCGGGCGGCGCGGGCGGCAGGTCGTTCACCGGCGGGGTCTTGCCGAAGCCGTAGCCCCAGCGCAGCAGCGCGACTCCGGTGGCGCTGTTGTCCACGAGGTTGCCGTCGGCGTCCAGCGACTCGATCGAGTAGGCGTCCCCGAACCGCAGCCCCGGCCAGTACACCAGGCCCATGCCCTTGCTGCGGGCGGTGTTGGCCACGGCCGCCAGGTAGGAGGTGTACACGTTGCCGTTCCAGGCGCCGTAGTTGAGGCCGATGGTCATCGGGGAGCCGGCCTCGTCGATGACGGTCCGGCCGGCGTACGAGCCGATCCGGGCCTCGAGGTCGGCGGTCCAGTCCGCCTGTGTGGTGTGGCTGGCCCAGTAGCCGTAGAAGTGCAGCGACAGCAGGGTCCCCTTCAGGGCGCGGGCCGCGCCGACTCCGGTGACGTTGTCGTTGTAGCCGGTACCGCTGATCACGACACGGCCGCGCGGGACGTCCTTGTGCCGGGCCAGCCAGCCGCTGGTGACGGACACCCACTGGTCCAGGGTGTAGCCGTGCGGCTCGTTCATGGGCTCGAAGTAGACCCGCGGGTTGTGCTTGTACGTCCGCACCACGGTGTCCCACATGGTGTTCCAGGTGGCCGGGTCGTCGACCAGGCCGTCCTTGCTGGTGTCGGCCTCCCAGTAGCTGACGATGACCTTGTCGCCCTGGGCCGTGGCCGCGTCGATCGTCGCCCGGTAGGACTTCCACCAAGTGGTGCCCACGCTCGCCGGGTTGACCGGCAGGCGCAGTGTGTTGGCGCCCAGGTTCTTCCTGAAGCCGCGCACCATCTTCTGCGTGGTGCGGTACACGGTGCCGTAGCTGTCGGTCACCTTCAGGCCGCTGGGCACCACGGCGTCACTGGCGTAGTTGTCCCGCGGGTCCGCCCAGTTGACTCCGCGGAAGTCACTGGTGGCGCCCTTCGGAGCGGGCTTGACCGAGGCGGGCTGGGCGGCCGGGGCGGCGGTGGCCGACTGGGTGAGGGCGGGGGCGGTCAGCAACATGAGTGTCGCGCCGAAGCCGGCCATGAGCACACTGGCCAGTCTTCTCGACCTCGTCCGGGTCTCGGTCATGTCGTCTCCAGTGACGGGAAATGCCTGTGCGGGGTGCGGGTTCGCCACCTGAACCGAGCCATGGGCGAGCCGGAGAGTCCGTGAACGAACGCCCCAGATCCGCATAAACCGGCCATGGTTACGTAACCATCGCCCGGACACTCGCATGACGGCACCTTCGGGGGCAAGACCCTTGACGGTCATGAATCAGCTTGTGTGACCGGTCACTCACCTGTCAGGGTTGTGAGCGGTCACATGGAGGCGGCGCGCGACCGTGAGCACCGAGCCCCACGAAGCCGAACCGTCCCGGAAGGAGGACCACGTTGGCCGCTGCCGTTGCCGAGCGATCCCGTATCTGGTCGTGCCCGGAACTCGGACTGCATGCCGTGGTGGACACCACCGGCTCGGTGCGACTGGGCGGACCCGACCAGGACACGGCCTGTCTCGTCCCTCTGGTGGAGATCACGGCGACCGGACACGGACGCCTGTGGTCGGGCGAGCGTTTCATCGAGACGGCCGTCGGCGAGCGGCTGGTCTACCGCGACCACGAGACGGCCGCGTCGGCGGGCGGCGGGCGGCGTACGACGATCCGGCTGACGGATCCGGTGACCGGGCTGATGGCCGAGGTTCTGCTGGAGACGGGGGCGGGGACGGGGACGCGAAGTCGCTCCACCCACCCGCAGAATCGCTCCACCCGCCCGCAGAGCCGCCGCACCCCCGCCGGTTTCCTCCGGGCCCGGGTGCGGCTGGTCAACGAGGGCAGTGCGCCGGTCCGGCTGGAGAGCGTGAGCACGCTGACCCTCGGAGGGGTCGCCGAGGGCGCCCTGGACGGCCTCACCCTGCACTGGGCGGACAACGACTGGCTCGCCGAATGCCGTTGGCGTCAGGCGCCCTTCCGCGACCAGGTCGTCCCGTTGAGCAGGTCCGCGCACGGTCACGAGGGCCGCGGCTGCTTCGAGCGGCACTCGCAGGGCAGCTGGTCCACCGGCCGCCACCTGCCCGTCGCCGCCCTGACCGACCGGGACGGCCGCGCCTGGCTGTGGCAGATCGAGTCCAGCGCCGGCTGGCGCTTCGAGACCGGTGAGCGCGAAGGCGCCGCGTACGTCGCCCTGTTCGGCCCCGACGACGCCCACCACCAGTGGCAGCACACCCTCGCCCCCGGCCAGGAGTTCACCACCGTGCCGGCCGTTCTCGTCCGGGCGGAGACCGGTGGCCTGGACGCCGCCTTCGGGGTCCTGACGGACTACCGCCGGAGCATCCGCCGCGACCACCCCGACCTGCACGCGCTGCCGGTGATCTACAACGACTACATGAACACCCTCATGGGCGACCCCACCACCGAGCGGCTGCTGCCCCTGATCGAGTCCGCGGCCGCCGCCGGCGCGGAGGTGTTCGTCATCGACGCGGGCTGGTACGACGACGACGCGCAGGGCTGGTGGGACGCGGTGGGAGCGTGGGAGCCCGCTCGGAACCGTTTCCCGGGCGGTCTGCCGAAGCTCCTCGACACGATCAGGAGCCATGGGATGACCCCGGGGCTCTGGCTCGAGCCGGAGGTCGTCGGTGTCCGCAGCCCGCTGGCCCGCACCCTGCCAGACGAGGCGTTCTTCCGGCGCGGGGGGCTGCGTGTCACCGAGCACGGGCGGCACCACCTCGACCTGCGCCACCCGGCCGCGCGTGCCCACCTGGACGAGGTGGTGGACCGGCTGGTCGGCGACTGGGGCGTCGGCTACCTCAAACTCGACTACAACATCAACATCGGCCCCGGCACCCAGAACGGCCCCGAGAGCCCGGGGGCGGGCCTGCTCGGACACCACCGCGCGCATCTCGACTGGCTGGCCTCGGTCCTGGACCGGCACCCCGGTCTGGTCCTGGAGAACTGCGGGTCCGGCGGACTGCGCATGGACTACGCGCAGTTGACCCTGGCCCAGGTGCAGTCCACCAGCGACCAGCAGGACTTGCTGCGCTACCCGCCGATCGCGGCGGCCGCACCGACCGCCGTGACACCGGAACAGGCGGCGGTCTGGGCCTACCCGCAGCCGCACTTCAGCCCCGACGAGGTCGCCTTCACCCTCACCGGCGCACTGCTCGGCCGTATCCACCTCTCCGGCTTCCTCCACCTCATGAGCGCCGGACAGTTCGCCCTCGTCCGCTCGGCGATCTCCGTCTACCGGGACATCCGGCGGGAGATCCAGGACGCCCACCCCTTCTGGCCCCTCGGTCTGCCGGGCTGGGAGGACCCCTGGATCACCCAGGGCCTGCGCACCGAGGACGGCACGCTGCTCACCGTGTGGCGCCGGGAGCCGCCCGCGGGCACGGCCGCTCCCGGCGTCCTCACCATTCCCCTCCCCCACCTGCGGGGCAGCCGGCCGACGCCGGTCGTCCTCTACCCGGCCGGCTCCGACTGCACCACGCAATGGGACAGGGACCGCGGACTCCTCACGGTCCGTCTGCCCCGCCCCGACACGGCCGTCCTCCTCCGACTCGCGACCGGTACAGCACGGTTCCAGACGGTCACGTGGGCGTAGACCAGCGGGGCCACGGCGTCCGTCTCGTCCACGGTGAGCAGAGCGGTTCCGACCGTGTCGCCCTGTTCGGGGAGATCCGCGGAGAGGCCGGCGAGATGATCTCCGGGGCCGATCCTCCAGGGCAGTCCGACGGAGTCGAGGTCGTCCTGGTCCAGGTCTGCGGCCCCAACTGCCAGATCCCCGCTGCCGTCGCCCAGAGACCTCACGAACTCCTCGAGTCCTGCGGGTGTTGTGCGAAAGCGCAGGTAGAGATCCTGCCCGCTGTCCGCACTGCCGTCCCCCGGGACCACCAGGTAGGACGCGCCCCTGACACCGGCCGGCACCCTGAGTCCGTAGGTCCTCTGAAGCACGGCACCGGGGACTCCGCGTTCCTCCCCTGCGACACCGGGGGACGCGAGCCCCCTGGGTGCGGTCGACACCGTCAACCAGCCCACCCCACCGACGGCGACCGACAGCAGCACACCACACCCCACGAGCAGCATCGGAACGGTGGGCCTCCGCGGGGTGTGCCCCTGTCGCGCGGTGTACGGCAACACGGCTGTCTCCTGGTCCTGTCGCGCCCCGGACTCGTCGTCCCGGGCTGCTGATCTCCGTTGTACGACGGCTGCACGGCCGCCCGCTGGACATCGCCGGCAACGGCCGCCGGCCGAGGAAGGGGACGTTCCGCGTGGCGCCGCGCCGGGGGGAAGGCGAAAATGGGACCCGGACCAGAACCAGGACCTCCGGCCGCGGAAGCGGGCAGGAACACAGGTGATCGTTCATGTGCCGATGGCTCGCTTACTCGGGAACCCCCCTGCTCCTCGACACCATCCTCTACAGACCGGCCCACTCGCTCATCGACCAGAGCCTCCACTCCAAACTGGGGGTCGAGACGACGAACGGCGACGGCTTCGGCGTCGGCTGGTACGCGCAGGAGAGCATCGGCACCCCGGCCCTGTTCACCGACGTGGGCCCCGCGTGGAACAACCGCAACCTGCGGGAGCTCGCGGATCATGTCCGCTCCCCGCTGTTCTTCGCGCACATCAGGGCGACGACCGGCACGGCGGTGCAGCAGACGAACTGCCACCCGTTCCGGCACGGCCGCTGGATGTGGATGCACAACGGCGCCATCGCCGACTTCCACCTCCTGCGCCGCGACCTGACCCTGCTGGTCTCCCCCGAGCTGTACGCGGACATCGAGGGCACGACGGACTCGGAGGTGATGTTCTACCTGGCGCTCACCTTCGGCCTCGACAAGAACCCGCCGGAGGCCGTGGCCCGGATGGTGGGCGCGGTGGAGCGCGTCGGCCGCGCGCACGGTGTGGAGTTCCCGCTCCAGATGACGATCGGCGTGACCGACGGCGCACGCGTCTGGGCGTTCCGCTACTCGAGCCAGGGCGCGTCGCGGTCGCTGTTCTACAGCACCCGCGTGGACACCCTGCGCAGGCTGCACCCGGACGCCGCGTTCCTGGACGGGGTCTCCGACGACACCCGTCTCGTGGTGTCCGAACCCCTGGGCGACCTGCCCGGCGCCTGGAACGAGGTACCGGAGAGCACGTACGGCGTCATCCAGGACGGCATGGACGAACTGCACCCGTTCGTCCCGGAACCGGTGTGACGCGCACGCTCCTCATCGACCGCTCTTGCCCCGGCCGGTGCCGGTGCCGCTCCGACCGGGCTTCGCGGGTGCGCTCCTCCTCCGGGTGGCCTTGTCCGGGTCCGCGGCCGGCTGCGGCGACGGCGTCCGAGCGGGTGCCGTGGACCACTTGAGCTCGATCTCCAGCTCGACCTCGCCGTCACCGACCTCGATCTCCAGCTCGGTGCGCAGGTCGTCGGGGATCCGCAGGCTCAGCGTGGTTCCGGAGCCGAGCTCCACCTCGGCCTGACCGCCGTCCCTCAGCGCGGCCGCGAGCGCGGCCAGGCGGTCAGCCGCCTCGATACGGGACAGCGAGCTCTTCTGCTCGAACTTGAGATCCTTCACGAGCGCCTCCCATGAGGGACAAAAACGACATAGCGCCAATTCTGCTGCACCGGGCGGGATCGGACATCCTCACGGTCCCGCTGTCAGGACCAGGGCGCCGCGACGACGAAGGAGCGGCTGGCCCGGTACGCGGCCGTGTCCTGGGCGGGGTCGAGCCACAGCTGGAGGTTGTCGCGGTGGCGCAGGTAGCGGCCGGGGTAGTTGTACGACTCCAGGGAGACCGATCCGGGCGTGGACCCGGCACGGGGGCAGAACGTGGCGTCCTTCCGGAAGAGGGCGGAGGCGTCGTAGGTGTCCAGCCGGACGCGGAAGGCGTAGTGGCGCAGATACCTGCCCGTGGCGTCCTTGAGCGAGTAGCAGCGGGGGTCGGCCAGACCGGGCACGAAAGTGAAGGTCGCCGCCTGCCGGGCGGCCTCGGAGCTGGTGGCGCCGACCGGCCCCAGGACGCCCAGCCGGTCGGACTGGCTCGCGTAGTCCCCGGGCCGGTCGACCGACCGCAGGACATGCCGCCCCGCGAAGCGCGGCTCGGCGGCCGTCTTGGGGGCCGCGTCCGGCGCGGGCGCGGACGTCGGGGGCGGTGTCGGGGCCGGTGTCCGTGAGGCGGGTGTGCGCGGGGACGGCTGCACGGACGTGGTGCCGGGCGACAGCGCGGCCTCGGCGGCGTGCCGCGGGCCCGGTTCGTTCGATCCGGTGGTGGCGTACCAGGCCACCGAGGCTGCCACGACCGTGACGGCGGTCGCGGCAGCCGCCGTCACGGGCTTGGCGGCGAGCCTGCCGGTGATCCGCGCCGTACGGCTCGCACGGGCGGCCGTACGGATGCCGGCGCCGGCGCCCGCGCCATGGCCAGCCCCGGTGCCCGCGCCGGTGCCCGCGCCGGTGCCCGCGCCGTGGCCAGCCCCGGTGCCTGCGCCGGCCGATCCCGCCCCGGCCGAGCCCGCACCCAGCGTCCGGGCCAGTACCAGGCCGGCCAGACCGATGGGCACGGGGACCAGCGCGAGGCCTGCCAGCAGCCCCTCCGCCGGTATCAGGCCGGACGCGTTGCGCAGACACGCGGGACAGTCCCGGACGTGGCGCGCCAGCCGCTTGCGCCACAGCGCGGAGGGCCGCCCGTCCCAGGAAGCGAGCACGGAGGCCAGGTCCGGGCAGCGCGGCGAGGCCGTCACGGCCCGTACGACGGTGCGCGCCGTCTCCAGTCGTTCCTTGACCCGTTGGACCCGGACCGCGGCGTGGCTCGGTGTGAGGCCGCAGGCCGCCGCGAGTTCGCCGCGGGTCAGTTCACCGGCGCTCTCCATCCACCACAGCGCGAGCACCTCGCGCTCCTCGTCCTCCAGCCAGCGGGTCGCCTCGACCGCCTCGCGTCGCTGGCCCGAGAGGGCGAGCCGAAGAATCGCCAGGTCGGCGAAGTCGGGCTGGGCCTCCCCCGCGCCGGCCTCCTCCAGGGGTTCCGAGGTGAGCCAGGTGCGCCCGGTGCGCCACCGGTCACGGATCTGCCGCACGGTGATGGCCACGAGCCAGGACCGGAACCGGTCCGGCCGCTCGAGTCCGGGCAGCCCGTCCAGGACCCGCACCATCGTCTCCTGGACCACGTCGTCGACGTCGCCGTGCCCTTGCAGCGCCCGTCCGACGATGTTGTAGACCAACGGCAGACAGTCCCGTACGAGCTGTTCCGCGGCCTGCCGGTCTCCGTCCCGGGCCGCCACGACGACGGCGACGTCCGGCTGTTCCCGAGTGTCCTGCGACCGCACTCCGCCCACCCGTCCCCTCGCCCTGCCGACATGTCGAGCCGACAGTGTGCCAGGAGGTCGCCGTCCCCACCGAGTCAGGTTCGCCCGCCTCCTGGCGCGCCACGAACGCCGGGCCGGCCGTCAGCCCTGCGCCGCGGCCTTCTTGATCGCTTCGCGGATCCGGGAGTAGGTGCCGCAGCGGCAGACGTTCTCGATGCCGTCGATGTCGGCGTCCGTCGGGTGCGACGTCTTCTTCAGCAGGGCCACCGCGGCCATGATCTGGCCGGGCTGGCAGAAGCCGCACTGCGCGACATCACTGTCGAGCCACGCCTGCTGCACCGGGTGCAGCCTGTCGCCGTCGGCCAGGCCTTCGATCGTGGTGACCTGCCGGTCCGCGCAGTCCGCGACCCGCACGACACAGGGCTGGATCTCCTCGCCGTCGAGGTGACTCGTACAGGCACGGCAGACACCGACTCCACAGCCGTACTTGGGTCCCGTGACGTTCAGCAGATCCCTCAGGACCCACAGCAGAGGCATGTCGGACGGGGCTTCGACGGTGACCGGCTTCCCGTTGAGGAGGAAGGAGTACGACGGCATCAGCACCCTTTTCAGAGGTCGGGTTCTCGGGGGTCGGGTTCTCGGAGGTCGGTCAGAAGTCGAGCGGGAAGCGGCGGGGCCTGGAACCGGTCGCCCGGGCATAGGCGTTGGCGACGGCGCCGGCCGCGGCCGGGACACCGAGTTCGCCCGCCCCGCCCGGTTCCCGCCGGGAGGGCATGATGTGCGCCTCGAAACGCAGCGGGGCGTGCCGCTGGCGGGCGTAGCGGAAGTCGGCGTAGCTGCTCTCGCGGACGGCGCCCCGGTCGATGTGCAGACCGGCCGTCAGGACGGTGGAGATGCCGTCGACCGCGGTGCCCATGAGCTGGGCCTCGAGCCCGCTCGGGTTGACGGCCGTACCGACGTCGGCGGCCATCACCACCCTGGTCACCCGTGGGTTCTGCGGGTCGCCGGCGTCGATCTCGACCAGACAGGCCACGCAGGAGCCGTACTCCTCGTGGACGGCGACACCCTGTGCCCGGCCCGCCGGCAGGGTCCGGCCCCAGTCACCGGCGTCCGCGACCTTGTCGAGCACGGCTTTGACGGCCTTGTTCCTGAGGGTGGTGCGCCGGAACGCGACCGGGTCCTTCCCCAGGCTCCTGGCGATCTCGTCGACGACGATCTCCTCCGCGGTCCGCATCGTCCCCGAGTCCACCGACCGCCAGGCGCCGAGGGGGATCGCCAGTTCGACCGATCCCGAGTCCCCGGACACCCGGCCGAAGTTGTACAGGCCGTCGTCGCTGGGCAACGGACCGGCCGCGGTGGCGAAGGCAGGTGCCACCACGTTGCCGGCGGCCCCCTGAACGGAAAGGAGGCCCGTCCCCTCGTACGACTCGCTCACGGAGGCCGTCACGTGGCTGAACGCCACCACCCTGCCCCGTGCGAGGCTGGCCCGGATCCGGTGGTGGCTGGCCGGGCGCATCCTGCCGTGCCGGATGTCGTCGGCGCGGCTCCACATCAGCTTGACCGGCCGGCGTGCCGCCTTCGAGACGAGGGCCGCCTCGATCGCGGCGTCGTGGTTCAGCCGGCGGCCGAAGGAGCCGCCGCCCCGGATGACGTGGACCTTCACCTTCGAGGCGGGCAACCCGACCGCCGAGGCGATGCTGTCGCGCGCGTCCATCGGCGTCTGCGAGGAGAACCAGATCTCGGCGCGGTCCGCGCGCACGTCGGCGACCGCCGTCAGCACCTCCATGGGGGCGTGGCTGACGAACGCGAACTCGAACTCGCCCTCCGTCTGCGTCGATCCGCGCGGCGGGGTGCCGAGCCGCGGGACGGCGGCCCGCAGTCGGGAGCGGATCTCGGCATCGGAGAGCGACGCGAGCGGACCCGGTGCCCAGGTGATCCGCAGGGCGTCCCGCGCCTGGAAGGCGTGGTGGAAGGAGTCCGCCACGACGGCGACCCCACCGGCGGCCTTGACGACGGCGTGGACGCCGGGCATCGCGCGTGCTGCCCGGGAGTCGACCGAGACGAGCTTCCCGCCGAGCGTCGGCGGTCGGGCCACCACGGTCGGCTTCGCTCCGGCCACCGCCAGGTCCCCGGCGTACCGGGCCTTGCCGGTGACGATGTCACCGGCGTCGATCCGAGTCGTCGGTCGCCCGATCACACGGTGCCGGGACGCGGGCTTGGGTCGGCTCGACACGGTCGGCCGGGTGATCAGGGCGGCGCTCGCGGTCAGGGAACCGAAGGTGGCCGACCGCCCGTCCGGGGCGAACACCCGCGTGTTCCGGGTGTACAGGAACCGTGCGGGAAGACGCCAGCGCCTGGCTGCCGCGGTCACCAGCTTGGCGCGGGCCAGGGCGGCCAGCTCCCGGGCCGGGCCGTACAGCGAACTCACCGAGCTCGAACCGCCGGTGAACTGGTTGCCCCGGGAACGGGCGCCGGCGAGCGGGATCTCGACGTCGGCGATCCGGGCGTCCAGTTCCTCGGCGATCATCATGGCGACGGCGGTGGTGACGCCCTGGCCGACCTCGACGCGCGGCAGTCGTACGACGACCTTGTTGGCCTCGGTGACTTCGAGGACCAGCATCTCCTCGTCGGCACCGGTCACCAGGACGTCGGAGGACCGGCGCGGCGCGGCAGCGGTGGGCTCGGCGCCTTCCGCCGGCGCCGCGTCACAGCCGAGCGGCGCGGCGACGGTCAGCGTGGACGCGGCGAGCGAGTAGACCACGAACTTCCTGCGAGACCACTGGCGGGCCAATGAACGCTCCTCTCCGAGTATCCCGGCCGTTCGACTGGTAGGAGGGAGCAGCACTCCTCGGGGTTGCCCGCGGGAAGGGATCCGCCCGGATGCCTGTCTACGGCAGCACCCGCTCGCTCTCCCGGCTCGCGAGGACCCGCTCCAGCCAGGCGAGCAGGTCGCCCTCGACTTCGGCGCGGTTGGTCTCGTTGAACAACTCGTGCCGCGCTTCGGGGTAGACGCGGTAGGTGAGGTCGGTGAGCCCGGCCTGCCGGTAGCGGTCGACGAGCAGGTCACTCAGCTTGAGCCCGGCGTTGAGCGGGTCCCGGTCACCGACCAGGACGAGGACGGGAAGGTGTGCCGGGATGCCCCGGGGCCGCGCGAGGGCTGACGAGGCTTCGGCGACCTGCTGCATCCCCTCGGCGTCGAGGCTGGAGCCGCAGAGCGGGTCCGCGAGATAGGCGTCGACGGCTTCCGGGTCACGGCTGAGCCAGTCGAACGGCGTCCGGGCGGGCTCGAAGCCCCTGTTGAGGGCGACGAGCGGGTCTCCGGTGTCGGCCGCCTGGTGGGCGATCATCACGTCGACGGCGGTGGTGCCCGCCAGGGCCAGGGCGTCGATCAGGTGGGAGTGGTGCAGTACGTACTGCTGCGCCGCGAAGGAGCCGAGGCTGTGGCCGAGCAGCACCAGGGGGAGGCCGGGGTGCCGCTCCCGGACGGTCTCGGAGAGTGTCACCAGGTCGCCGACGAGTCCGTTCCAGCCGCCCTCGCCGAGATGGCCGGGTGCGGCATGTCTGCTGAGCCCGTGTCCCCGGTGGTCGTTGGCGTACACGGCGAGGCCCCGGGCCGTCAGCGCCCGGGCGAGCGCGGTGTACCGGCCGGCGTGTTCGCCCATGCCGTGCGCGATCTGCACCACACCGCGCGGCGGGTCGGCGGGCCGCCACTCGTGCACGTGGATGCGTACGCCGTCCTTGCCGCTGTCGAAAGTGAACATGGTTCTCCTGGGAGGGGGTGAGGGGGAAAGACGTGCCGCGGGGCGGCGGGTCAGGAACGTTCGCCCAGGTATCCGGCCACGATCCGGGACCGGTCCGCTCTCAGTTCCCGGGCCGTGGCCTGCACGGTGAGTTCGCCGTGGGAGAGGACGCAGCCCCGGTCGGCGACTTCCAGGGCGAGGCCGACGTGTTGCTCGACGAGCAGCACCCCGCAGCCGGAGTCGTCGGCGAAGCGCCGGACGACGGGCAGCAGTTCCTCGACGATGACCGGGGCGAGGCCGAGACTGAGTTCGTCGAGCAGCAGCAGCCGGGGACGTCGGGCCAGGGCCCGTCCCAGAGCGAGCATCTGCTGTTCTCCGCCGGACAGGAGCCCGGCCTTGCGGTCCCGCAGGCGGGTCAGGACCGGGAAGTAGGCGTACGCCGCCGCTTCGTCGAGCTGTTCTCCACGGTGTCTCAGGCGCAGGTGTTCCGCCACGGTCAGTGAGGAGAAGATGCCCCTGCCTTCCGGGACGTGTGCGATGCCCCGTCGTGCGCGGGCCGCCGCCGGTACCTGGTCGAGAGGTGCTCCGGTGTAGGCGATGGTGCCGGCCGAGGGACGCAACAGCCCGGAGACGGCCTTCAACGTGGTCGTCTTTCCGGCGCCGTTGGCGCCCAGCAGGGCGACGACCTCGCCCGCGCCGACAGTGAGGTCGAGGTCGCGGACGACGGGGGCTCCGTCGTAGCCGGCGGTGAGTCCGGCCACGTCGAGGACGGGTGTGCTCATGATGTCTCCGGTGCGGTGCTCGGTACCACGGGCCGAACGGCGGTGCCGTCGGGTACGGGTGCGTCGGCGGGTTGGACGGCGGACGCGCCGAGGTAGGCGGTGATGACGGCGGGGTCGTCGCGGACCTCGCTCGGGGGTCCCGCCGCGATCACCTTGCCGAACTCCAGGACGACCAGGTGGTCGCAGATGCCCATCACCAGGCCCATGTCGTGGTCGATGAGGAGCAGTGCCGTACCGGCGTCGGCGACGGCGCGCAGACGGCGGCCGAGTTCGGCGCTCTCCGTGGTGTCCAGGCCGGCGGCGGGCTCGTCGAGGCAGATGATGCGGGGGCTTGCGGCCAGCGCGCGGGCCACCCCGACGAGTTTGCGCTGCCCCTGGGAGAGTTCGGCCGGGGAGGCGTCGGCGAGATCCCGCAGGCCCACGGTGGTGAGGGCGTCGGCGACGGCGGCGGGCGGGGGTGTGCGGCGGCCGAAGGTCTCGCCGAACACCCTGATCCAGCTGGGGTGTTCCGCCGTCACGCGCAGGTTCTCCGCCACCGTGAGGTCCTCGAAGAGCTCGCTGCTCTGGAAGGTGCGGGCGAGACCTCGGCGGGCCCGGGCGTGCGGGGGCATGCCGGTCAGGTCCTCGCCGTCCAGTTCCACCCGGCCCCGGGAGCTCACCAGGCCGCTGACCGCGTCCACGAAAGTGGTCTTGCCGGCGCCGTTCGGGCCGATCAGTCCCACGAGTTGGCCCTCGGCGACATCCAGGGTGACATCGCTGAGCGCGTGGACGCCGCCGTAACTGACGCCCAGCGAACGGACCTTGAACATGCTCATCGTGCGACCTCCTCGGGGGTGGGCGCCGTCCTGGCCCCGGCGGTGTCCGGCGTGACGGTCCTGGCGACGACGGCCCGGGCGGCTCTTCTGGCTTTTCTGCGGCGGTGGTTGGCGCCCGCGATGCCGTCCGGGTTCGCGATCAGCGTCACGATCAGGGAGACACCGGCGAAGAGCAGCGCCCACGTCCCCTTGATGCCGAAGCACTTGTCCAGGGCGTGCGGAATGAGCGCCTCGGTGGACATCAGGCCGGCGATGACGGCTCCGGAGACCATCGTGATCCCGCCGATGTAGGCGAAGCCGATGAGGCCGAGGGCGGCCAGCGCGGTGAACCGGACCGCGCTGACGGAGCCGAAGTTGTAGCCGTACAGGGTCCCGGCGGCGCTGGCGATGAAGGAGCTGATGGCGAACGCCGCGATCTTCACCCCCCGTACGTCGACGCCCGCCGCCGCGGCCGCGCGCTCGTTGGAGCGGACGGCGAGCATGCGCCGCCCCAGCCCGGTGCGTCTGAGGTTGGGCACGTAGAGGCCGAGGGCAACGGCGACGGACAGGACGAGGAAGCCGAAGAGGGGGCTGGGTTCGTTGCCGTCCAGGCCGCGGAAGCCCGCGCTCGGACCGAGGTTCACCCCGAACAGGCGGGGCGGGGGCACGGTCACTCCGGCGGTGCCGCCGAAGGAGGTGTTGGTGAACAGGGCCTGTTCCATCGCGAGCGCGGCGGCCAGCGTGACGACGGCCAGGCTCACCCCGCGGACCCGCAGGGCGGAGACGCCGGCCGCCACACCGAGCAGGGTGGCCAGCAGGGTCGCGCCGAGGGCGTTGAAGGGGAAGGGGATGTGCAGTCCGCTCGCCAGGTGGGACAGCGCGAAACCGGCGGTCCCGGAGAGCGCGAGCTGCATCACGGAGATCTGTCCAACATAGCCGGTGATGACGACGTAGGAGAGGACGATGATCGCGCCGATCAGCGAGTTGGTCAGCGCCTGGCGGAAGTCGAACGGCAGCACGACCAGGGCGAGGGCGGCGGCGGTCGTGGCGAGGACGGCCGGTCGCAGCAGCCGGTCCGGCAGCGGTACGGCGGGCAGCCGCTGCTCGACGAGTTCACCGCGGCGCGGCAGGCCGGCCCCCTTCACGTAGAGCGCGACGATCATCAGGAGGAAGATCAGCAGCTGCTGGAGTCCCGGCATGGCGTTGCCGTTGTCGGTCGGGAACCAGCTCTGGGTGGACAGGTAGTAGACGACGGACTGAAGGACGCCGATGAGGATGCCGGCGGAGCAGGCGATCCACAGGGAGGTGAAGCCGGCGAAGAGAGCCGCCGCCAGTGCCGGGACCACCTGCAACGGGAGGGTGATGGAGTCGACCTGGACGATGGGTGCGGCCAGGACCCCGAGCAGCCCGGCGATCAGCGCGGACAGCAGGGTGTTGGCGAGGGAGACGCTGTTGGGCGACAGACCGGCCAGCAGGGCCGCCTGTTCGTTCTCCGAGGCGGCGCGGGTGGCGAGCCCGAACCGGGTCCATCGGTAGAGGGCCCCGAGGGCGAGCGCGACGGCGACCACGAGTCCCGTGAGGAGGAAACGGTCCACGGGCGTGGTGGCCCCCAGGACGCTGACGGTGCCGGAGGGCAGGATGCTGGGGGCCTGCTGGGGCTGTGTTCCGAACACCAGCACCACGGTGGCCTGGAGGGTGAGCAGGATGCCGAGCGACGCCGCGAGCTTGGCCAGGGGCGAGACCGCGCGCAGCGGCTTGAACACCGCCGCTTCCGTCAGCACACCGACCGCGAGCGCCGCCACCAGCGCCCCGGCGAGGGCTGCGGCGGTCGGCACCGAGAAGCCGAAGAATCCGGTGGCCAGGGCCCAGAAGACATAGCCGGCGACCATCGCGACGGCGCCGGTCGACAGGTTGATGATGCCGGAACCCCGGTAGGTCGCCACGACACCGAGCGCGATGCCGGCGATCAGTGCCCCCTGGCCCAGGCCGAGCAAGGCGAAGAGCAGGATCTGTTCCATTGCTTACTCCTGGAGCGCCGTGTTCCCGAGGCCGTGACGGAGGCACCGGTCCCGGGAACACGGCTTGGGAAGGTCTGCCGCGGGCCGGGCGACCCGGGCGGACGGGGAGAGGACGGTCACCGGGGCGGGCGGAGCCAGTCGGTCAGCGGCTGGAAGGCGCCCTTGCCCTTGTACTGGTAGAAGCGCGCCTGGTCGTTGCAGACGGCGGGGGCGTCCGGGTACTTGCCGCACTTGACCTCGGCGGCGCCCATGACGACCGGCCCGGTGAACTTCCTCAGTTGTGCGGAGACCGTCGCCGGGCTGATCCTGTCGGCTCGCACGGCGTCGAGCACCTTGGCGTACGTCAGGATCGTGCTCCAGGCCACCGGCGCGAAGACCTGGGACGCCGTGGCCCTGTCCAGGCCCACCTGGCCGGACGCCGTCAGGAACGCCTGGGAGTCGGCGGCCGAGGAGTCGGTCGGCAGGGTCTGGGCGACGCCGTACGTCCAGGTGGGCAGATCACCGCCCAGGCCCTTGGCGACGTCCGGTGACATGCACAGGGGTGTGGACACCACGGGCTTGTCGATGCCGAGCTGCTTGAGGGCCTTGGCGACGCCGACGCAGCCGGAGCCGGTGGTGATGGGCACGACGACATCGGCGGAGTTGGCGCCGGCCGCGGTGACCGGGCCGATGAGGTCCGTGGCCTGCGCGTCGAAGCCGACCGACTTGACGGTGAGACCGGCGGCCTCGAGTCCCTTCACCGCGGCGCTCGATGCGATCTTGTCGCCGGGGGTGTTCGTGTGGATGACGGCCGCCGTCTTCGCCTTGAGGACGTCACGTGCGTACGTGCCCCAGGTGCCGAAGATGTGCGGCAGGTCGCCGAAGGTGCTGTAGGTGTTCTTGGCCGTGGGCAGGGTGGGTCCGGTCGCGACGCCGACCAGCACCGGTTTCCTGCCCGCCACCACGGAGTTGAAGGAGGCGTCGCCCAGGTACAGGTTGCCGAGGGCGATGGCGGAGACGGCCTTGTCGCCGAGCAGTTGCTGGCCGCACTTCTGCCCCTCCTCCTCGGCGGAGACCACCGTGCAGACGTTCAGTGCCAGCGGGTGGCCGCCGATGCCGCCCAGCTTCTCGTTGACGTACCGGACGGCCGCCTTGGCGCCGAGGGTGGCCTCGGGGCTGCCACCGGGGCCGCCCTCGACGTTCACCCAGCCGAGAGTGACCGGGGAGAGGCCGGAGTCGGCCTTGCCCTCCTTGCCTCCTGTGTAGCTCAGGTAGTCGGTCACCCGGGCGGCCGAGGGGCGGGAGTCGGCGGGGACCGACGACCCGGCCGCGGCGGCGCCGGTCGAGGCCGAGCCGGGGCTCTGCGAGCCTCCGCAGGCGGTGAGGCCCAGAACGGGCGCCATGAGGGAGGCGATGAGGCCCAGTCTTCGGACACGCGGATGGGTGGGCATACGAGACCTCCTGGGACGGAGCGAAGGGGAAGGCATGCCGAGGGCATGCGCGACGGGGGAGCTCGAACGGTCGGCCGGGGATCGAAGCGCACGGGGTGACCGGCGCGGAGGGCGGCTCGGAGGCACGGAAGGGCCTGGTCAAGCGGCCATCCGCGGTTTCGTAACTTTCTTACGAACCGGGAATCTAGGTGTAGGCTTACCCCCTGTCAACGCCTTGGTTCACTTTGATTTAACGATCAAACAGCTCGATTTAACGATCAGGCAGGGAGGGGGAGGTGTGACGACGCAGGCCGGAAGGCGCAGACTGCCTCGGCGCTCGCTGGAGGAGACCCGGGCCCTCATGCTGGAGGCGGCGACCAAACTCGTCTGCGCCGGAACCGCCGACACCAGCGAGGCCGCGGTCTCCGCGGCACTGGCCCATGTGCGGGTCAAGCAGGTGACGGAGGAGGCCACGCGCATCATCCGGGACCGGCTGGGCGACACGGCGGCACCGGCGGTCACCACCGGATCGATCTACCAGATCTGGCCGGCGCAGGCCGACTTCCAGGCCGAGCTGCTGTTCCACCTCACCTCCCGGCAGGCGGAACTGGTACCGGATCTGCCCGACAGCATCCGGCGCTTCCAGGAAGCCGTCGAGCAGGGCATCACCTGGCAGGAAGCCCTCAACGACGTCCTGACCGACAACCACCGCAACCACCGGGTGGACCCGATCTACCGGGTGATGCTCGGTTTCTACGCCAGCGCCGCGAACCCCCGTGTGCGGGAGGCCCTCGGACACTACGGCGCATCGTTCACGAAGGTGGCCTGCGAGGCGTACCAGGCCCTGCTCGACACATACGGGCTGCGCATGCGGGCGCCCTACCAGGTCGACCAACTCGCCACCAGCATCGCGTCCTTGCTGGACGGCTTCCACATGCGGTGGATCGCCGGCTACGTGGACATGACGGACCCGCACGGCGACGCGAACTGGACCCTTGCCACCAGGACGTGCGTCATGCTGTTCGACCAGTTCACCGAACCGGCACCGGCGGACGGCACGTCCTGACGAACCCGCTGTGCGGTGTCAGCGGGCGTGGCCGAGCTGGGTGAGGGCCAGGTCGAGCATGTCGGCGAAGAAGTCGGCCGCGGTGGTGTCGAGGCACAACGGGGGCTTGATCTTGAGGATGTTGAGGTGGTCCCCGGTCGGCTGGACGATCACGCCGAGGTCGAGCATGCGGTCGCAGAGTTCGGCGGTCTCCTCCGTGGCGGGTTCCAGATCGGCGCGGTCCCGGACGAGTTCGAGACCGAGGTAGAGGCCCGAGCCGTGCACGGCGCCGATGATGTCGTAGCGGTCGGCCAGTGCCTCCAGCCGGCTCTTCAGATGGCCGCCGACACGCCTCGCGTTGCCCTGGAGGTCCTCGTCGCGCAGGGTGTCCAGGACGGTGAGGCCCACGACGCTGGAGACGGGGCTGCCGCCGGTGGAGGAGAAGAAGTAGCCCTGGTCGCGGTACCGGTCCGCGACCGCCTTGGACGTGATGACGGCACCGAGAGGGTGTCCGTTGCCCATGGCCTTGGCGACACAGACGATGTCGGGCACGACCTGCTGCTGCTCGAAACCCCAGAACCAGTGTCCCAGGCGACCGTATCCGACCTGGACCTCGTCGGCGACGGCCAGGCCGCCGTGCCGCCGTACCGCCGCGTACACCTGGGCGAGATAGCCGTCGGGCAGGGCGACTCCTCCGGCGTTGCCGTAGAAGGTCTCCCCGATGAACGCTCCCGCAGGGCGGCCGGCGGCGGCCAGTTCGTCGATCACCGCGACGGCCTCGGGTGCGTAGCGCACGGCGTCCGGCCCGCGCCGGCGGCCGCGGTAGGAGTTGGGCGAGTCCACGGTGTGCACCCAACTCGGGCGGGTGGCCAGGGCGTTCGGGTTGTCCTGGAGCGAGGTGGAGACCGCGTCGGAGGCGTACGTCCAGCCGTGGTAGGCCTCGCGCAGCGCGACGACGTCGTGCAGGCCGGAGGCCCCGATGGCCAGGCGAAGGCCCAGATCCACCGCTTCCGAACCGGAGTTGACGAGGAACACCGTGTCCAGCGGGCCGGGCAGGAGGGCGGCGAGGCGCTCGGTGAACTCCACCACGGAGGCGTAGTGGAAGCGCGAGTTGGTGTTGAGCCGCCGCAACTGCCGGGAGACCGCCTGCTCGACACGGGGGTGGGCGTGGCCCAACGGCGTGACGTTGTTGACGATGTCGAGGTACGACCGGCCGTCGGTGGACAGCAGATGGTGGCGCCAACCCCGTTCGATACGCGGAGGGTCGGCGTAGTAGTGCCCCTGCACGGTGGCGAACGCGGCGGCGCGCCGGTCGAGCAGGTCCCCCTCGCGCGTACGGCCGGACTCGGCCGGGAGGCCGAGCAGCGGGGCGGGGTCGGCGGTGAGCGCGAGCCAGCCGGCGGCGTACTCGGGACGCACCAGGCGCGGGGCGGCGGGCCCGTCGGCGTCGCGCAGCGCGACGTGGACCGCGGCGCCGGAGGAGAGGCGGGTGATGTCCTCGCCCGCCCGCACCGTCGCACCGGTGGTGACCACGGGCCGGACCGTGCGGGGGAAGGACAGCGACAACACCTGTGCGCCGTAGGCGAGTTCCACGTGGCCTGGCGCCGCGGCGAGGACCTTCCCGGCGGCGGGTGCCTGCACCACGACGTCCCGGCCGAGCCAGAGGTCGGTTCCGGTGGGCACGGTGGCGGTGGACACCGCCGACAGCACGGGGGTCCGGGTGAGTCGTGCCCGGGCGTACCGGGTGGCGACGGCGGCCGCTCCGTCCGCGAGCGCGGAGGCCACCAGCCGGGCCTCGGTGCCGGCGTCCGTCCAGGCGCCGTGGTCCATGGAATCGGCGTCGGTGGACAGGTCGAGGAGGGTGATGTCGTCGGCGGCGAGGTCCCGCAGGAGCGGACGCACCGGCGTATCGGCGCGCGCGGTCCGGGCAGCCACGGCGGCCGTGCCGGTCGCGTCCCGGACGAGGCGGACCATCACCGGCAGGGGCAGCGAGGTGGCCTGTTCGAAGATGCGCCATTCATGGTCGAGCGCGGCGCTGGCGTAGACGTTGTCCCCGTCGACGGCGGCCTGGTGCCGCCCGCTGGCCACCAGGACGGCGGCGCGCAGCACCACGAGCGGCCACACCGCCTCGGCTTCCTCGGGAGAGAGCGGGCGAACGGCGTGGAAGGCCCGGACGGCAGGCAGCACGTGGTGAGGCTCGACACCGTCGTGGTGGAGCATCGAGGACAGTGACACGGCGAGTTCGCCGACCGCCCAGCTCGTGGTCACGTCACCGAAGTCGATGACCCCGTCCGGCATCGGCGGACGGCTGCCGGGAGAGCGGACCAGGTTGTCGTCGGTGAGGTCCAGGTGCACGGCCTGCGAGGGCAGCGCGTCGGCGAGCTCGTGGACATGCGCCCAGGCCTCGGCGGTCGCGGCCTGGACGGCGGTGCGCCGGTCGGCTTCGCCGATGTGCCCGGCGAGCTTGGCGACGACGCGATCGGCGTGCCGCGGGTCCCACTGGAGCACACGGTCGAGGCCCGGGTGCCGGAAGTCGCGCAGGGCGGTGCTGACCTTGCCGACGAGTGTGCCCATGCCCGCCACGGTGCCGGGTGACAGGTGCCGTGGTCCCGAGAGCGTGCCGCCGGGCAGGTGGCGCAGCAGGCGCGCGACGGCCGGACCGTTCCCGGTGTCCACCGTCGTGCGCCGCGGGGAGCCGTCGGGGCGGCGCAGGACCGTGGCGATGCGCAGTTCCGGGCGGGCCGAGGCGATCAGGTCGGCTGCCGCGTCCTGGGCTTCGATCTCCACTGCGCCGAAGGCGGGGTTGGCGATCTTCAGAACGGCCGCGGGCGTCCCGTCCTCGGTGAGCAGCAGGAAGTTGGCGTCCTGCTGGCTGCCCAGCGACTGCGCGCGAGCCGTGATGCCGAGGTGTTCGGCAGCGATGCGCTCGGCCTCGGCCTGCGCCACGCGGGGTACGGGAAGGGCGTCCTCGGTGAAGAAGTCGATCGTGCGGTGCTCGTCGGGCAGCATGCGGGGTTCCTCGGGCTGGGCTGGGCGGACAGGGATCGCACTCTCGGCTGCCTCAGTCGACGTGCCACAGGAAGCGGTGGGTGTGGATCGCGAAGTAGGGGAAGGTCTCCACGGACGCGACACCCTCGACGGGCCGCACGACGTCGTTGACGAAGTCCAGGAGATCCTGAGGCTGCGGGCACACGACCTCCGCGAACAGGTCGAAGCCGCCGGCCGTCAGGACCGTGTACACCACTTCGTCGTGCCGGGACAGTTCGTCGGCGACCGCCCGGGGATCGCCGTCGATGCGCAGGCCCAGGAGTGCCATCGTCTGCCGGCCCATGGTCATCGGGTCGGTCACTCCGACGACCTGGACCGCCTTGGCGTCGATCAACCGCTGCAGCCGCAGCCGCGCGGCCGAGGGCGACAACCCCACCTTCGGCCCCAGATCGGCGTACGGGATCCGCCCGTCGACCTGCAGCTCCCGCAGGATCGCCCGGTCGATGTCGTCCATGCAGCACCTCCCGCTCCTGCACGAACGGCAGGAGTCACGCGTGTTTCCAGCACAATGACCGATTCACGCGCTCGATTCAAGTGTCGAGACGACAGAATCGAGCGAAGCGCGAAACAGCAGGCGCGGACCGTCCCACCAGGACGGTCCGCGCCTGCCGCGCTCTTGACGGGGTCAGAGAGGGCAAGTGCCCTCGAAGGCGACGGTGCTGGGGTCGTTCGGGATCGGGCAGAGGAACTGGTCGTAGCGGGTGTCGTCGTCCACGAAGCGTTTGAGCCAGGCGATGCTGTACTTCGCGATCGTGGTGTGGGGGCTGGCGAAGGTGAAGTGATCGGCGCCCTTGAGCTCGACGAACGCCTTGTCGCGGGCGCTGGTCAGCGCGTCGTAGGCGGGCCGGGTGAAGGTGGAGACGGGGGCGACGGTGTCGCCGTCGGCCCCGAAGATCATGGTGGGCACGACGATCTGGTCGCCGACGTTGGTGATGTCCCAGGGCGCCAGAGGGATCGCCGCCTTGAGCCCCGGGTTGGCCGCCGCGCTCTGCAGGGTGCCGCCGCCGCCCATGGACCACCCCATCAGGGCCAGCCTGTTGGGGTCGATCCTGCTCTTGACCGGGCTCTTCGTGGTCAGGTAGTTGAGCGCGGCGAGTTGCTGTCTGCTGCGGTCGGACGGGAAGTCCCACAACGCGTTGCTGTCCAGGGTCATCACCACGAAGCCCTGAGAGGCCAGCCGCGGCCCGTACCAGGCGATCTGGGCCTGCACGGCGACGAAGCCCGGCATGACGACGACGGCGCCGAAGGTGCCCTGGCTCGTGTCGGTCGGGTAGTAGATGGTGCCGTCGTTGAAACCGGGGCCGCTTCCGGCCGGCACGGTGACGGAGGAGACGGCGAACGGACCGGTGACGGCGGTGACGCTCGCCTCGGTGGGGGCCGGGCCACGCTCGAAGGGGTTGCCGGAGGCCGCGTGGACAGGGGTGGCGAGCACGATCGAGATCACGACCGCAAGGAACGCCATGAGCGCTCGGGGGCGGAGCAGTTTCACGGGAGTCCTCTCGGACGTGCTGTCAGTTGGTGAAGACGGCCGGGGCACCGGCGACACTGCTGTCGACCACGGGGGCGTAACTGGCCGTGAAGTAGCCGTTGCCCGCGCACAGCAGCGAGCCGGAGATCTTCTTGAAGACCTGGTTGGTGAAGGTCAGGCTGTTGTCACCGTTGGAGCTCGTCGCGGAGAGGCCGGGTGCCTGGTAGACGCAGGTGGCGGAGCCCAGCAGGGTGGAGAGCACCACCGTGGTCTGGATGCTGCCACCGGAGGCCGGGGCCACCGTGACCGTGCCGTCGGAGGTGGCGGAGGTGGTGTAGGGCAGGGCGTTGACGGTGATGCTGCGCACCCCGGTGACGCCGAAGATGTTGCTGGTGCAGCCGCTGAAGGTCTGGGAGGTCGCGGACTCGGTGGCGGTGCCCGGGGCGGCGGGGTTCGACGTCACCGTGGCGGAGAGCGTCGAGCCGGTGCAGGAGATGCGGGAGGTGCCGTCGCCTGCGGTGGCGAGGGTGGCTGTGGTGCCGCTCGCCAGCGAGGAGGTGAGTACGTCGCCGACGGAGACCGCGTTTCCGGCGGCGCTGCCGTAGGTGAGCACGGCACTGTCCGCCGAGGCGGCGGCGGCCGGGAGCAGGACGAGGGCCGTCAGGGCGGCCGTGGTGGCGAGAGCGGGGACTGCGAACCTGGGCATGCGGGGGTCCTCTGCTGTGAGTGCAGGTGGCGAAGGCGGGTTCGCCGGCCCCGACTCGGGGTGAACGCGGTGACCCGGGCAAGGCGGTTCCCGGACTGCGGGAACGACTGGTCCGATGTGCGTCCCTGGCCCGGGGCCAGGGGGAAGTGCGGCACTTGCTGGCCGTCTTGCGCGTACGTGACACTGTCGGCTCCAGCGGCTCTACGGCCGCGGGTCCGCGCAAGTTGAAAACCTCTCAGAGTTGTAAACCTGACGGGTTTTCAAGTCAATAGAGACTGCACATGAGTTCGCGACGGAAGAGGACGAGCCATGGCCGCAGGGACGTCGACGCGTCAGCCGGTGCTGCCCGGGACCCGTGCCGGGCGCGACCCCGAGCGCTCACTGCGGCGTGGCCCACGCCGCACCTCACCCGAGGCGGTCACCGCGAACCAGCGCGACAGACTGCTCGACGGCTTCGTGCGCACCGTCGCCGAGGTCGGTTACGCCGGTACGCGCATCAGCGACATCTGCCGGGCCGCGGGCGTGACCCGACCGGTCTTCTACGAGATCTTCGACGGCAAGGAGGACGCCTTCCTCGCCGCTCACCGGTACGGCACCTCCTTGGTCTTCGACGCCATGGAGCAGGCCCACGCAGGGGCCTCCGACTGGCCGGGCCGGGTGCGGGCCGGGCTCGGCGCGCTGCTCGGCATCCTGGCCGAGGCTCCCGCGTTCGCGACGATGGCCATCGTGGAGATCGACGCGGTCGGGCCCGCGGGGCGAGACGCGCGCGAGGCTCTGCTGGCCCGGTTCCGGGACTTCTTCACGGACCTGCCCGATGTCGAACTCCCCTTCCCTGTCGATGAGTTGATCGACACGGTGGTCGGCGGGGTGTACTCCGCGATCTACCGGCGGATCGCCGCCGGCCGGACCGCCGACCTGCCGCACCTGCTTCCGGGTCTGACGTTTTCCGTTCTGGCTCCCTTCCTCGGCCCGGAAGTCGCCGCGGCCGGCGGACAGCCGCCGAGGCGGTGAGCTCCTCTTCGCAGGAGGACGCGGGTGACGCTCAGGTACCGGTCGAGCGCAGGAGGGGCGCCGACGGCCGGACATGTTCCGGTGCCGGCCGGGAGTGCCCCGGGTCAGGGTCCGACCGGCCCCGTTCGCGGGACGGGCCGAAGGCCAGGTTCGCCCTCAGGGCCATCTCCAACTCGAAACGGGCCTCCGCGTCCCGCAGCGCCTCGCCGAACACCTTCTCCAGCTGCCTCATCCGGTACCGCACCGTCTGCGGGTGGACATGCAGCCGCAGGGCGGTCACTCCCACGCTGCTCTCGCTCTGCAACCACGCCAGCAGCGTCTCCGCCAGCCGGTCACGTTGCGGTGCGGGGACCCCGGCCAGCGGTGCCAGAGCCCGGACCGACAGTGCCCGGAGCAGCGGCTCGTCCGCGTAGAGAACCAGCGTCGAGAGGTGGTCGGCGCACCGGAGCACGCCGTCACCGGGCAGGACTCCACGGCGCATCAGCGCCAGCGCCCGTGCCGCCAAGCGCAGTGAGTCGGCGATCTGGGACAGCGGGACGGTCGGCCCGACCGCGGTGGGCCGACCGCGCAGCACGGGTGCGAGGGCGTGGCCCCGTGGCACGCCAGGCCGGTCCGGGTCCGGGATGACCAGGCGTGCAGGGCATGCGCTCAGGTCGGCCAGCACTCCCGCGGGCAGCAGCCGTTCGCCGTCCTCCTGCTCCGGTGCGTCCACAGCCATGACCGCGACCCGCCTCGGCACGGCCCAGCGCGCGGTGCGGGCCAGTTCCTCGACCGCTTCGGGGGAGGCCGGCGGATCGGCGAACAGCAGGTCCGTCAGGCGTTTGCGGCGGCGCTGCAACTCGCCGGTGCTGTGCAGCAGGGCCTCGCCGTGGCCCTCGGTGGCCGCCTGCATGATCTCGTGCATGTGGGTGAAGCCCGCCTCCGCCAGCGCGGCCACCTCGCCGGAGTCCAGCCCGAGTTCGTCGGCGGCCCTCGCCAGGCGCCGCCAGGCGGCCCTCCCGCCGAGCCGGAGCGCGGCCTGCAGCACTTCCAGGCCACGCCCTTCACCGGCCTCGCCCCGCCCGATCTCCTGGTACGTGCGAGCGACACGCTCCTGGTCCAGGTCGATGTCGGCGATGCGGTCCACGAAAAGCGTCAGGGCCCGTCTGACTCCGGCTCTGATGGTGCGCACATACGCGTCGTCGGCGGGCCGCGCGTATTCGGGTACCTGAAGCAGTACCTCGTGCTCGATCTCCTCGATGATCTCGTCGAGATGCGGACGCAGAAAGTCCGCCAATCGCTGGGGGACGACGGCGAAAGGATTCATCCTGGCTGCTCCTACCGCTCGGTCAAGGCGGCACAACCGAAGACGATATCCCCCGCGGGACTCCGCCGAACTGTTCCTCAACTGACAAGAGCCACAAGGAAGTTGTCCGTTGATGACAAAAACACGGGTCAGGCGGGCACCCCCAGCGCCGCCGCGAGCACCGGCCAGGAGGTCACGAACTCCCGCTTCCAGTCGCTCCATTGGTGGCCGCCGCCCCGATAGAGATGCTGGGTGACCGGGACACCCAGGCGGCCGAGCTCGGCGACGAAGCTCTGGGTGGAGGGCGCGACGAGGCTCTCCAGGGCTCCGGGCAGCACGGCGTCGACACCGCCGCTGATGAGCAGCGCGATCGCGACGATGAACGCGACAGGGGTGCTGAGGCTGCCGCTTCCCACGGACACGTAGAGCGCGGTGCCCCGCAGGGCGTTGGCTCGGGCCATGGGGTTGTAGTCCTGCCACGTGGCCGAGTCACTGGTCGGATCGCCCCACAGCGACAGAGGGTTGAGGTTCTCCCGTGCCACGATCGCCTCGATGATCGTCGGCATCCTCGTCGCCGTGGTGTCGGGAATGCCGCTGTACGACGCGGCGGCCACGAACATTCCCGGATGGCGGGCGGCATGCGCCATGGCCCCGTACCCTCCCGTCGACACACCGGCGACGGCCCGGACGCCGGAGGCCCGGTAGCCGGCACTCAGCACCGCCGGAACCTCCTGGAGCTGGAAGGTCTCGTAGTCGAGGCCGGTCCGCCACCGCGTGGGGATGGCGGTGGGGCCTCCGTCCGGCATGGCGACGATCAGGTCCCGGTTCGCCGTGAACGCCTCGATGTCGGTCTCCCTGGTCCACGAGGTGTAGTCGTCGTGCGCGCCGTGCAGGAGGTAGAGCACCGGCCAGGTCCGGCCGGGCCGGTCGGCGTAGGAGGTCGGCAGGATGATCCGCACGGGCGCGGTGCGGCCCAGCGCGGCGGAGGGAACGCCGAGGTCGTAGGTGCGGGGGCCCAGTCGGCTGACGGTGACGTCGGCGGCCGAAGCCACCCGGGCCCCGGCCAGCACCCCGGCGACTCCTAGTGCGGCGGCCTTGGCGACGGTACGGCGGGACGGGCCGCGGCGATGAGCGGACGGGCGGCGGTCGGACATGGCTGGCGGCTCCTTGCGGGGGTCAAGAGGAGACGAGGACGGATGCTGCGGCACCGACCGGTTCCTGGCCGAGGGCGCGGTTCCAGTGAGCGGCGACGGTCTGTGCATGCGGCGGGTCGAGCGGCGACAGGTGGTGCCCCGCGATGCGCACGACGTGCAGGTCCGGGCACCGGAGGGTCACCCGGCCGTCGATGCCGCGCTCGGCCGCGTGCACCGGAGCGAGCTTCTCCACGGCCGCAGCGAACGCCGGTTCGCAGGCGAGCAGTCGGGCCCCTGTGCTCCGGGGACGGCGACCGCGTCGTGCGAGGGCGGCACCGGGCTCCGCCGACGGCCGGTCCCCGGTGACGTCCTCCTCGGGCAGCCCCGCCCGGTGAGCGGTCCGTTCGACGGCCGACCGGCGCAGATCGCTCGGTCCGTACGCGCTCGCGCTCATGACGTGCCCCGTCCGGGATGCTCGTAGGCACCGTCGAGATAGCGGGCGCGGGTCAGGGTGCGGGAAATCTTGCCGCTGGACGTGCGCGGCACGCTGCCGGGCGGGACGAGCAGCACCTCTGCCAGCCGCAGGCCGTGCCGGGCGGAGACGGCCGCGCGCACGGCGGCAGCGACCTCCTGGGGATCGCGGGCCGGGGCAGGCAGGCCACGGACGTGTTCGGCGACGATCACCGCGGACTCCGCGGCGATCCCGGCACGGGCCTTGGCGTCGACGGCGGGATCCCGGCCGGCGGGGAGTTGTCCGGCCGGGACGGCGAAGGCCGCGAGACGGTCGGGGCGTATCGCCCGGTGGGCCGCTTGCGCGGTGCCCTCGACGTCCTGCGGATAGTGGTTGCGCCCGTCCACGATGATCAGGTCCTTGAGACGGCCGGTGACCAGGAGCTGTCCGTCGAGCACCGTGCCGAGATCACCTGTCCGCAGCCAGTGGCCGGGTTCGTGCGCCAAGCGGGCCTGGAAGGTCTCACGGGTCCGCGGGCCGCGATCCCGGTAGCCGCGCCCGATGTTGGGTCCCTGGACCCAGATCTCGCCCACCTCCCCCGGCTGCAGGACGGCGGTGGTGACGGGGTCGACGACACGAATCGTCTGCCCGACGGGTTCGCCGCAGGAGGCGAGCAGGACCGCGGCCGGATCACCCGGGGGGACGGGTACGGCTCTGCCGGCCGCCAGGGCGTCGCGGTCCAGGGAGTACCGGCGCAACGGCTGTCCGGGCCGGTGGGCACTGACGAAGACGGTGGCCTCGGCCAGCCCGTAGGACGGACAGTGCACCTGTGCCGACAGCCCTTGGCCGGCGAAGGCCGCGTGGAAGCGGTCGGCGGTTTCGGGCCGCACGGGTTCGCTGCCGTTGACGAGCACGGCGACCCGGTCCAGACGGAGGCCGGCCTTGTCCTCGTCGGAGACGACGGTCGCGCAGTAGTCGTAGGCGAAGTTCGGTGCGGCGCTGAGAGCGTGCGGGAACTCGGACAGCAGGCGCAGCCAGCGTGCGGGCCGCCGCAGAAAGGCCAGCGGGTCCATGACGACGGACCGCAGTCCGCGCACGACGGGGGCGGCGACGCTGAGCACCAGCCCCATGTCGTGATAGAGCGGCAGCCAGCCGACCATGGTGGGTGGCTGCTCGTCGGCGCCGTACGCGGTGAGCGCCTGGCGGGCGTTGGCGACGACGTTCGCGTGCGAGATCTCCACGGCGGTCGGGTTTCGGGTGGAGCCGGAGCTGTACTGCAGGTAGGCGGTGGCCTGCCCGTCCGGACCGGGGACCCGTGGGCCGTCCGCCCGGTCGTCGGGGACGAGGTCGGTGACGATCAGCTTGGGTCGCAGACCGTGTGCGGCGAGGAAGGCGCTCACGGTGTCGGCACCGGCGCTGGTGGTGAGCACCGCGGCGGGCCGGGAGTCGGCGAGGATCCCGGCCAGGCGGTCGGCGTGCCCCGGCAGGTCGGGGGTGAACAGGGGGACGGCGACAGCCCCGGAGGTGAGCGCGGCCAGAAAGCCGACGACGTATTCGAGGCCTTGGCCGCAGAGCAGGGCGACGCGTTCGCCGGGAGCCACGGTCTCCGTCAGCAGGGGGGCGACCGCGCGCGTGCGTACGTCGGCGCGGTGCCAGGTGAGCGTGCGGTGCCTGGCCCGGAGGCCGGGCACCGGGTACGCGGCGAAGGTGAACGCGGGACGGCCAGGGGTGTGGCGGGCCCAGTGGGCAAGGTGGGCGGAGAGGCTGCTCGGGTCGTCCGGCGCTGTGCCCGGTGCGTCGGAGCTGTGCGGCACGGCGTGCGCGGGCATGGGACTGCTCCTCACGTCACTGGTCGTCTCGCGGACCCGGGACCGGTCTTTGCGATCGCGGTCCCGGCCACCTCCTTCGGCGGTTGTGAGCATGGCAGTCACGCAAGCGGCGGTCCTCTTTTCCGCACCTGATGTGAGGTTGGTGAGCGATCCGCGGCGCGCGTTCATCGACGGACTACAAGCCCGGGTTCGGGGTGTCGGGCAGTGCATGGGGGGTGGGGTCGGCGTGTTGCGCCGCCGCAGCAGCCCTTGCAGCTCTTGCAGCCCTTGTCATACGGCTCCGCCGTAGACCGCCAGTTCGGAGCTGCTGATCAAGTAGCAGCCGAGGTCCAGCGAGCCGGGGGGACAGGGCCCGGCGTCCTGGTCCTGCGTGGTGAGCATCGTGTACCGGATGTACCCGACACCGTCGCCCGTGCCCTCGGCCGGCACCACCTGCGTGGGCGTCGTCGTGCCCGGAGGGAAGGCGCCCGTCGCGGCAGTGGTCCACGTCGTGCCGTCCGGGGAGGTCTCCACCTGGTAGTGGCCGATCCCGACGCCGGGAATCGGGAAGCAGCTCGGCGTCGGGTCGATCACCAGTTGTGCGATGTCGACCTTCGCCGCCAGCTTCAGCACGACGGTCCGCCCTTCGGGAGCGACCGTCGTGACCCAGCCCGAGTCCCGTGACTGGTCGATCAGCTTGTTCGGGCCGCAGCGCGGGCTGAAGTCGGGTCCGGTGAAGCCGACCACCGAGCCGCCGCCGGCCGCCGCCGCCCAGTTCCGGTGCACCGTCCAGTCCTGGCGCAGCGTGTGCGACGGTATGGACAGCGTGGTCTGCTCGGGGTCGTATCCGCCTCCGCGGGCCATCACCTTCGCGTACGTGCCGGGCAGGATCCCGGAGATCGTGTAGGTGCCGTTCGCTGCCGTGGTGGCGACCAGGCCGCCCGCGAAGCCGGAGGCGTGACCGCCGAAGGCGATCGTGACGCCACCGGTCGGCGCGCCGGTGTTCCGGTCCGTGACCGTGCCGGTGAGCGTGCCACGCGGCGTGTTCGCCGCCGGCGGCATCGAGAAGTCCTCGACCGGCTCGGTGTCGTCGCTGTCGGTCGCCGCGGCGAAGTAGCCCATGCCTCGGTGGGCGAAGACCCGCCAGATCGTCTTCTGCAGCTTCCCGCCGTTGACCACGAGGTCGGCCTGGAGGATCGAGTTGCGTTCGTCCAGGAAGGACGGGTTGGCCGGGGACAGTTCCATGGCCCGGGTGATCAGCGACTCGGCCTGCGTGCTGCCGACGGCCCTGCGCAGGTCCCACAGGGTCTGTGCCCAGATCTCGCCGTCGTCGTGCGGCTCGGGGTAGCCGCTGATGCGGCCGTAGTCGCCGTAGGTGAAGCCGCCGGAGCCGACCGCCGGGCTGCCGGGGCAGACCTCGGCCGGTGCACCGACGGTGCAGTCGAGCGGCTCCGTGCGGATCGTGCCGCCGCTGGTCACGTACTTGCCGACGCGCACGTCACCGATGGCCGCCGTGTCCTTCTCCAGGCCCTTGTCGACCAGGAAGTCCTCGGCGTACCAGTCGCTCCACCCCTCGCCCATGGCGCCGGCCTGCGCGCCGTCCAGCGTGGAGTGGCCGCCCGTGTCGACCACGAGCCGGTTCGACAGGCCGTGCGTGTACTCGTGGTAGACCACGTCCGACTCGTCGCCGGAGTTGGCCGCGGGGACCACCGAGGACGGCTTGAAGAGGTACATCTGCATGCGCGGCGGGGTGCCGTCCGGAGGCGTGCTCATGTTCGCGTTGTTGACGTGATTGCCGTCGGGCAGGCCGCCGGCCGTGTCCGCGCCGTCGTCCGACTCGCCCCGCACGGCGTCCCCGTCGGCCGCCTCGAAGTTGCCGGCGGCACGGGTGAAGCCGATCGGCCGGGCCAGCAGGTGGTCGTGGAAGGTGCCCAGGAAGGTGAACATCTGCACGGCGTTCTGCGCCCGGTTGACTCGCCACGAGTGGGCGGTCTGCGGGTCCCACGAGCATTTCAGGGCTGCCGAACAGGTTCCGCCGACGGTGTCGGTGAAGTCGGTGAACGGGTAGTCGAAGCTGCCCTTCGCGGCCGGGGACACCTCCTCCTCCGGGTCGGCGACACCGTTGTCGTCGACGTCGGAGTAGACGTGCGCGTTGGAGCCGTCCAGACGCGGCGAGCCGTCCGGCAGCCAGGCGCCCAGATCTGCGCGCCGCTGCGTGCCGCCGACGGCCGCGCCCGGGTAGTTGGCGAACGCCCGGCCGGTGTCGGCCTCCACGATGTTGTGCCGGTAGAGGACCCGCCCGTCGGCCGCGTCGATGACGTGCACGAAACCGTCGTCGAGCAGGAGCGTCTGCCAGGCGAGCCGCGGCCCGTCCGCGGTCTGGAACCACACCTGCTGGACGCTGCCGCCGTCGCTGAACCCGGTTGTCTTCTGCGGCCCGAACGCGGCCTTGGTGACCCTCGCCGAGGTGCCGCCGACGTCCTTGACGGCGATGGCGCGCGCGGCGACGGCGGTGAGTTTCGCGCTGCCCACGGCTTCCGGAAGGTGTTTGACGGGTGCGCCGTCCACCTGGATCAGTCGGCCGTCCTTGGCCACGTGGGCCTTGAGGCCGTTGCCGAAGACGGGGACGCCACCGACGGCCTGCACGAAGCTGAGGTGGTGGGTGCCCTCGATGTCTACGTAGTCCCGACGCAGCGTGAGACCGGCGACGGCCTTCGCGTCCAGGCCGAAGACGTCGGTGTGCGCACGGACGTAGCCCAGCGCGATGTCGGCCAGCTTCTGCCTGCCGGCGGCGGTCAGGAACCCGTCGGTCCTGGCGACCCGGCGCGGGGTGCCGGTGGCGTTGTCGATGTCGACGATGCCCTGTACGCCGAGCCGGTCACGCAGCTTCTGGACGACGACCGGCGGCGGCCCGGAGTTCGGGGACCGGCCGAAGGCAGCGGGCAGGCCGCCTCCGCTGCCCAGAGCGTCGCGACTGTCGTAGTCGGCGTGTGGTAACTGCTGCCGGCGGCCGGTGGCGTCGGCGGGGTTCGGTGCGGCTTGCGCGGTGACCGACAACAGGCTGCCCAGCAACGCGATGCCGGTGGCAGCGGCCACCCTCGCCCGCCGTCTCGCCGACGGTCCTGATACCTGGCTCAACTGTGCCCCTCTCCGTCGGGCTCGGTTCAGCCCAGAGCTGGAGAGGAAGCCTCTGTCGACCGCGCCCACTTGTGTGGCCCCGTTGAGCGCTTATGGTCGCGGCGACCGAAGGCTTTAAATAGTCATGTACATGCAAATCACGCCCACCCGGTACCCGGTTTCGTACAACCACTCAATTACCTGCGCGCCCGGGCGAGTTGACACGGCGACACGCCGCCGAGGCCCTCCGGGGCCAGGAGCACTGCGGAGGCGACTCCCCGGCTGACGACGAGGCGCCGCACCGACGCCCCTTCGCGGCAGGCTTGATAAACGCTTATCGAAAACGTACTGTCGAAAACACGTTTTCGATCCCTGCTGTCCGGACGGACGGCCATGGACCGGCAACTTGGACGACGGGAATCACTGATGAGCAAGCAGGCACCGGCATCCAACCGGCGCAAGCGGCTGACGGAGGAGCGCGAGCGGGAGATCCTCGACGTCACCTTCGACCTGGTCGCGGAGGTCGGCTACGAGCAGGCGACCGTGGACGAGGTGGCCAGACGGACGAGAGCGAGCACGGCCACGCTGTACCGGCAATGGGAGAACAAGCCCAGGCTCGTGATCACGGCGATGATGGCGCGCAAGTATCCGCCCCTGCCGCACATCGACGCCGGCAGCCTCCGCGACGACCTGGTGGCGCTGGCCCGCATGATGCCCGAGCCGCACCCCCAGGGTGCCCCGACCCTGGGAATCTGGCAGGCGGTCGTGTCCGACCCCACCCTCGCCCAGGCCCTGAGGGATGTCCTGTTCGCCCCCTACCTCGACGCGCTGCGCACGATCCTGGCGCGGCACGTCGAGCGCGGCACGATCCGTCCCGACAATCCGGCCCTGGCGCACTCCGAGATGTTCCTGATGGGCAGCGTCTTCGTGGAGAAGCTCTTCACCGGCACCGAGGCGGACGCCGACCAGCTCATCGCGGTCATGGACGCCCTGCTGCTGCCCGCGCTGACCAGCTAGCCGCAGATGACCCGTTCCTCATCCGGCCGGTGTCCCCTCGACCGGCCGCCAGGAGGACGAGACGACGAAGGAACTTGGCCATGAGCAGCACTTCGACCGATACCGTCCTGGTCACCGGAGGCTCCGGATTCCTGGGCGGCCGTGTGATCGCCCAGGCGCTCGGCAAGGGCTACCAGGTCCGCACCACGGTGCGGACCCTCAGCCGCGAGGCGCAGGTTCGCAGGGACGTGGAGTCCATGGGCGTGCACGCGGGCGACCGGCTCACTTTCGTGGAGGCGGACCTCACCGCGGAGGAAGGGTGGGCCCAGGCGGTGGCCGACTGCCGCTACGTCCTGCACGTCGCCTCCCCCTTCCCTGGCGGCGAGCCCGACCACGAGGACGACCTGATCGTCCCGGCCCGGGAAGGCACGCTGCGCGTACTGCGTGCCGCCCGCGACGCAGGCGTCGAACGCGTGGTGGCCACCTCCTCGTTCGCCGCCGTCGGCTACGGCAGGCCCGCCACCGACCGGCCCTTCACGGAGAACGACTGGACCGACCCCGACAGCGACCTCCCTGCCTACATCAAATCCAAGGCGCTGGCCGAACGGGCCGCCTGGGACTTCGTCGAGCGCGAGGGCAACGGCCTCCAGCTCACCACCATCGCCCCGGTCGGCATCTTCGGCCCCGTCGTCGGCAGCGACCACTCCTCCTCGATCAGCATGATCACCGGCCTGTTCAGCGGCGCCCTGCCGGGCACACCGCGCCTGTACTTCGCCGTCATCGATGTCCGGGACGCCGCCGACCTGCACCTCAAGGCCATGACAGACCCCAGGGCAGCCGGCGAACGCTTCATCGCCGCCGCCGGCGACGCCGTCTCCCTGCACCAGATCGCACTCGCCCTCCGCGACCGCCTCGGCGACGCGGCCAGTGCCGTCCCGGCCACCGAGCTTCCGGACGAGACGGTGCGCAGGGCCGCCGAGGCCAACCCGGCACTGCAGGGTGTGCTGTCCAACCTCGGCAAAGTCCGCCACGTCAGCAACGAAAAAGCCCGTACCGTCCTCGGCTGGAACCCCCGCAGCAGCGACGAAGCCGTCGTGGCCACCGCCGAAAGCCTCCTGGAGCTCGGCCTTCTGCCCGCCGGGCACCCCGTGTAGGTGCCAGCGCGCGTTCTTTCAACGGCGTTACACGCAAATATGGACTTCCCGACGGAGGAAACATGCCAAAAGCGATCACGCTGACCGACTTCGGCGGTCCTGACGTCCTGCGATGGACTGATGTCCCGCTTCCCCAGCCGGGCGAGGGGCAGATCAGGGTGAAGGTGAAAGCCGCAGGCGTCGGCCCGACCGACCTCGCCCTGCGGTCGGGCCGGCTCAAGGCCTTTTCGCTACGGCAGAACGCCGTACTCGGTTTCGAGGTGGCCGGCACTGTCGACGCTCTCGGGCCCGGAGTGAACGGGGCGCAGATCGGCGAAGAAGTATCGGCACTGCTTTTCGACCTTGGTGGATACGCCGAATATGCGGTTGCCTCGATGTGGGTCGCAAAGCCGCCTTCCGTCCCGTGGGCGGCCGCAGCCTCTCTGCCTGCCTCGGCGGAGGCGGCGGCGGGGGTTCTGCGACAGCTGGCGGTGAAGACGGGCGACACCCTGCTGGTGCTCGGTGGTGGCGGGGCTGTCGGCTTGATCGCGACCCAGTTGGCTGTCGCTCAGGGCATCGAAGTGGTGAGTGCCGTGGGCGAGCGGGACGACGCACTGGTCACGTCCCTGGGTGCCACGCCCGTGCGCTACGGCGCGGATCTGGTGGACGCAGTCAGGGGTGTCGGGGCTGTCGGCTTCGCGTTCGACGCCACCGGCAAGGGAGTGCTGGCGGACGCGATCGCGCTGACCGGAGCCGCCGACCGGGTGATCACCTTGTCCGACCCCGCTGCGGCGGACTTCGGTGTCGCACTGTCACACCCCAGTCCCGAGCGGGCTCCTCACGCGCTGAAGGACACCATGTCCATGTTGGCGCAGGGGCGGCTCAGGCTGCGGGAGTACAGGACCATGCGCATGCAGGACGCCGACGAGGCACACCGTCTGCTCGAAGGCGGTCAGGTGCACGAGCGGGTCGTACTGACCCTCTGATCGCGATTCCAGACCAGCGATCCGGGGCTTCTCAGTACGGCCGTTTCTCCCTCACGCCGCCGACCACGTCGGCAACGGCACGATCCAGGCGAGCCCGGTCCGTCCAGGAAAAGTTGACGGGCCCAGCGTCAGGACAGCGCCGGCGGTCCTGTCCTTTCGCGGCCGAAGAGAGAGGGCCGTACCCGCCACGACGGATGCTCAGGTCGGCGGGAACAGGGTGAGCAGCGGGCTCTCGAAGGCTTCGAAGGCGGCGCCCTGTGCGGCGTAGGCGGGGTGCAGGCGCCAGGCGGCGTCCGCGGCGCGGTGGCGGGTGTAGTCCTCGCGCAGGTACCAGCGTCCGAGCTGGGACGTGTGCCGGGCCAGGGCCTTGATCTTGTCCTCGAGGAAGTCGGTGATGTCGACCAGGACAGTGGGCGAGAAGCCGCTGTACGGCGCGTGGGGTTCGCCGTAGAGCACGGTGTGGCAGGTGGGGACACGGGCGGCGGCGTTGGTGGCGGCCGCACCCAGGGCGAGATGGTCCTGGTGGTCGTTGGCGGCGTGTGGGCTGTGTGTGATCAGCGTGGTGCATTCCCGGGCGATGAGGTCGCTTTCGACCAGGGAGATCAGCTCGCGGTCGGGGTGCAGGGCCCCGTCGGGCAGGCCGAGGCAGGTCACCTCCACGCCCGCGCCGTCCCACGCGGCCTGTGCCTCGTTGATCCGTTCCCTCTCGGTGAGGCGGGCACCACGCGCCGCGTCGATGAGGGAGACACCGTTGACCCCGTGGGTCAGGCAGAGCACGGTCACCGTGGCACCGAGTTCGCGGTAGCGCCGCAGGGTGCCGTAGGCGAGGAGCTCGGCGTCGTCAGGATGGGCCACCACGGCGACCACACGCTCCGCCCGCCTGGACTCCGCGATCGTCATCCCCATCGCCCGCCTCGGTCCCCGTCCACAGAACAGAGACCATTGCCAACTCTTTACTCTCTGGTCATCGTAACAACGCCCCTACTGCCTGGCCTGCTGAGCGCGTGCCCCTGACAGCGGCCGGCCGGCGGGCGCCGCCTCAGTCGCCGCCCGCCGGCCGATGAGCAGGCACGGGACGCAGCCCGTGCAGGGGAGCTCGGACCGGGTGGAAGGCGCGGCGGCCGTCCGGCTTCGCCAGTTCGGCCGCGATCGTCGCCACCTCGATGTTCCTGTCCCCCAGGGCGTTGAAGTACGGGTCGTCGGCCGGACTGTGCCAGGCGCGCCGGAACCCGGTGTCGGCCACCGGGTAGCCCAGGAGCTGGGCGAACAGCGGGTAGCGGAGCTCGTCGTTGCCGAGGGCGGGCGGGTCGGCGGCCGCGTAGTCGTCGAGGAACGCCCTCGGGAAACAGGGGCCATCGCCCAGGCAGCCGTGCGGGACCGGATCGTGGCCGTCATCGCAGCCGTAGCCGTAGCGGGTCCGGGCGAAGGCCAGGAGTTCGCCCCACTCCCGGGCCTCATGCTGCCCGGCGGTCCAGCGCCAGTCGTCGCCGATCACACTCAGGGGCGTCGGAGCGGTCAGGCCGACGGCGCCGGCCGGCACCCCGGCGTAGGCCCGTTCCAAAGGCTCCGTGAGCAGCAGGTCCCACTCGATGAAATGGAGGACGTCGAAGGGCAGGCGGTGGCCTGTCTCGCGGTACCAGTCCAGCAGCACCAGGTCACCGTTCTTCCAGTTCCAGGGACCGCTGTGACGCGAGACGTACAGGGCGTCCAGCCCCAGCACCCGCCGGCCGGCCAGCCGGAAGGCCGCGCCGCGCGCACCACCGGGACCGCCGAAGAGACCGTGCACGGGCACGCCGGGATTGAGCCGCCGGATCAGTTCGACACGGGCCCGGCAGACCAGAGGGTCGCGGTGAAACCGGAAGACCACGAGCCGCTTGATCGGCATGGAGCAATCCTACTGATACCGCCACGGAGGGTGTCATAGCTCACCCTGCTGGGGCCGCCTGAGCGAGGCTCTCCGTGCGGGCCGAGCCGGAAGGCTGGGTGAAATGGCGGGCGGCGGCCGGCAGGAGGACCACGAGGGCGGCCGGTGCGGCGAAGGCGAGACGGAAGTGGCCGGTGGAGCCGAGGAGTCCACTGACGGCACCACCGGTGAGGACACCGACGTAGTTGAAGAGGTTCAGACGTGCCAGGACCGCCTCCGATGCCGCGGGACGCAGCCGTGCGGCGGAGGCCAGGCACAGCGGAGCCAGCACGGACGCCCCCAGGCCCGCCGCCCCGGCCGCGAGAACGGCGAACGGCCAGCTCGGCGCGGCGGCCAGGCCTGCCAGGGCACCTGCGGTGAGCAATGCCGCGGTGCGCACGACGGCGACCGCCCCGCGCCGCCGTACGAGCCGATCGACGCCCGCACGGCCGATGACCGTACCGGCCTGGTAGGCCGCGTAGGCCAGCGGCGCCACCGTCAGGGTCGCGGCGAGGGTCTGCCGAAGGTAGACCGCCGACCACGCCGAGACGGTGGATTCGACCACGTAGACGACCAGGAGAACGCATCCGAACGGAATGAGCCGGACCCACACGCGGCGCCCGAGCGGCGCCTGCGGGACGGCGTCCGAGGGCCCTTGGGTGGTTGGGAGGGCGTAGGTCCGCAGACAGACGGCGAGCAGCAGGACGACGCCTGCCTGCAGGGTCAGGCCGGCGGCCACGGACCATCCCAGCCGGGCCACCCCTGCGGTGAGCAGCGCCGCGGCCACGCCGCCCACGCTCCATGCCGTGTAGAACGAGCCGAAGATGCTGCGCCCGTAGGCGCGTTCGATCTCGGCGGCCCGGGTGTTGACGCTGACATCGAGGGCTCCGACAGCGAGCCCGAAGAGGAGGTAGGCGCAGGTGACGGCGAGCTGACCAGGGGCCCAGCCGATCAGCATCAGCGCGGCGACGGCCGTCAGCATGGCGCCGCGCATGGTGGCGACGGGACCGGCGCGGCGAATCGCGGCCAGGCCCAGGAAGCTGCCGACCCCTGCCGTCAGGGCCACCGCGACCAACAGGGCGGTCGTCAGGAGCGGAGCCAGTTGCAGGTGTTCCGTCACGGCGGGGACGGTCGTGTACACGGCGGCGACACAGGCGCCCTGCGCGGCGAACACGACAGTCGCGGCCCGTCGGGCGCCGACCTTGGAGACTGGGCGCCCGAACGGCGTCTCGCATGATGCATCAAGGGACATGTGCCTTCGCGCCTTCGATCCTGTGTATGTGGAGAGGGTCGGCGGGTCAAATGCGATGGGGATTCCGGAAACCGTAGCCAGGTGTGGAAGGGCGAGCGCAGGACGCCAGGGGCCGTACAGGGGACTCGGGAGGCCAGGTCCGCGACCGGTCCTGCCCGGCTGCCTACAGTGGTGGCCGAGGAGAAGGTGAGTGCGATGTCCCTTGCCCCCGACCCGGCGAGCCCGCCGGGGACCAGCCGCAGCACATCGGCGACGATCCAACCGAACATCCTGCGCCATCTCGTCGCCGTCGCCGACGCGCGCGGCATCGACCTGCGGCCCCTGCTCAAGCAGGTCGGGCTGGACGAGACCGTCATGCGCTCCGCCGCGCTGAGGGTGTCCTACCGGCAGGGCAGCGCGGTGATCCGTCGCGCGCTGGAGCTCACCCAGGACGAGCACCTGGGGCTGAAGGTCGGCGCGGCACAGCATCTGACCGCGTGGGGCCTGCTCGGCTTCGCCCTGATGGCCGACGACACCCTGCGGCACGCCATCGGGACAGGGGTGAAGTACCAGAACCTGTCCGGGGCGATGGTGGTGTGGTCTGCCGGTACGAGCAAGGAGGACGACGCCTTCGTGCTGCGCGCCGACCTCCCCGATCCGGCCATCGACCCTGCTGTCGCCGTCTTCCTGATCGAGGAGGGGCTCGCCTCCGTGGTCACGCTGTCCCGGCTGTCCGTCGGCCCGGCCTTCGCGCCGAGGGTGGTGGAGTTCGCCTTCCCTCCGCCGGAGCGGAGCGACCTGCACGGTGCCCTGTTCGGCTGCCCGGTCCGTTTCGGCGCCCCGGCCAACCGCATGGTCATCGACCCCGCGTGGGCCAGGGCCCCGATGCCCGGCCGGGATCCGGTGGCCTACGCGTCGACCCTGGAGATGCTCGACGCCCAGATGGCCGCGCGCCGCGGCCTCCAGGACCTGCTGGAGGTTCTGGAGGTCTCCGTCGCCCAGAGCCTCCCGGTGATCCCCTCGTTCGCCGAGCAGGCACGACGGCACGCGACGAGCGAACGGACGCTGCGTCGCCGGCTGGCCGACTGCGGCACGACGTACGAGGCAGTTGTCGAGGGAGTGCGCCGGGAACGCGTCGAACAGCTGCTGCTGCGCCCCGAACTGACCTTGCGTGACATCGCCCGCCGGGCCGGGTTCTCCGACGAACGCGCACTGCGCCGCGCGGTGCACCGCTGGCACGGCACCTCGCCGGTCCATCTGCGCGAGCGGATGCGTTCGGATCGCCTCTGAGGCCTGACCGGACGAGAGGCCCCGGGTCAGCGGGTGCGGATCCAGACCGTCTTCTCCCGGGTCCACTGGTCGAAGGCGTCGGTGGACTTCTCCGCACCGCCGAATCCGGACTGCTTCCAGCCGCCGAAGGGCGTGGTGATGTCGCCCTCGCTGTAGGCGTTCACGGAGATCACACCGGCCTCGATGCCGCGTGCCAGCCGAAGCGCGCTGTCGAGGTCCCGGGTCCAGACGGACGCGGCGAGCCCGTACTCGGTGGCGTTGGCCATGCGTACCGCCTCGTCCTCCGAGGCGAAGGTCTGAACGGTGACGACGGGGCCGAACAGTTCCCTTACAAGGACGTCGCTGCCGTCGGGAGCGCCGGTGATCACGGTGGGCGGATAGTAGGCGCCGCGCGGAGGCAGCCCGTGGGGCAGTCCCCCGGTGTGGATCCGGGCCCCACCCGCCCTGGCCGCGTCCACGGCTCCCGCGACCCGGTCGAAGGCGGCACGGTTGATCAGCGGACCCAGCTGCGTGCGCGGGTCGGCCGGATCACCGATGACGAGTTCTCCCGCCGCGGCCGTGAACCGCTCCAGGACCTCCTGTGCGATGTCGCGGTGGACCAGCACACGCGAGCCGGCCGTGCAGTTCTGCCCCGTCGTCAGGAACGCGGCCTCGATCATGTTGTCGATCAGCTCGTCCCCGTAGTCGAGCGCATCGGCCATCAGCACCTGGGGGCTCTTGCCGCCCATCTCCAGTGAGACCCGCTTGAAGTTGCTCTCGGCGGCGTCCTTGAGGATGCGGCGGCCGGTCGCGGTGGACCCGGTGAAGGAGAGCGCCCCCACAAGAGGATCACGGGCGAGGGCCGCCCCGGCCTCGCGGCCGTACCCGGGCAGGACGGTGAGCACCCCGTCCGGCAGTCCCGCCTCGGCGGCGAGCGTGGCCAGGTGCAGGGCCGAACGCGGGGTCGCCTCGGCCGGCTTGACCAGCAGACAGTTGCCCGCGGCCAGGGCGGGCCCGACCTTCCACGCGGTCATGGCCAGCGGGTAGTTCCACGGCAGGATCGCCGCGACCACCCCGACCGGCTCGCGGATCATGAGACCCAGCCCGTCCGGGCCGCTCGGCGCGACACGGCCGAAGACCTTGTCGGCCGCCTCGGCGAACCAGCGGACCGACTCGATCGCGCCCGGAACGTCGCCCGTACGGCACTCCGTGATCGGCTTGCCCGCGTCCTCACTGTCCAGACGGGCGAGGATCTCGGCGTCGCGTTCCATCAGGCCGGCCAGCCGCACCAGCACGGCACTGCGTTCGCGGGCCGGCAGCCGCGCCCACACCCCCGCGTCCCGGACCTGCCGGGCCCGCTCGGCGGCCTTGGCGACGTCGTCGGCGCTCGCGGCGGGCAGGGTGGTGACCGGCTCCCCGGTGGCGGGGTTGACGACATGCAGCATCCCGTTCGTGGTCATGCCTCCTCCACCAGCTCCCAGCGGCCGTCGGTCCGGCGGGCCAGTCCGCGGCTGCGGAGTTCCTCCAGATAGCGGGCCATGCCGCGATCACCGCGCTTGCGGAACAGCGGGAAGACCTTGGGCAGCAGGTTCGGTGCGAGCATCGCGAACCGCACCAGACGGGACTCACCGGTCCGGGGATAGGCCTCCAGGCGGGGCTTGTCCAGCAGGCTCACCACGGCCGCCACGACGTCGGCGGGCTGCTGCGGGGGATCCTGGAACTGCATGGAGTTCCCGCCGTCCACGGCCTCCTGACGCAGCATCCGGGTGTCGGTCGCCGACGGCAGCACCGAGCCGGCCAGGATGCCCTTGCTGCTGAGGTCGAGCCCGATGGCGAGCATCGCGCCGCGCAGCCCGAACTTGGAAGCCGTGTAGATCGGAGTCTCGCCGAGGGGGAAGATCCCGCCCAGGGAGACGGTGGTGACCACCCGGGCGTCCGGCGAGGCCTGCAGCAGGGGGATCGCGATCCTGGTCGTGATCAGCGGGGAGGTCAGGTTGAGGGTGATCTCCCGCTCGATGCTCTCGACGCTGCGGACGTCGAAGCGTTCGGCGCTGGTCATACCGACGTTGTTGACGAGGACATCGAGGCACCCGTAGTCATCGGCGACCAGCTCGAACAGCCGCTCCACCTGGGCGCGGTCCATCAGGTCACAGCCGATCCCCCGGTGTCCGGCACCCGGAAGCCCGGCGGCGACCTTCTCGGCCCGGGTCTCGTCGATGTCGACGACGACGACCCGGGCGCCGCCGACGGCGAAGCGGCGGCACATTTCACTGCCGATACCACCCGCGCCGCCGGTGACCAGCATGACCTTGTCGGTGAAGTCGAACCCGCTCATGCCCTCGCCTCCGCGCGTCGCGGGGACCGTGTCGTCGACGGCGCCCGGCCCTCGGTGCGCCAGCCCATCTCCCCCGCGACCTTGGCCAGGTACTTCACGAAGGCCCCGCTCTCGACGTAGCCGGTGTGGCGGGGCGATGCGACGAACTTCAGCCCGCCGGACAGATCCGGGCGGTCGGCGCGGATCATGCGGGCGAACCGCTCCGCGTTCGGCGGCCGGTGCCGCACGTCGTGGAGGTATGCGGCGATCATCTGCGCCTGGGCGTCGAAGAGCTGGTACGCACCGGAGTTGGTCTCCACGAAGCCGACGCCGAACAGGCCCTGGTGCTCGCGCGAGAACGACGACAGGTAGAGGTCCGGGTGCTGCTCGTCGCCGAAGTACTGCTGCGCGACCGGCACTTTGTGGACGTACCCGGTGGCCAGCAGGACGAGATCGAAGTCGTCGCTCGTGCCGTCGGTGAAGTGCACGGTCCGGCCCTCGGTACGGGCGATCCCGGGCTTGGCCGTGATGTCCCCGTGCTGGAGGTGGTGGATCAGCATCGAGTTGATGGCCGGATGGGTCTCGAACAGCTTGTGGTCCGGCTTCTGCAGCCCCAGCCGCGTCGGATCGCCGTTGAGGACCCGCAGAAGGGCGCCGAAGACCCGCTGCGCCAGCCACATCGGCAGGTGCGGCCCGCTGTCGGCGATGGTGTCCACCGGCCGGCCGAACAGGTGCTTGGGGATGAACCAGTACCCGCGCCGCATGCTGATCACCGCGTGGTCCGCGGTCCGTGCCGCATCGCACGCGATGTCACATCCGGAGTTCCCCGCCCCCACGACCAGGACCCGCTTGCCCCTCAGCTCCTCCGCGCTGCGATAGCCGACGGTGTGCCGGACCTCCCCGCTGAACTCCCCCGGCAGCTCGGGGACGTTGGGGTGCCACTGCGAGCCCGTGCACACCACGACCTGCCCGTGCACGCTCTCCCGGCCGTCGGACCGGGTGACCGTCCAGGTGCCGTCCGCGTTCTTCTCGACGCGTCCGACCTCGACGCCGAACTCGATGCGGTCCGTCAGCCCGTAGGCATCGGCGAAGGACCGCAGGTACGAGAGGATCTGCCGGTGCGGCGGGTAGTCCGCGAAGTGGCCGGGCATCGGGAAGCCGCCGAATCCCGACAGGGTCCTGCTGGAGATGAAGTGGGCCGACTCGTACATCGGGCTTCCGGGATTGTCGATGTCCCAGATACCGCCGGGCCCGGTGTGCCGCTCGAGATGCGTGTACGGCAGCCCTCGCTCCGCCAGAGCCCGCGCGACCGCCAGCCCGGCAGGTCCCGCCCCGATCACACACGTGTCCAACTGGCTTTCCTTCACGGGCCCGCCTCCTCGTTCGTCCCGCTTCACGGTGCGGGTGCTGGAGGAAAACGTATGCAGCCACCGTTCGACGAACACTGACTCGGGCGGCCACGAACCGGACCTCAGCGGCCGCGCCACCAGGGCATCCGTGTGCACGAGGGCTGACCTGTACGGCGCCGGCCGCCAGATCCGACGTCGAGCCGACGACGGGACGTGCTCCTGCTGGAAGAGGGGGACGCCGCGGGTGACGAGGCCGTCCCGTTCCAGGCAGCGCACCGGACACCTCGCGCACGGCTTCCGGCTCGCATGGGCACAGCTCGCCGACGCCGATTCCGATCGTCAGAGCGTAGAGGTCGGCCCGGCGCACGCGGGGATCACTCGGAGAGAGCCCCGTGCGGTGTTCCACCAACCGCCGACCTCGGGCACGCAGGTGATCAGACTCGCGCGTCTCGCTGTTGAACTTCCTTGAGGACGCCGGCCACTGTCACGAAGTCATTGTCCACATGGAGAACAGTGTGCCCATGGTGCACAGCTGTCGCGCACACCAACAGGTCGATCGGTCCCGCCGCCCGATGCCGGCCTTGCTGAGTCAGCTTGTACTGGGCGGTGTCGACCCAACGCCAGGCATTCTTCGGAACGGGCGAGAGCGCGCACAGCGCGTCCAACTCTTCCGCGAGCTCGTCCCGGTGGGCAGGGCTGGTTGCCGAGTAGAGAAATTCGGCACGTGTCGGCTCGCAGAGGTGGAACACCCCGGCGGCAATGTGTCCCTCCCAGGGACACAGCGCACCTGGGGTGCGAAACAGGTGCCACAGAGCCGAGGTGTCCACCAGATACGTGATCACTCGAAGGCCTCGCGTCGCGCACGCTTCTCCGCGTCGTGCGCCGCCGCGGCCTGCTCGAACTCACCACGCGCACCCCGCGCGGCCAACTTCTCCGCAGCCTCCAGCCGCTTGATCCGCGCCACGTAGTCCCGAAGGGCCGCGTTGACGGTCTCCTTCTTCGTCGTGGCACCCATGAGCCGCATGGCTTCGGCCAGCGCCTCGTCGTCGAGATCAATCTGCGTGACGGACATCGGACACCTCCAACATCCACAATGTATGCACCCAAGATACATCACCAACATTGACGCGGCCATCGACCACAAACGGGCCACCCGAGGGAAGCGCCCCCGCGACGCGACGAGCCAGCGGGGCCCCGCCCGACCTCAGCATGAACTACCCCATAGGTGGCATGACCGAAGAGTCGCCAGACCCCTCACACCGTCGCCGTAACCAGCAATACTGCTGGTCAGAGGCTTTTCCCCGCGTAGCCAGTGGTGGGGCGGGTGGGACTCGAACCCACGGCCGACGGATCATGAGCCCTTTGAGGATCTTGGCGACCCTTGTCGATCATTGCCCGTATTGACCGCGGCGGTGCCCCACAGCAGTTCCAGGGCCTTGCCGATCTCGTCGTCCGCGACCGACGCCAGCGGCTGGGCCTCGCCGATCCGCTCGGCGGTCTTGCCGACGCCGGTCGCGTAGCTGCGGACCATGTGAGGCTTGCCGAGCAAGTCGAGGAAGGCGCCGGCATCGCTATCCCCTGCCGCGGGCAACAGGGCCGCTTCACGTACGACCCGGAGAACGTCACCGCAGGTGACGAACCAAGCTTCCGCAGGGCGCTATCCGTGGAACGACTTCAAACAGGTCCGGCAACCGACGGCCCGTCAGCCGCCTACCGGGCCCGACGGGCCCAGTGTCTGTTTACGCTCCGATGTTCCTCAACCCCCGGTTCCTGTCGGAGGACGATCGTCACAGCTGACCTCCCGCTCCAAAACCGCCTGCACGGGCGGTTCGACGACGGACGGTCCTGCCAGGCGTAGTACCGGGACTCGGCGACGTGCAGCACGCGGCGGGCCAGTTGCACCGGCAGGTGCTCACCGGCCATCACGCGGATGGCTGCGGCCTTCCTCCCCGATTCGACAAGATCGATAGCCCCGCGGCGGAACTCGGGCGGACAACTGCGGGGCAGCACGGCCTCCGAAGGCTGCTGGATCGTCAAGTGTCCGGCAACCCGACTCCATCAGAACCGGGGCAGACCACTCCATCAGACCCGGAGCGGTTCACAACTGACGTACCCGAACACCGGGAAGGTCGTCGAAGCGGGCCCGCTTGTCATGGGTGACCACCGTGCGCGCGGTGGCCAGCGCGGTGGCCGCGATGATCAGGTCATGGGCGCCTCGGGGCTGGCCGGCTCTGCGGACGTGGGCGAGCAGCCGCGCGTGCGCGCGGGCCACGTCCACGGTGTACTCCTCGACCGGGATGGTGGCGAGGACGGTGTCGACGAAGGACTGGCGGGCGACCCGGTTGGTGTCGTGCGCCAGTTCCACGCCCTGGAGCAGTTCCGCCGCCGTGATGGCGGCGATCGCCGGATCGTCGTCGTCGGCCAGCGCCTGGTTGGGGGAGACCTTCCGGCGCTCGATCGCGATCAGCACGCCGGTGTCCAGGATCAGTCGCTCCACGGATCGTCCAGCGTCACCAGGTCACGGGTGGCTGTCACGTCGTCCTCGAAGGCATCATCAAGCGTGCCGACATGACGCAGGAGAGCGTCCTTCACAGCCCGCCCCGTGGCCTTGGGCGCGGGAGCGAGCACGGCCAGACGCTTGCCTCCGCGGGTGATCACGATGGTTTCCCCGCGTTCCGCGCTGTCCAGCACGGAGGCGAAGTTCCGTGATGCTTCGGTAGCGGTCATCGTCCTCATGACCTTATCTTCTCAGAGAATCTGATACCCGACAAGACATGCTTCCGTCCCGGCTCGCCGCATCCTTAGTCACTACATCACCACAGGTCACAGCACTTGAGGCAACCCAGCTTCACGAGCCTTCAGAAGTGAAGAGAAGGGGTTTCTTCTCACGCAGGGAGTGGCGAGGCGGGCTGGAGGCAAGGGCACGCTGGGCCGTTGCCAGTACGGGCCGTCATCCGGGCACATACCCCGGCCACAGCCCCCTCTCGCGAACCGCCGCACCCACGCACCGTCCCCGACAGAGGCCCGACTCGAAGATCACCAGTCGGCACTTGCGATTCCTCGCGTCCAGCCGGCGTCCGGAATCGTGCGTCCAGTCCCTCGAATACGTCGGCTACCGAAGCGCGCCCAACACCCAAGCCATCACATCGGAGCAGGCCAGAGCGATTCGAACTAACGTCTACGACCACAGACTTGAAGTCACGAGCAGCGGATTCTGCCTCGTTGCACCAAAGCCCTGAATCCGCGCGCCCCATGAGACGATTCCGCAGCTCGGAGGCTGCACAGTGGGGCGGGTGGGACTCGAACCCACGGCCGACGGATTATGAGTCCGCTGCTCTAACCGGCTGAGCTACCGCCCCATAGCGGCGTGTCGCGTACATGTGTGCGCGCCGTCTGCCGCAGCATAGCCGCTCATACGATCTCCTGCTCCGCAGGGGCGACTTCGCATGCCCTTCAGGACTCCGCCGTGACCTGCACGGTTCCCCCGCACATGAAAAAGGACCCCGTCGGGGTCCTCCTTCGTCCTGCCTCAATTCCTGCTTCCCTGCTCTCCCGACTGGACTCGAACCAGTAACCTGCCGGTTAACAGCCGGCTGCTCTGCCAATTGAGCTACGGAAGATCGAAGCTCCCCCGACTGGACTCGAACCAGTAACCTGCCGGTTAACAGCCGGCTGCTCTGCCAATTGAGCTACGGAGGATCGCCTCGGTGCATCGAACGTACCTCCCTGGGTATTCGCCAGGGGGCGGGCGCTCGCTGCGACACATACATTAGCGCAAGCAGGGGGGTGCTCCGCCAATCGGTTCCCCCGGCACCGACGTCGCACCGGAGACCACGCGAGAGAGAGGGCGGCCACCATGCGCTACAAGCTCACGTTCGTTGTCGGACTGACACTGGGGTACGTGCTGGGTACCCGTGCCGGACGCGAGCGCTACGAACAGCTGAAGAAGTCCGCACGCCAGGTCGCCCAGAACCCCGCGGTCCGCAACACCGCCGAGACCGCAGCCCAGCAGGGCCGCCAGTTCGCCGGCAAGGCCTACCACGTGGTCAGCGACAAGGTGGGCGACCGGGTCCCGGAGTCGGTGACCCAGCGGGTGCGTTCCCTGCGGGACCGCAACCACAACGGCGCCCCGGAGGACGACTGGGGCACCAGCAACACCTGAACGACGGAGCACCGGAGCACGTGAACGGCGGACCACGGGGCACCGGCAGCACGTGAACGACAGGGTGACGAAAACAACCCCGGAGCGCGGCGTACGGCGCGACCTGCCAGGACGATTCCGCGGCCGCCGTCGCCGCGCACCGGCCGCGACGCTACGCCCATAGAATTCGGCCATGGGGATAGTCGCCGGGTTGGACAGCTCGCCCGAATTCACTCGCATCGTGGTCTGCGACGCGGACACGGGAGCCGTGCTCAAACAGGGGTACGCGCCGCACCCGGTCGAGGGCCGGCCGTCCGACGTCGACCCCCAGGCCTGGCTGCTCTCCCTCGGTGAGGCCGCCGGCGGGGGTCTCCTCGAAGGTGTCCAGGCCATCGGTGTGTCGGCCCAGCAGAACGCCGTGGTGCCCCTCGACGCCCAGGGCAACACCGTCCGCCCGGCCCTGGTCGGCGGCGACAAGCGCGCCCAGGTCGCCGCGGCCGACCTCGTCGACGCGCTCGGCGGGCGCGAGGCGTGGGCCCAGGCGGTGGGGTGTGTCCCGCAGGCCGCCCAGCCCGTCACCAAGCTGCGCTGGCTGAACAAGACCGAACCCGACGCCGCCCTGCGCACCGCCGTCCTGCTCCAGGCGCACGACTGGCTGGTCTGGCAGTTGCTCGGCAGGCCGGTCAGGAGAACCACCGACCGCGGGGGCGCCTCCGGCACCGGCTACTGGTCCGCCGCCACCGGCTCCTACCGTGCCGACCTGGTCGAGCTGGCTCTCGGCCACCAGGTGATGCTCCCCGAGGTGATCGGCCCGGCGGAGGCGGCCGGTACGACCCCGGAGGGGCTGCTGATCTCCGCCGGGACCGGCGAGACCATGGCCGCCGCCTTCGGGCTCGGGATCGGGCTCGGGGACGCCGTCGTCTCGCTGGGCGCTTCCGGGTCCGTGATGGCCGTGCACCCCGAGGCCCTCGTCGACAACACCGGGATGATCACCTCCCTGGCCGACGCGACCGGCATGCACCTGCCCGTCGTCACCACCCTGAACGCCGTACGGACCCTGCGCGGTGCCGTCGAGATGCTCGGGCTGAGCGACCTGGAGAGCCTGTCCGACCTGGCGATGAAGTCGACGCCCGGCTCCCACGGACTCGTCCTGCTGCCCTATCTGGAAGGTGAGCGGACGCCGAACCTGCCGCACACGGCGGGGACGCTGAGCGGCCTCCGGCGGGAGTCGATGAAGCCGGAGCACCTGGCGCGGGCCGCGTTCGAGGGCATGCTGTGCGGGCTCGCCGACGCGCTCGACGTGCTGCGCGGCCGGGGTGTCGAGGTGCGGCGGGTCTTCCTGCTGGGGGCCGCCGCCGAACTGTCCGCCGTACAGGCCGCCGCGCCCGCGCTGTTCGGGGCGCAGGTCGTGGTGCCGCAGCCGGCGGACTACGCGGCGACCGGTGCCGCCCGCCAGGCGGCCTGGGCCCTCGGCGTCTCCCAGGGCACCCTCGACCCGCGCACCCCGCCGATGTGGCAGGGGCCGGCCGCGCAGGTGCTGGAGCCGGGTGAGGAACTGGCGGTGGGGCAGGCGGTGCGGCAGCAGTTCGTGGCGGTACGGGAGCAGATGTATCCCGGGGCCTTCCGCTAGACCCCGGAGGCCCGCAGACGTGCCCGGGGGCGTTCCGCCAGGCAAGTCGCGGAAGGTAAGAGTCCGGTAGGAGTCCGGCGCGCGAGAGGACCCGTAAGGCCGCAAGAAGCACTGCTGTCGGCTTAATCGGTTGAGGTAACGCGGGTGGAGTGTCCGACGATAGGGGCCAGGGGCAACCAACCGCCCCGTCGCCGACTCCGAGAGACGTAGCGTGCTCATACGACTTCTACGGACCTATCTCAGGCCCTACAAGAAACCCATCAGCATCCTGGTGCTGCTCCAGTTCCTCCAGACCTGCGCCACCCTCTACCTGCCCACGCTCAACGCCGACATCATCGACAACGGCGTGGTGAACGGGGACACCGGCTACATCCTCGGCTACGGCGCCCTCATGATCGGCATCTCGCTGGCGCAGGTGGTGTGCAACATCGGGGCCGTGTTCTACGGCGCCCGGACCGCGGCCGCGCTCGGCCGGGACCTGCGGGCGTCGGTGTTCGACCGGGTGCAGTCGTTCTCGGCGCGCGAGGTGGGCCACTTCGGTGCGCCCACGCTGATCACCCGTACGACCAACGACGTGCAGCAGGTCCAGATGCTGGCCCTGATGACGTTCACCCTGCTGGTGTCGGCGCCCATCATGTGCGTGGGCGGCATCGTGCTGGCGCTCGGCCTGGACGTGCCGCTGTCCGCCGTGCTGGTGGCCGTGGTGCCGACGCTGGGCATCTGCGTGACGTTGATCGTACGGCGGCTGCGGCCGCTGTTCCGGTCCATGCAGGTGCGCCTCGACACCGTCAACCGGGTGCTGCGCGAGCAGATCACCGGCAACCGGGTCATCCGGGCCTTCGTGCGGGACACCTACGAGGAGGAGCGCTTCCGGAAGGCGAACACCGACCTGACGGAGATCTCCCTCAAGACCGGCAACCTGCTCGCGCTGATGTTCCCCGTGGTGATGACGACGGTGAACCTGTCATCGATCGCGGTGGTCTGGTTCGGTGCCCACCGGATCGACAGCGGCGGGATGCAGATCGGTGACCTGACCGCGTTCCTGGCCTATCTGATGCAGATCGTCATGTCCGTGATGATGGCCACCTTCATGTTCATGATGGTGCCGCGCGCCGAGGTGTGCGCCGAGCGCATCCAGGAGGTCCTGGACACCTCGTCGAGCGTGGTCCCGCCGACGGCGCCCGTCACCGAGCTGCGACGGCACGGGCATCTGGAGATCCGGGCGGCGGGCTTCCGCTATCCGGGTGCCGAGGAGCCGGTGCTCAGGGCGATCGACCTGGTGGCCCGGCCCGGCGAGGTGACCGCGGTGATCGGGTCGACGGGCAGCGGCAAGTCCACGCTGCTGGGCCTGGTCCCCCGGCTGTTCGACGCGACCGACGGCGAGGTCCTCGTCGACGGCACCGACGTGTCGACCATCGACCCGAAGCTGCTCGCCAGGACCGTCGGGCTCGTGCCGCAGAAGCCGTACCTCTTCGCGGGCACGGTCGCCACCAACCTGCGCTACGGCAATCCGGACGCCACCGACGAGGAGTTGTGGCACGCGCTGGAGGTGGCGCAGGCCAAGGACTTCGTCGAGCGGCTGGAGAACGGGCTCGACTCCCCCGTCGCGCAGGGCGGCACCAATGTCTCCGGCGGTCAGCGGCAGCGGCTCGCGATCGCGCGCACGCTGGTGCAGCGGCCGGAGATCTACCTCTTCGACGACTCCTTCTCCGCCCTCGACTACGCGACGGACGCGGCCCTCAGGGCGGCGCTCGCCGAGGAGACCTCGGAGGCGACCGTCGTGATCGTGGCCCAGCGGGTGGCGACCATCCGCGACGCCGACCGGATCGTCGTCCTCGACGAGGGGCGGGTCGTCGGCACCGGCACCCATCGCGAGCTGATGGCGGACAACGAGACCTACCGGGAGATCGTGCTCTCCCAGCTCACGGAAGCGGAGGCTGCCTGATGGCCGGGCCCATGGGGCGCATGATGGCCGGCGGCGGCCCCGAGAACCGCTCGCTGGACTTCAAGGTGTCCGGCAGGCGGCTGCTCGCCCAGTTCAAGCCGGAGCGGCTGACCCTCTACGCCATGCTGGCCTGCGTGGTGGTCAGCGTCGGCCTGAACGTGGTCGGGCCGAAGATCCTCGGCCAGGCCACCGACCTGGTCTTCGCGGGCATCATCGGACGGCAGATGCCGGCCGGGGCGAGCAAGGAGGAAGTCCTCGCGGGGATGCGGCAGCGCGGCGAGGGCCAGGTCGCCGACATGCTCCGCGGCACCGACTTCACCCCCGGCAAGGGCATCGACTTCACCGCCGTGGGGCACGTCCTGCTGCTCGCGGTCGGGGTGTTCCTGATCGCCGGGCTGCTGATGGCGGTGGCGACGCGGCTGGTCAACCGGACCGTCAACCGCACGATGTTCCGGATGCGCGAGGACGTCCAGACGAAGCTGTCGCGGCTGCCGCTGTCGTACTTCGACAAGCGCCAGCGCGGCGAGGTGCTGTCCCGGGCCACCAACGACATCGACAACATCGGGCAGACCCTCCAGCAGTCGATGGGCCAGCTCATCAACTCGCTGCTCACCATCATCGGTGTGCTCGCGATGATGTTCTGGGTGTCCTGGCTGCTGGCGCTGGTCGCGCTGGTCACCGTGCCGCTGTCGTTCGTCGTCGCCACGCGCGTGGGCAAGCGCTCGCAGCCGCACTTCGTGCAGCAGTGGCGCACCACCGGCAAGCTCAACGCCCACATCGAGGAGATGTACACCGGGCACACCCTGGTGAAGGTGTTCGGCCGCCAGGACGAGTCGGCGGCGCAGTTCGCCGAGCAGAACGAGGCGCTGTACGAGGCGGGGTTCAAGGCGCAGTTCAACAGCGGGGTCATGCAGCCGCTGATGATGTTCGTGTCGAACATCAACTACGTGCTGGTGGCGGTCGTGGGCGGGCTGCGGGTCGCCTCCGGTGCGCTGTCCATCGGTGACGTGCAGGCCTTCATCCAGTACTCCCGCCAGTTCTCGATGCCGCTGACGCAGGTCGCGTCGATGGCGAACCTCGTGCAGTCGGGCGTCGCCTCCGCCGAGCGGGTCTTCGAACTCCTGGACGCGGAGGAGCAGGAGGCGGATCCCGAGGCCGCCGAGAAGCCGGAGGAGCTGCGCGGGCGGGTCGCCCTGGAGCACGTCTCCTTCCGCTACGACCCCGAGAAGCCGCTCATCGAGGACCTCTCCCTGAAGGTCGAACCCGGGCACACCGTCGCGATCGTCGGCCCGACCGGCGCCGGCAAGACGACCCTGGTCAACCTGCTGATGCGGTTCTACGACGTCTCGGGCGGCCGGATCACCCTGGACGGCGTGGACATCGCGCGGATGACCCGCGACGAACTGCGCGCCGGGATCGGCATGGTGCTCCAGGACACCTGGCTGTTCGGCGGCACGATCGCGGAGAACATCGCGTACGGCGCCTCGCGCGAGGTGACCCGGGGCGAGATCGAGGAGGCGGCCAGGGCGGCGCACGCGGACCGGTTCATCCGCACGCTCCCCGACGGCTACGACACCGTGATCGACGACGAGGGCAGCGGGGTGAGCGCGGGCGAGAAGCAGCTCATCACCATCGCCCGCGCGTTCCTGTCGGACCCGGTGATCCTGGTCCTCGACGAGGCGACCAGCTCGGTCGACACCCGCACCGAGGTCCTGATCCAGAAGGCGATGGCCAAACTGGCCCACGGGCGCACGTCGTTCGTGATCGCCCACCGCCTCTCCACGATCCGGGACGCGGACACCATCCTGGTGATGGAGAACGGCTCGATCGTCGAACAGGGCACCCACACGGACCTGTTGGAGGCGGCGGGGGCGTACGCGCGCCTGTACAGGGCCCAGTTCGCGCAGGCGGTGGCAGAGGTCGACTAGCGGAAAGGGGTCGTTGCGAGACGACCCCTTTCTCAGTCCAGATAACCCCGAAGCTGATCCGCAAAAGCGTGGTCACGCAGCTTGTTGAGCGTCTTGGACTCGATCTGGCGGATCCGCTCCCGGGTCACCCCGAAGATCCGCCCGATCTCCTCCAGCGTGCGGGGACGGCCGTCGGCCAGCCCGTACCGCAGCTGCACGACCTTCCGCTCCCGCTCCCCGAGCGTCGACAGCACAGCCTCCAGGTGCTCCCTGAGCAGCAGGAACGCAGCCGACTCGACAGGGGAGGCCGCGTCCCCGTCCTCGATGAGGTCACCGAGGGCGACATCGTCCTCCTCGCCCACCGGAGCGTGCAGCGACACCGGTTCCTGGGCGAGCCGGAGGACCTCACTGACCCTTTCCGGGGCGAGATCCAGATGCGCGGCCACTTCCTCCGGCGTCGGCTCGTACCCGCGTTCCTGGAGCATCCGCCGCTGCACCCGGACGACCCGGTTGATCAGCTCGACGACATGGACCGGGACCCGGATCGTGCGGGCCTGGTCGGCGAGGGCCCGGGACATGGCCTGGCGGATCCACCAGGTGGCGTAGGTCGAGAACTTGTAGCCGCGGGCGTAGTCGAACTTCTCGACCGCGCGGATGAGGCCGAGGTTGCCCTCCTGGACCAGGTCGAGCATGGTCAGGCCGCGGCCGACGTACCGTTTGGCGACCGAGACGACCAGGCGCAGGTTGGCCTCGATGAGGCGGCGCTTGGCCATCCGGCCCATCACCACCAGCCGGTCCAGGTCGAGCGCCAACTGGCTGTCCAGGGAAGGGGTGTTGCTCAGCTTCTCCTCGGCGAACAGGCCGGCCTCGACCCGGCGGGCGAGTTCGACCTCCTCGGCCGCGGTGAGCAGCGGGATACGGCCGATCTCGCGCAGGTACTGGCGGAACAGGTCCGAGGAGGGGCCGCCGGTGTCGGTGGTGCGGCCGCGGGGTGGTTCGGGCGGCTCGACGGTTTCGGTCTCCACGGCGTCGAGCGCTTCGGCGGGCGGGGCGTCCGGCTCCGCCTCGGGGTGGTGCACGACACGGCTCTGCGGGGGCACCGCGACGAGCACCTCGGTCTCGGCGTCCGGTTCTGCCGTGTCGTCCGCACTGTTCTCGGTCTGTGTGAGGGTCTGGGTCTGCACGGGGGCGACCTCCAGGATGATCGCTGCCAAGGAGTACGGCAGCGGCGCTTCGGGGGCGGAGTCGGCGGCCTCGCCGCTGTCCGTCCCGTACGCGATGAGCGGAACCGCGGGGGTGTGGGACCCGTTGGGGACGGATCGGCCGCGCTCCGAGGACTCAGGCACCGGACCCAGTGTGGAGTACGACACATCGCCGCCACGAGGGGCGTGCGGTGACTTTTTGCAATCGGCCCGTGACCCCGTGGTTACCCCGCCGTAGGGTTTGTCAGAGGGCGGAGGCCCCGTGCTCGCGGAGTGCCTGGCCGTACTGCTGGAGGACCCACAGTTCGTTCTGCACGGCGGCCAGGTGGGCGGGGTCGCCGCCGGTGCCCAGGCGGATCAGGGTGCCCTGGACCTCCTGGATGCGGCGGTCGACGGCACGGCGGCGGACCCAGACCAGCTGTTCGCCGGCGTAGTTCTCGTCGACGATCCGCCGCATGATCGCCTCCACGGCCAGCTCGGTGACCATGGCGCGGACCGCGTCGTCGGGGGCGGCCTCGCGGACCCGGACCAGGTAGTCCTGGGAGTCCTGGACGCCGTACTCGGCGCCGCCCGCGTCCATGATGGCCTGGCGTACGGCGGCGTAGGGCGGGGCGGTGAACTCGTCGACGCCGTACGCGTCGAAGGCCGGGGAGACCAGCTCGGGGCGCTGGAGGGCGAGCTTGAGCAGCTCGCGCTCGGTGGCGTAGACGGGGTTGCGCAGGGTGAGGGCGGGGCCGGAGACGGCGGGACGGTGGGCTCCGTCGTACGACGGTTGTTGCGGGCCGCGTCCCTGCGGGGCCGGGCCCTTGCCGCCGCGGTCGCGGGCCCAACGGGCCAGCTGGGCCACCCGCTTGACGACGAACTGGGTGTCGAGGATGCCGAGCATGCCGGCGAGCTGGACGGCGACCTCGTGCTGGGCGCCGCTGTTCTTGATGCGGGCCACGATGGGGGCCGCTTCGTCGAGGGCGGCGGCCCGGCCCGCCGGGGTGTCGAGGTCGTAGCGGACGACGATCTGGCGCAGCGCGAACTCGAAGAGCGGGGTGCGGGGTTCGACGAGGTCGGCGACCGCGTCGTCGCCCTTGGCGAGGCGCAGGTCGCAGGGGTCCATGCCGTCGGGGGCGATGGCGATGTACGTCTCGGCGGCGAACTTCTGGTCGTCCTCGAAGGCGCGCAGGGCCGCCTTCTGGCCGGCCGCGTCGCCGTCGAAGGTGAAGATCACACGGGCCGAGCCGTTGTCCATCAGCAGGCGGCGGAGGATCTTGATGTGGTCGCCGCCGAAGGCGGTGCCGCAGGTCGCGATGGCGGTCGTCACACCGGCGAGGTGGCAGGCCATGACGTCGGTGTAGCCCTCGACGACGACCGCGCGGGACGCCTTGGCGATGTCCTTCTTGGCGAGGTCGATGCCGTAGAGGACCTGGGACTTCTTGTAGATCGCGGTGTCGGGCGTGTTGAGGTACTTCGGGCCGTTGTCCGCCTCGTAGAGCTTGCGCGCGCCGAAGCCGACGACGTCTCCGCCGATGTCGCGGATGGGCCACATCAGGCGGCCCCGGAAGCGGTCGATGGGACCGCGGCGGCCCTCCTGGGCGAGACCGGAGAGCAGGATCTCCTTGTCGCTGAAGCCCTTGCCGCGCAGGAAGCGGGTGAGGTGGTCCCAGCCCTGCGGGCTGTAGCCGACGGAGAAGTGCGCGGCGGCGGCCTGGTCGAAGCCGCGCTCGGCGAGGAACTGGCGGCCGGTGTCGGCCTCCGGACTGGTGGCGAGCTGCTCCATGTACCAGTCGGCGGCGATCTTGTGGGCCTCGACCAGGCGGATGCGCTCGCCGCGCTGGTGGGCGGGGTTGTAGCCGCCCTCCTCGTAGCGCAGGGTGATGCCGGCCTGGGCGGCGAGGCGCTCGACCGACTCCGAGAAGGTGAGGTGGTCGACCTTCATCACGAACGTGATGGTGTCGCCGCCCTCCTGGCAGCCGAAGCAGTGGAAGAGTCCCTTGCTCGGACTGACCTGGAAGGACGGCGACTTCTCGTCATGGAAGGGGCACAGCCCCTTGAGGTTGCCGCCACCCGCGTTGCGCAGCTGGAGGTACTCGGACACCACGGCGTCGATCGGGACCGCGTCCCGTACCGCCTTCACGTCCTCGTCGTTGATCCGTCCTGCCACGCGTGAAGTCTACGGGGACGGACTGACACCTACGGGACGAGGCTTTCGAGCGGAACGTGCGGGTCCGCCAGCGCCTCGGTGTCCACCCGGGTCCCGGACCGGATCAGTCCCTGGATCGGCTCCGTGACGTCCCACACGTTGACGTTCATCCCGGCCAGCACACGGCCCTGCTTCACCCAGAACGCGATGAACTCGCGCTTGCCGGCGTCTCCCCGGATCACCACTTCGTCGTAGGAGCCCGGGGGTGCCCAGCCGCTGTACTCCATGCCCAGGTCGTACTGGTCGGAGAAGAAATAGGGCACCCGGTCGTACGTCACCTGGCGGCCCAGCATCGCGCGGGCCGCCGCCGGGCCGCCGTTGAGGGCGTTGGCCCAGTGCTCGACCCGCAGCCGGGTGTCGAAGAGGGCGTGGTGGAAGGAGGCCACGTCACCGGCCGCGTAGATGTCCGGGTCGGAGGTGCGCAGTTGTTCGTCCACCGCGATGCCGCCGCCGTGCGCCCGGTCCACCAGCTCGAGACCCGCCTGCTCCGCGAGGGCGACCCGCGGGGCCGCGCCGACCGCCGCGAGGACGTCGTGCGCCGGGTGCTCCTCGCCGTCGTCGGTGCGGGCGGCGAGGACCATGCCGTCCTGTCCGACGATCTCGGTCAGTCTCGCCCCGAAGTGGAAGCGGACGCCGTGCTCGCGGTGCAGCTCCGCGAAGACGTTGCCGAGCTCGGGGCCGAGCACCGAGTACAGCGGGGTGGACGAGGAGGCGACGACGGTGACCTCGGCGCCGTACTCCCGGGCCGCCGCCGCGACCTCCAGGCCGATCCAGCCGGCACCGGCGATCACGAGGTGGCCGTTGTCCCGGCCGAGCGCCGCCAGGACGCCCTTGAGGCGCTCGGCGTGGGCGAGGCGCCGCAGGTGGTGGACGCCGGCCAGGTCGGTGCCGGGAATGTCCAGCCGGCGGGGTTCGGCGCCGGTGGCCAGAAGCAGCTTGTCGTAGTGGACGACGGTGCCGTCCTCGCCGAAGCGGACCGTCTTCGCCGTACGGTCGATGGCGTCGACGGTCTCGCCCAGGTGCAGCTCGATGTCGTTGCGCGCGTACCAGGCGGGTTCGTGGACGAAGACGCTGTCGCGCTCCTCCTTGCCGAGGAGGTAGCCCTTGGAGAGCGGCGGGCGCTCGTAGGGGTGGTCGCGTTCGTCGCAGATCAGTATCACGCGGCCGGTGAAGCCCTCCGTGCGGAGCGTCTCGGCCGCCTTCGCCCCGGCGAGACCTCCTCCCACGATGACAAAAGTCTGATCCGCGTCGACCACTTGATGCCTCCTCGTAAGGGTGCCGCCACCTTGGAGCCTCCCGCACGGAGCGTGAGGGGGGAAGAGGGAGTGGCCCGATCAGGCCACGGAGGGTCACCTTCGGGCTCGTTTCCCGTCACTCCTGTCGCGTGCTTTCTACACGTGCCCCATGAGACGCGCATGAAGCGAGCGCGCCGACGCGTCGGTGAGGGACGCGATCTGGTCGACGATCACCCGCTTGCGGGCACGGTCGTCGGACGCCTGGTCGAACAGTGCCCGGAACTGCGGGTCGAGCCCGTCCGGGGCGCGGACGGTGAGCGCCTCGGCGAGTTCCGCGACCACGATGCGCTGGTCGGCCCGCAGCCGCTCCTGCTCGGCGCGCTGCATGACGTACCGGTCGGCGACGGCCTTGAGGACCGCACACTCAAGCCGGGTCTCGTGCGGTACGACGAGCTCGGCGCCGTATCTGGTGAGCCGCCCGGTGCCGTACCGCTCGCGGGTGGCGGCCTCGGCGGACAGGCAGAAGCGGCCGATGAGCTGGCTGGTGGCGTCCTTGAGGCGGGCCTGGGCGACGGCGGAGCCGTCGTAGCCGTGCGGCCACCACTCCTGGTCCTGGAGCCGGTCGAGGGCCGCCGCGAGCTCCGCCGGGTCGGTGTCGGCGGGGACGTACCGGCCGAGGGCCACCTCGAAGACGGCCGCGCGTTCCGGTTCGGCGTGCAGGCTGCCGGGGTCGATGTGGCCGGCGTGCAGCCCGTCCTCGACGTCGTGCACGGAGTACGCCACGTCGTCGGACCAGTCCATGACCTGGGCCTCGAAGGTGGTGCGGGTGTCGGGGGCGTCCTTGCGGATCCAGTCGAAGACGGGACGGTCGTCCTCGTACACGCCGAACTTCCGGGTGCCGTGCGCGCCGCGCGCCCAGGGGTACTTGGTGGCCGCGTCGAGGGTGGCCCGCGTGAGGTTCAGGCCCACCGAGCCCTCCTCGGTGAAGCGTTTGGGCTCGATGCGGGTGAGGAGCCGCAGGGACTGGGCGTTGCCCTCGAAGCCGCCGCAGTCGTCGGCGAACTCGTTCAGCGCCTGTTCGCCGTTGTGACCGAACGGGGGGTGGCCGAGGTCGTGGGCGAGACAGGCGGCCTCCACGAGGTCCGGGTCGCAGCCGAGGGCCGCGCCGAGCTCACGGCCGACCTGGGCGCATTCCAGGGAGTGGGTGAGGCGGGTGCGGGGGCTGGCGTCCCAGACCTGGCTGAGGGAGCCCGGTGTGACGACCTGCGTCTTGCCGGCGAGCCTTCTGAGTGCGGCGGAGTGGAGGATGCGGGCGCGGTCGCGTTGGAAGGCGGTGCGGCCGGGGCGCTTGTCGGGTTCGGGGGCCCAGCGTTCGGTGGACTGCGGGTCGTACGGCATGTCTTGACAGTACGGGCAGGTACCGACAATTCGCCGGTGCGGCTGCCGGGTTCCGGTTATATGGCGAGTGCGGGCAGTTTGTGGCTGGTCGCGCCCCGCGGCGGAGCCGCAAGTTGACACAGCCCCGTGCCCCTCAGGTCGGTGACCTGGTCGTAGCGGTGCAGGATCAGGTCCGTCATTGCGGGGTGCGTGCCCAGGGGCGCTGATGCGATCCACGGGGCCTTCTCCGCGCACTGCCTCGCGAACAGGCCCGGAGCTGTGAAGTACGAGGCGACCGCGACCCTGTGGCGGCCCCTTGCCGTCAGCGCCCTGATCGCCGTCTCGACCGTCGGGGTCGCCGCCGAGGCGTACGCCGGGACCACCGGGACGCCCAGGCGGTCGGACAGGAGCTGGGCCGTGCGGCGGGTGTCCGCGGCCGACTCCGGGTCCCGGGAACCTGCCGACGCCAGGACGACCGCGCTCTCGCGTCGGGTCTCCTCGTCCGTCCCGGTGTGCCAGCCCGCTTCCACCAGACGGGCGTGCAGGGTGTCCACCAGAAGGGGATGCGGGCCCAGTGGAGCGGCCACGCGCGTGCGTGCCCGGGAGGCGGCCGCCATCTCGGGGATGTCGCGCTTCACGTGGTAGCCGCGGGAGAGGAGCAGCGGGACCAGGACCGCCTCCGCCGTACCCAGGGAGGCCAGCGTGTCCGGCAGGAGGGGTTCGTTGAGCTCGATGTGGCCCAGGTGGACCGGCAGGCCGGGGCGCCGGTCGCGGACCTGGTCGAGGAGGTCGTGAACCGTGGCGAGGGTGCGCGGGTCGCGGCTGCCGTGGGCCACCAGGACGAGGGCGGGCGGCTCGGGGCGGCGCCTGTCGTCGAGGGAGACGAGGCCGGGCTGGCTGCTGATCCGGTTCATGCAGTGATGGTGGCGGTTGGAGGTTGCCTCCCCGTTTCACGGCAATAACGTGGCCTTTCAGGGGCTTCACGGTCCGCGGGGGCGCCGTGTGAGGTCGTGTGACCTGCGTTTTCGCGGTGGTGAGTGAGTCTGGTCACGTCGGGGTGGGCGAACCGGACCGTCCGGCGGGACGTCCTGGTTGTCGGAAAGACGACCGGGAGGGACCGTCCGATGCGACTGCCGAAGGTGCGCCGCCCGCGTCTGCCCCGCACGCGTGCCGGGCGGCGCAGGCTGGTGCAGGCCGTGATGGCGGGGTGTGTGCTCGCGTTGCTGCCGTCGACGTGGCTGTACGTCTCGACGCAGGGCCGGCTGGGGACGGCGGCCGACGCGCCCCGTACCGACGTGGCCGTCGTGTTCGGGGCCGGGCTGTGGGACGGCGAGCCGTCGCCGTACCTCGCCCACCGGCTCGACGCGGCGGCGACGCTGTACCGGGACGGGCGGATCAGGGCCGTCCTCGTCACCGGGGACAACAGCCGCGAGGACTACGACGAGCCCGACGCCATGCGCGCCTACCTGACCCGGCACGGCGTCCCGGACACCCGGATCGTCAGCGACTACGCGGGCTTCGACACCTGGGACTCGTGCGTCCGGGCCCGGAAGATCTTCGGCGTGGACAGGGCGGTGCTGATCAGTCAGGGCTTCCACATCCGGCGCGCGGTCGCGCTCTGCGAGGCGGCGGGGATCTCCTCGTACGGCGTCAGCGTGTCCGCCAAGCACGACGTCACCTGGTACTACGGCGGCACCCGGGAGATCTTCGCGGCGGGCAAGGCGGCTCTGGACGCGGTGTTCCGTCCGGACCCACGGTTCCTCGGCCCGAAGGAGCCGGGCGTGACGAACGCGCTGGCCTCCGCGCGCTGAGCGTCGGAGGTGCACCTCGTGCCACAGGGCGGACGGGACCCGGGTGCGGGCGTGACACGTCCCGCACCCGGGTCCGCCGTCACCGGCCGGTGAAGCGTGGGGCGCGTTTCTCCAGGAACGCGGTCATGCCCTCCTTCTGGTCCGCGGTCGCGAACAGGGCGTGGAAGACCCGGCGTTCGAAGCGGATGCCGTCCCGCAGGCCCGTCTCCAGGGACTGGTTCACGCACTCACGGGCCGCCCGGACCGCCGTGCGCCCGTACGAGGCGATGGTGGCCGCCGCCTCCAGGGCCTCCGGCAGGACCCGGTCGTCCGGTACGACCCGGGAGACGAGGCCGCAGCGCCCCGCCTCCCGCGCGTCCATCGTGCGCCCGGTGAGGACCAGGTCCATCGCCGTGGCCCTGCCGACCAGCCGGGTCAGGCGCTGGGTGCCGCCGATGCCGGGGATCACGCCCAGCTTGATCTCGGGTTGCCCGAAGACCGCGGACTCCCCCGCAATGACGAGGTCGCACATCATCGCCAGTTCGCAACCGCCGCCCAGCGCGGGGCCGTTGACGGCGGCGATCTTCGGGGTGCGCAGGTCGGCGAACTCCTCCCAGTCGGCGAAGTAATCCTCCTCCGCCATCTCCACGGCCGACTTCCCGGCCATCTCCCTGATGTCGGCGCCCGCCGCGAAGACCCGCTCCGAGCCGGTGACGACGAAGCAGCCCACCTCCGGATCGGTGTCCAACGGGCGCAGGGTGTCAAGGAGTTCGGCCAGCAGCGCGGAACTGAGCGCGTTGCGCACATGCGGACGGTGCAGGCGTACGGTCACGACCGCGCCGTGCCGTTCGAGCTTCAGGTGGTTCATCGTCGTCCCTCTCTACGAGTCCCAGATCGCGCCGTACGCCGGGATGCCCCGCCGTTCCAGGCCGTGCACCACCTGCCAGGTGAGCTTCTTGTTGGAGATGCAGATGACGGCCTCGGCCCCGAAGTCCCGGTAGGCCTCGTAGGCGAGGCGCACCATGTCGGGTTTGCCGTGCCGGGAGGTGTCCCAGACCAGGGCGTGCGGCTGGACGGCGAGGATCTCGTCGACCAGGGCGTCGCCGTAGGTGGTGCGGGGGTCGCGGGTGGCCCAGACCAGGCGGGAGGGCACCTCGGCGGCGAGGAGGTGGGGCAGACAGGGGCCGATGCCGCTGCCGGTCGCCACGTACACCACCTTCGTGAACAGGGTCTCGATGTTGGCGACCCCGGCGGTGGTGATGCCCTTGACCCAGACTTTCGGCGGCAGGTCGTCGATGAAGGCGCCGGTCCAGTCGCCGGCCCGGGAGATGGTGAGCCGGAAGCCGGGCTCGCCGGGGGCGGGGACGTTGGCGAAGGAGTGCCACTCCCTCAGTGGACTGCGGCTGATCGCGGTGGAGGAGCCGGCGAAGGGGGTCTCGCCGTGGTCGAAGCGGGCCAGCACCACGTGCGGGGACGGTCGTTCGAGGCGTATGGCGACCTTGCGCAGCCGCAGCCAGGGCAGGGCCACGCTGAAGGTGACGACCGCGAGGACGGTCACCTCGAAGGGGCCGTGGGCGGCGAGGAGCGTGTGCGTCCAGAAGAGGACCAGGGCGGTCCAGCCGCCGAAGCGGTGGATCTTCTCGAAGTGGTCGTGGTGACGGGAGCGGAAAGGCGGCAGGGCGGTGGCGACGACGAGCGCCAGGAGGGCGATCAGTGTCCAACCGACCGTCATGAGGGGGCCGTCGGGGGTGGCGATCGTCAGGGCAAGGAACCAGGCCGTGCCTGCCAGTGCTCCGCCCACGTGCAGTCCGCCGAAGTGGTACACCTTCCCGAGCGTCCAGCGGATCCGCAGCGGCCAGCTCGTCGGGGGCCGAGTGGCCAGCCTGAAGAAGAGGTTGACGACGTACTGCTGGCGGACGAGCACGGCCAGGGCCAGGTTGACGAGGGCCGCGCGGCCCATGGTCGCCGGAGTGGGCGCCCAACCGGCGTACAGGAAGCCGAGGTTCGCGGCGACCACCAGGGCGGCCAGCCGGTTGTAGTGCATCAGGCGCGGGTGCTTGAGCAGTCGCCGGACGCCGGGGAGCAGCGGGGGGAGGTCGACCGTGTCCCGGTCGAGGGACGTGGTCATCGGACCGCCCCCTGAAGGGACTCGCCGTGCAGGGCCAGCCGCAGCAGGGCCGCCTTGTCGATCTTGCCGCGGTCCGTCTCCGGCAGGAATGGCAGGGGCATGACATTTTCGGGGACGCAGTAGTACGGCAGCGCGTCCGCGACCGCCCGCCGGGCCCGGTCGGGGTCGACGTCCGCCGGGCAGACGAAGGAGACCAGGGTGCGGGCGTCCTGCCTGAGGGTGACCGCTCGGGCGCAGCCCTCGACGGACTCCAGGACAGAGGAGACGGAGTCGAGTTCGATACGGAAGCCGCGGACCTTGACCTGGTCGTCGGTGCGGCCGAGGTGTTCGAGCTGCCCGTCGGCGGTCCAGCGGCCGAGGTCCCGGGTGCGGAACATGCGGTGATCGCCGCCGAGGAAGGGATCGGGGGCGTAGCGCTCGGCGTTCAGCGCCGGGTTGTCCAGATAGCCCGCCGAGACGCAGGCGCCACCCGCCCACATCTCGCCGACCGCCCCGATGGGCAGCGGACGCCGGTCGGCGTCGAGGACGTAGACCGTGTTGTTGGGGGTCGGGCGGCCGATGGTCAGCAGCGGAGCCTTCGGGTCGTGGCGGCTCATGGTGTTGACGATGGTCGTCTCGGTGGGGCCGCAGCAGTTGTGGAAGGCGGCCCGCGCGGCCCAGCGGTCGGCGAGCGGGCGCGGGCAGGGCTCCCCGGCGACGGCGACCGTGCGGACGCGCGGGCAGGCGGCCGGGTCGATCCCGGACAGCACGGTCGGGGTGGCGATCAGGACGTCGGCGGTCCTGGCCGTGGCCGTGAGGTCCCGGCCGCGGATGACGAGGGTGCCGCCGTGGGTGAGGCAGCCGAGGATCTCCCAGGCCGCCATGTCGAAGGCCACGTTCAGGAGCTGGGCCACCCGGTCGCCGGGGCGGATGCCGAGGCCGCCCGGTTCGGTGAGGAGGAGGTTGGCCACGTTGCGGTGGGTCACCATCACGCCGTTGGGGCGGCCGGTGGTGCCCGAGGTGAACAGGACGTAGCAGCCGTCGTCCGGGCGGACGGCCCGTGCGGGTGCGCCGGCCGGCTCGTACGGCAGCGGTTCGTCGAGGGTGATCACGTGCGGGCCCCGGGGGACGCGGGCCGCGTGCTCGGCGACGGTGAGGACGATCCGGGTGCCGGCCGCGCCGATCACATGGGCGAGCTGGGGCGCGGGGGTGAGGCCGATGTCCTGGGGGACGTAGGCGGCGCCCGCCTTCAGGATGCCGAGCAGGCCGACGAGCATCGGGACGGAACGGCGTACGAAGAGTCCGACGTGGTCGCCGGGCCGTACGCCCTCACGGATCAGGCGGGCGGCGAGCGCGTCGGCGTACCGGTCGAGCTCGCCGTAGGTGATCGTCGCTCCCGCGTGTTCCGCCGCCACGGCGTGCGGGGCCGCTGCGGCCCGGCGTTCGACGGCGCGGTGGACGAGCGGGTCGGGTACAGGGACGGCGGGACCGTGGCCGTAGGCCCGGAAGAGGTGGTGGTCGCGGGGGGTCAGCGGGCGCAGAGACATGCCGGGGGAACCTCCTGGCTGGCTTCTCGCATGACGGGGTGCCTGGCGCCAAGCTGGATCCGCGCTCGACTGTAGTAGCGGTTTTTCAACTCTCAACAAGGCGTGACCGGCCAACTACGCGAGAAAACGCGCCACATGTGGTGTCTTTCACATCGCAGGCACCTTCCGTACCGTCCGGCGGCGACCACCGGGCGGACGAGTCCGTGCCTCACGGCTTCCCGGCGCCGGAGAGGAGGTCGCCGTCTTGGGTGCGTAACACGGGGCCGTCCCCGGCGTAACACGGCCGAAGCACGCTGAGAGACATGCCGAACTCCCCGACGCCCACGCACTGCCCGTACTGCGCCCTCCAGTGCGGGATGAACCTGACCCCCGCCCCGGACGGGACCGTCGAGGTCGGTGAGCGCGCGGACTTCCCGGTGAACCGGGGCGCACTGTGCGGCAAGGGCCGTACGGCGCCCGCGGTGCTGTCCTCCCGGGTGCGCCTGACCTCCCCGTTGGTGCGCTCCGGCGGCACACTCGTGCCCGCGACCTGGGACGAGGCACTGGACCGGATCGCCGGGGGGCTGGCCCGCACGCGCTCGGAACATGGCCCGGACGCGTGCGGGGTCTTCGGCGGGGGCGGCCTCACCAACGAGAAGGCGTACACGCTCGGCAAGTTCGCCCGGGTCGTCCTCGGCACCTCGCAGATCGACTACAACGGCCGCTTCTGCATGTCGTCCGCGGCGGCCGGCGGCATGAAGGCCTTCGGCCTGGACCGCGGGCTGCCCTTCCCGTTGGAGGACATCCCGAAGTCCGGCTGTGTGATCCTCGTCGGCTCCAACCTCGCCGAGACCATGCCGCCCGCCCTGCGGTTCTTCACCGAGCTGAAGGAGAGCGGCGGCACCCTGATCGTCATCGACCCGCGCCGGACCAGGACCGCCGAGCAGGCCGACCTGCATCTGATGCCGCGGCCCGGCACCGACCTCGCCCTCGCGCTGGGTCTGCTGCACCTGGTGGTGGCGGAGGGCCGGGTCGACGAGGAGTACGTCCGTGAGCGCACGGTCGGCTGGGAGGACGCGCGGGCTGCCGCGATGGCCCACTGGCCGGAGTACGTCGAACGGATCACCGGTGTGCCGGTTCCCCAACTCCGTGAGACGGTACGGCTGTTCTGCGAGCCGGAGGCCGCGATGGTGCTCACCGCGCGCGGGCCTGAGCAGCAGTCCAAGGGCACCGACACCGTGAGCGCCTGGATCAACCTGTGCCTGGCGACCGGGCGCGCGGGACGGCCGTCCAGCGGATACGGCTGTCTGACCGGGCAGGGCAACGGACAGGGCGGGCGTGAACACGGCCAGAAGGCCGACCAGTTGCCCGGCTACCGCAAGCTGGACGACCCGGCGGCGCGGGCCCATGTCGCCGAGGTGTGGGGCGTGGACCCCGACTCGCTGCCCGGACCGGGGCGCAGCGCCTACGAGTTGCTCGACGCGCTCGGCACGGACATCAGGTCACTGCTGCTGATGGGGTCCAACCCGGTGGTGTCGGCGCCGCGTGCCGCGCACATCGAGGAGCGCATCAAGTCCCTTGATTTCCTTGCCGTCTGTGACGTGGTGCTGTCGGAGACGGCCGCCCTCGCGGACGTGGTGCTGCCCGTGACGCAGTGGGCCGAGGAGACGGGCACGACGACCAACCTGGAGGGGCGGGTGCTGCTGCGCCGCAAGGCGATCACGCCCCCGGACGGCATCCGCAGCGACCTGGAGGTCCTGCACGAACTCGCCGACCGGCTCGGGGTGGAGAAGGGCTTCCCGACCGACCCCGAGGAGGTCTTCGAGGAGCTGCGGCGGGCGAGCGCGGGCGGTCCGGCGGACTACTCCGGGATCACGTACCGGCGGCTCGCCGAGGAGAACGGGGTGTTCTGGCCCTGCCCGACGGAGGACACTGCGACGGGGGCCGGCCCGAGCGAAGACACGGCGGCGGGGCCCGGCCCGACCAGGAACACCACAGCGGAGCCCTCCCCGACCGGGAACACCACAGCAGGGCCCTCCCCGGCGGAGGGCACCGCTGCGCACCCCGGCACCCCGCGGCTCTTCCTGGACCGTTTCGCCCACCCCGACGGCCGGGCCCGCTTCGTCCCGGTCTCGCACCGGGCGGCCGCGGAGGAGCCCGACGCGGAGTACCCGGTGCTGCTGACGACCGGGAGGGTCGTGGCGCAGTACCAGTCCGGCGCGCAGACCCGGCGGGTGGACGAGCTGAACGCCGCCGCGCCGGGGCCGTTCGTGGAGCTGCACCCGCGGCTCGCGGAGCGGCTCGGGGCCGGCGAGGGCGATCCGGTGGCCGTGGTCTCGCGGCGCGGGCGGGCCGTGGCCCCGGCCCGCATCACGCCCGGCATCCGCCCCGACACCGTCTTCATGCCCTTCCACTGGTACGGCGAGGGCCGCGCCAACACCCTCACCAACCCGGCGCTGGACCCGACGTCACGGATGCCGGAGTTCAAGGCGTGCGCGGTGCGGTTGGAGGCGGTGCGAGGGTAGGGCGCCGGGTGAGCCAGTCGCCGCTCCCGATCAGACTTCCCCGCGCCCGCAGGCGTACGGCGACGGCGGGCGCGGCCACGTACACCCACGCGCGCACGGGCGTCCCGTCGGCGACGCGCACGACCTCGCGTGCGACCCGTTCGTAGAGGTTGCGCGGGTCTCCCGGGCGGTACTCCTCCAACTCGTCGAGAGCGGTGAGCAGTTCGTCGTACTCCCCGGGGTCCGCGGTGACGAGCTCCCCGCACACCGGTCCGCCCTGCGGCTCCTCGACGACGTACGGGTACCCGGGGCCGTCGTAGAGCAGGGCTCCGGGCAGCCGGCCCGGTTCCTCGGAGCGGACGCGGCCGCGCAGGAAGAGGTCGTGGTTGACCTCGCCGGGGCGAAGGGTGCCGTAGACGAAGAACGGGAGTCGTGCAGGGGTCACAGAAACGATTCTCTCCCCTCACACACCTGCACGTGACGCGGTATGGACACGGCTTGTCATGGCCTCTTAAATCTTCGTCAACGTCCGCGCCACCCCCACGCGCCCCACTGGCGCCGTTCTGAGGAGACCGATGAGTCGGATACGGCCGTACGTCCGAGGTGCCCGTTCCCGCCGGCTCGCCACCGCCGGAGTGGCCGCCACCGCAGCCACCCTGCTGGCCGCCGCCCTCTCCCCCGCCGCAGGAGCCGCCGAGCGGCCCACCAGGGCCACCGCGCTCGACAACGCGGCGTCCGTCCTGGCCGACCAGGCCTCGGCACTGGGCCTCACCTCCGCACAGCGCACCAAGGTCCGTGACGTGATCGTCGACCCCGACGGCACCCAGCACGTCCGCTACGACCGCACCTACCGTCAACTGCCCGTTCTGGGCGGTGACTTCGTCGTCCACCTGGCACCCGACGGGGCGTACAGGAGCTCCTCCCGCGCCACGAGATCCGCCATCTCCCTGTCGAGCGTCACCCCCGCCCTGTCCGCCCCCAAGGCCGCCGACCTCGCGGCGAACGCGCTCAAGGCGGCCAACCTCGGCGAGACGCTGAAGAAGCTCACCGCCAAGCCGCAGCTGGTCGTCGACGCCCTGCACGGGGCGCCGAAGCTGGCCTGGCGGACGAACGCGGCCGCCCAGGACTCGCTCGGCAACCCGGTCGCCCGGACCGTCCTCACCGACGCCCGCACGGGGGCCCAGATCGACGCCTGGGACAGCATCGAACAGGCCGCCGGAGACGGGAAGTCGCTGTACAGCGGCACGGTCGCGCTGAACACGACCCAGTCCGGATCGACGTACCAGCTCAAGGACGCGACGCGCGGGAACACCTACACCGGGGACGCCGCCAACAAGACGGACCTGTGCTTCCTGAACATCTGCTTCAGCCGGGCCCCCGCGACCCTGTTCACCGACGCCGACAACCACTGGGGCACGGGGGCGACTTCGGACCGGGCCACGGCGGCGGTGGACGCGCAGTACGGGACCGACGTCACCTGGGACTACTACAAGAACGTCCACGGGCGGAACGGCATCGGCGGCGACGGCAAGGGCTCCTACAACCGCGTCCACTACGGCAACGCCTACAACAACGCCTTCTGGGACGACAGTTGCTTCTGCATGACGTACGGCGACGGTGACGGGACGCAGCTCGGCCCGCTCGTGTCGCTGGACGTGGCGGGGCACGAGATGTCGCACGGCGTGACGTCGAAGACGGCGGCGCTGACGTACTCCGGCGAGTCCGGCGGGCTCAACGAGGCGACCTCCGACATCTTCGGCAGCCTGGTGGAGTTCTACGCGGGCAACTCCTCGGACGCCGGTGACTACCTGATCGGCGAGAAGATCGTCCGCTCCGGGTTCGGCCGGGACGCCCTGCGCTACATGGACAAGCCCTCCAAGGACGGCAACTCCGAGGACGCGTGGAGCAGTTCGGTGGGCAACCTCGACGTCCACTACTCCTCCGGGGTCGCCAACCACTTCGCGTACCTGCTCGCGGAGGGCAGCGGCCCCAAGACCATCAACGGCGTCAGCTACAACTCCCCCACCTCCAACGGCTCCACGGTCACCGGCATCGGCCGGGACAAGCTGGGCGCGATCTGGTACCGGGCGCTGACGGTCTACATGACGTCCTCGACGAACTACGCGGGGGCGCGCACGGCCACCCTGAACGCGGCGAAGGACCTGTACGGCACGGGCAGCGCCGAGTACAACGCGGTGGCGGCGGCCTGGAGCGCGGTGAACGTGAACTGACGTTCCGTCGTCCCACGACGTGTGACGCGGCCGCCCCGGAGTCCGGGGCGGCCGTCCCCGTGACGGAAGGAGGCGGAAGGTGGGCGTGGACGATCCGCACATCCATGTCGAGGCGAAGGTGGTGCGCGGCGAGGCGGCCGTCCGCACCATGCTCGCGGCCACGTTCGGGATCGCCGGGGACCTGCCGAGCGTCGTCGGCACCGGGTGCGGGCTGAAGGTGCCGTACGCCATGACCTCGCCGCGGCCGGACCGGGTGACGTGTCTGGCCTGCCGGGAGCACGCCCGCGCCGAGCACGTGCGCTTCGCCGACGAGATCGAGCGCATCGGCACCCTGCCGGGGTCTGCGGTCACGTCCGCCGAGGCCAGGCAGGCGGCGGCGCGACACCGGGCCCTCGCGGAGCGGTTCTCGTCCGGCGGCGCGGGCTGAACCACGTGCCGGGGCCGGGAAAAAGCGATGGCCGCGGGTTCCGCCCCGTGGATACGCTCCACCGCCGATGCCCGCCCCCTCCCCCCGGAGCCCCATGTCGTCCCCCACGAAGATGCACGCCGACGAGCTCGACATCGACACGGAGCTGGTGCGCGGGCTGATCGCCGACCAGTTTCCGCGCTGGGGCCAACTCCCCGTCTCCCGCGTCGAGTCGGCCGGGACGGACAACGCGATGTTCCGGCTCGGGGACGACATGGTCGTACGGCTGCCGCGGTTGCCCGGCGGCGGGCACCAGGTGGAGTTCGAGCACCGGTGGCTGCCCCTGCTGGCACCCCGGCTTCCGCTCGCGGTGCCGGAGCCGCTGGCCAAGGGGGAGCCCGGCCGGGGGTACGCACTGCCCTGGGGCGTGTACCGGTGGCTGGACGGGGACAACGCCCACGACTCACCTCTCACCGAACTCACCGACGCCGCGGTGGAGTTGGGGCGGTTCGTCACCGCCTTGCGGACGGTCGACGCGACCGGCGGGCCGGCCTCCTACCGCCCCGGGCCCCTGCACCTCTTCGACGACGGCACCCGGCAGGCGATCCAGGACCTCGGCGCCGCCGGCCTTCTGGACGTGGACCGTGCGACCGCCCTCGCGGACGAGGCCGGCCGGCTGCCCGGGTGGGACGGCGCGCCGGTCTGGCTGCACGCCGACCTGCTCCCCGGCAACCTGCTCACCGTGGACGGCCGTCTCACCGCCGTCATCGACTTCGGCTGCCTCGGCATCGGGGAGCCCACCGCGGACACCCTGCCGGCCTGGACCGTGTTCACCGGCGAGAGCCGCCGGCTGTTCCGGGAGGCGGCGGAGTTCGACGACGCCACCTGGGAACGGGGACGCGCGTGGGCCCTGTGCTGGGGCGTGGGCGCGGTGCACTACTACCGGGGCGGGAAGAACCCGGTCCTGGCGGAGACGGGACAGCGGGCGATCGACGAGGCGCTCGCCGGTCACTGACCGACGTCGAGGGCGTCCGGCCGGGCCTCACCGGGCGTAGGGCGTCGCCGCCCTCCCCTCCCTCAGCACCCTGCCCCACCACACCAGCTGGTCCAGCATCGTCTTCGCCGCCGCGTCCGGTCCCGAGGGGTCCTTCGGGCGGCCGTCCTCGAACGACGAACCGGCGTTGTGGAAGCTCACCGTGTCCCGCACCGTCACCGCGTGCAGCTCGGCGAAGACCTGGCGCAGGTGTTCCACGGCCCGGAGCCCGCCCGAGACGCCGCCGTAGGAGACGAGGGCCACCGGCTTGGCCTGCCACTCGGTGACGTGCCAGTCGACGAGGTTCTTCAGGCCCGCCGGGAAGGAGTGGTTGTACTCGGGGGTGAGGACCACGAACGCGTCGGCCGACGCGAGTTTCGGGGTGACGGCGGAGGGCGCCGGAGGGGAGGCGAACGACATGGGCAGGTCGGCCTCGGCCACGTCCACGACCTCGGCGACCAGGTCGTCACGGTCGCGCAGGTGGCCGAGAAGCCAGTCGGCGACGACCGGGCCGAAGCGGCCGTGCCGGTTGCTGCCGATGACGAGGGCGACGCGAAGCGGAGCGGTGCCTGTGTGAGCGGTGTCCGTGTGAGCGGTGTCCGTGTGAGCGGTGTCTGTCTGCATGGAGGACAGCCTGATACCTCGACCAAAGTTGAGGTCAAGCGAGCGCGGCGCCGGGAGCGTCACCCGTTCACACGCGCGTGCCGCACCCTTCCGGTTCTCGACCGCGACCCCTCCGCCGTACGGCGGTGACCTGCTGAAACTCCGGCCACCCCACCGAGCCGCGCGCGGATCTGACACCCGTTCACCGTATTTCTGACGTCCCCTCAGGAAGCGGTCCGGGCTCACTGCCACTTACCTCGAAGGCACAGGGATCCCCACCCGAGAGCTCGAGGGAGCACCATGCGCACCACCGTCCGCCTGCTCACCGGCAGCGCGCTCGCCGTCGCCGCTGCGGGACTCGTCTGCGCGCCGGCCCACGCCGAGGACGCGGGGGGACTGGGGGTCCTCCCGTCCTCGGTGGTGCCGGGCGGGCAGGTCACCGTGACCACGGCGGCGTGCGGCGACGACGGTGCGGCGGCCGGTGACGCCAGCGCGGTGGGCGCGGGCCCGTTCACGCTGGCGCCCAGCACGCACGGCGGCGACACGACCGGAGGGTTCCGGGTGCCGCCGAGCGCGCAGCCGGGAACGTACGAGATCGTCGCGACCTGCGCGCAGAGCGGGCGGCGGGTGACCGGTGACCTGGTGGTGACGCTGACCTCGCAGCGGCAGCCGGTGCATCCCCGGGGAAGTGTGAAGACGGGGGTCGGTGGCGCGCTCGGCCCCGACCCCGTGCAGACCGCGGGCGGCGTGGCGGCTCTCGCCGTCGCCGCCGCGGGCGGTACCTGGCTCCTGCATCGCCGGGCGAGAGGCGACGGGATGTGACGGACACCCTCCGCTGTCCGTCCGCCGGTACCGCATGTCCCCTCCCCCTCCGGGTCCGACGCCCCTCGCGGCCCGGAGGGGGACGGGCAGGCCGGCCGTAGAGGAGGTCCTGTGCGCAACCGAGGACTCGGGAACACCGCGATAGCCGGGGTGACCGTGATGGCCCTGTGCAGCGGCGCGTGGCTGCTGCACAGCGGCAACGAGACGCACGCCCCGCCGCAGCCGTCGGCCGCCCAGGCGCGGTCCGCCCGGGGCGGTGGCGCCGGGCGGGACGCGGCGCCCGCGCTGCCGCCGTCCCCGCCGGACCGCATCCGCGTCCCCTCGATCCGGGTGGACGCGCCCCTGATGGGCCTCGCCCTCACCCGCACCGGCAGTCTCGACGTCCCGCCGGCCGCGAAGAAGAACCTGGCCGGCTGGTACGAGGCCGGCACCACTCCCGGCGAGAAGGGCACCGCGATCGTCGCCGGGCACGTGGACAACGCCGAGGGGCCCGCCGTCTTCTACGACCTCGGCGCCCTCCGCAAGGGCAGTGCGATCGAGGTGGACCGGCGCGACGGCAGCGTGGCGGTGTTCACGGTGGACGCGGTCGAGGTGTACGACGCCAAGGGCTTCCCCGACGAGAAGGTGTACGGGGCGGCGGCCCGGCCCGAACTGCGGGTGATCACCTGCGGCGGCGGCTACTCACGCGCGACCGGCTACCGGGGGAACGTGGTGGTGTTCGCGCATCTGACGGGGAGCCGCTGACGGACGCTCGCGCGGTGCCGCTCACGGCTCAGGGTGCCCCGCTCACGGGGTGCCGCCCGCGACCGCCTCCGCGATGGTTCGCGCACACACCAGGGCCTCGGTGCGGGTGGTGTCCACCTCCAGGTCGTAGCTCACGCCCTGGTGGACGAGCTCCGCCTGCTTCTCGGCCATCCCCCGCGCCCGGTCGCCCCGCACGATCTCCCGGCCCGCGGCGACCTCGGCGTCGCAGCGCACGCCGACCCACAGCACGTCCAGGCCGTCGAGGCTCTTGCGCCACCGCTCCTGGGAGTGCGCACCGCCCAGGAACACGTCGTCGACGATCACCCGGGCACCCGCCCATGCCGTGGCGGCGACCCCGGCCCGCCAGGCCGCCTCCAGCCGTGCGAACTCCTCGCCGACGCTCACCCCGCCGTCCGCCGTGACGTCGATGCCCTCGTCCGAGGACTGGAGCGCGGCCGGCATCGAGTCCACGAACCCGTCGATCCCGAAGGCCAGCCAGGGCTCGGGCAGGACCGCCTGGAGACAGCGGGCGATGCCCGACTTGCCGGAGCTGGAGCCGCCGTTGAGCACGATCACCTGAGTCGTCACGGCGTCACCGTAACGTCAGGCGAGCCACTGTTCGTACGCAATATTCGCGACCAGCGCGAAGACGACGGCGAGCAGCACGACCCGGACGAACCCGCTGCCCTTCTTCAGCGCGGTGTGCGCGCCGAGGGTGCCGCCGGCGAGGTTGAACACGGCCATGAGCGCGGCGAGCTGCCACAGGACGGCCCCCTGCCAGGCGAACATCGCGAGTGCTCCCGCGTTGGTGCAGCAGTTGACGATCTTCGCGGTGGCGGAGGCGGTGACGAGGTCCAGGTGGAGGACCGCGGTGAGGGTGAGGACGAGGAAGGTGCCGGTGCCGGGGCCGATCAGACCGTCGTAGAACCCGATGCCGAGGCCGGCCAGGCCGATCGCGGCGAGGACCTGGCGGCGGTTGGCCGGGCCGGTCGCGGGGGCGGTGCCGAAGGCGGGGCGCAGGATCACGAAGGCGGCGACGCCCAGCAGCACGACCAAGATCAGCGGCTTGAGCACCTCCGTGCTCATCCCGGCCGCGAAGAACGCGCCCGCCGATGAGCCGGCGAGGGCCGCGATCCCGATGCGGACGGCGAGCCGTACGTCGACCCGTGTCCGGCGGGCGTACGTCACCGCGGCCCCCGAGGTGCCGACGATGGCGACCGCCTTGTTGGTGCCGAGCGCGTGCGCGGCCGGGGTGTGCGCGGGCAGACCGAGCAGCAGGACCGGCAGCAGCAGGAGGCCCCCGCCGCCGACCACGGCGTCGATCCAGCCCGCCGCGAGAGCCGCGAGGCACAGGAGAACGACCGTGGTCAGCGATATGTCCGGCATGATCGTGACCCTACGGGACGCCATTCGTGGGTCCTGCACCTACCTGGGCTCGGGGACCCCTCACCGCCGCATCCACCTGCGCGCGGGCGTCCTCACAGCGCTCCCCCGGCGTCCCTGCCGAACCCTCACAGCCGGCGCCGACCGCAGCTGAGGGCAGCGTTCCTCACGGGAAACAGATGCGATGCGGTCGGGTAACACCCGCACCGCAGGCTCGACATCATGACCTCGAATACGCGTGTGGTGGTGATCGGCGCCGGGCTCGCGGGCGTCCGGCTCGCCCGGCGGCTCGGAGAGCTCGGCACGCCCGTGACGCTCGTCGGCGAGGAGGAGCACCGCCCGTACAACCGGGTGCTCCTGGCCGAGGTGCTGGCCGGGCGGTACACCCCCGACGTGATCGCGCTTCCGGCGCCGGCCGCGCTGACCCGTGCCCGGGTCACCGGCATCGACCGCGGGGCCCGGACCGTCGCCTGCGCCGACGGTTCGAAGATCGCATACGACACGCTGGTCCTGGCCACCGGCTCCAACCCGGTGCTGCCGCCGCTGCGCGGTCTGTTCACCGCGGACCACGAACTGCCCAAGGGCGTGCACGCGTTCCGCACCATGGACGACTGCCTGGGGCTTTCCGAAGCGGTCCGGCCGGGGGTGAAGGCCGTCGTGATCGGCGGCGGGCTCCTCGGCGTCTCCGCGGCCCGCGCGCTCGCCCAGCGCGGGGCCCAGGTGATCCTGGCCCAGCAGTCCGAGCGGCTGATGGAGCGCCAGCTCGACCCGAGCGCGTCCCGGCTGGTCCGGCGCCACCTCGGGGATCTCGGAGTCGAGGTCCACACCGACCTGCGGGTGCGGGACGTGCGCTGTGTCGGGGGCGCGGTCCGCTCGGTCGAGATGGCCGACGGATACGCCCTGGACGCCGAGATCGTGGTCCTGGCCTGCGGGGTCCACCCCCGTGTCGGCCTCGCGCAGACCGCCGGTCTGGACGTGCGCAAGGGCATCGTCGTGGACGACGAACTGCGCACCTCCGACCCGCACATCCACGCCATCGGGGACTGCGCCCAGCACGACGGCACCGTCTACGGGCTCGCCACCCCGGCCCTCGAACAGGCTGATGCCCTCGCCGAGTTGCTGGCGGGACGCGCGAACGCACGCTACACCGGCACCCGTTCGCTGACCCGGCTCACGCTCACCGGACAGACCGCCTTCGACCTGGCCGCGTTCGGCGAGACCGAGGCACTCCCGGGCGACGACGTCGTCCAGCTCGCGGACGCCACCCGCGGCACCTACCGCAAGGTCGTCGTCCGCGACGACCGCCTGGTCGGCGGGGTCCTCGTCGGCGAACTCGGCACCGTCGGCGCGCTCGCCCGCGCCTGGGAGGGAGCCGAACCGCTCCCCGCAGGCGGCCCGCTGCTCCACCTGCTCACCAACGATGGAGGCTCCTGATGACCGCCACCCCGGAGGCCACGGAGGCCACCCCCACGATCGTCCTCGTCGGCCACGGCATGGTCGGCCAGCGCTTCCTCGAAGCCCTCGCCACGCGCGGCCTGACCGCGACCCACCGCGTGGTCGTGCTCTGCGAGGAGCCGCGCCCCGCGTACGACCGCGTCGCGCTCACCTCGTACTTCTCGGGCAGGACGCCCGAGGAACTCTCCATGACGGACATGGAGTTCATCGACACGCACGGCATCGAGCTGTACGTCGGCGACCCGGCCGTCATGGTGGACCGCTCCGCGAAGAAGGTCACGGCCAGGTCCGGGCAGGTCTTCGACTACGACGTCCTCGTCCTCGCCACCGGCTCGTACCCGTTCGTGCCGCCGGTCCCGAACAAGGACGCCCGGGGCTGTTTCGTCTACCGCACGATCGAGGACCTGCTCGCCATCGAGGAGTACGCGAAGACCCGCACCACCGGTGCCGTGGTCGGCGGCGGCCTGCTCGGCCTGGAGGCGGCCGGTGCGCTCAAGGGTCTCGGACTCACCTCCCACATCGTGGAGTTCGCGCCGCGGCTGATGCCGGTGCAGGTCGACGAGGGCGGTGGCGCGGCGCTGCTGCGCACCATCGAGGGGATGGGCCTGACCGTCCACACCGGGGTCGGCACGCAGGAGATCGTGGTCGACGAGGACGGCGCCGTCACCGGCATGAAACTGTCCGACGGCTCCGAACTCGCCACCGACCTGGTGGTGTTCAGCGCCGGTGTCCGCCCCCGCGACCAGCTGGCCCGCGACTGCGGTCTGACCGTCGGCGAGCGCGGCGGCATCACCGTCGACGAGCAGTGCCGTACGGTCGCCGACCCGCACGTGTTCGCGATCGGCGAGTGCGCGCTGGCCGCCGACGGCCGGGTGTACGGCCTGGTGGCCCCCGGTTACGAGCAGGCCGAGACCGCGGCGGCGACCATCGCCTCCGACGAGGCCGCCTTCCTGGGCGCCGACCTGTCGACCAAGCTGAAGCTGCTCGGCGTGGACGTGGCCTCCTTCGGCGACGCGCACGGCGCGACCGCGGACTGCCTGGACGTCGTGTACTCCGACTCCCGCGCCGGCCTGTACAAGAAGCTGGTCATCGGCCGGGACGGCACGCTGCTCGGCGGCATCCTGGTCGGCGACGCGGAGGCGTACGGCACGCTGAAGGCGTTCACCGGTTCGGTCCCGCCGGTCAAGCCCGAGTCGCTGGTGCTGCCGGCCGGTGCCGGGGAGTCGGTGCAGCTCGGCCCGACCGCGCTGCCCGACGACGCGATCATCTGCTCCTGCAACAACGTCCGCAAGGGCACGATCCGCGGGGCGGTCACCGAGCACAACTGCACGACTGTGCCCGAGGTGAAGAAGTGCACCAAGGCCGGTACCACGTGCGGCAGTTGCGTCAAGGTGCTCGGCCAGCTGGTCACCGCCGAGCTGGAGGCGTCCGGCGTCGAGGTCGACAAGGGCCTGTGCGGCTGCTTCGCGCAGACCCGCGAGGAGCTCTACGAGATCGTCCTCGCCCTGCGCATCAACACCTACCAGGACCTCCTGGACCGTTACGGCCGCGACGGCGCCCGGGGCGGTGACGGCTGCGAGATCTGCAAGCCGGCCGTCGGCTCGATCATCGCCTCCCTCGCCCCGACCATCGGTGCGAGCGGCTACGTCCTGGACGGCGAGCAGGCGGCGCTCCAGGACTCCAACGACCACTTCCTCGCCAACATCCAGAAGAACGGCTCCTACTCGGTCGTACCGCGCATCCCCGGCGGTGAGATCACCCCCGAGGGGCTCATCACGATCGGCGAGATCGCCCGCGACTTCGGCCTCTACACGAAGATCACGGGCGGCCAGCGGATCGACATGTTCGGCGCGCGGGTGGAGCAACTCCCGCTGATCTGGACGCGGTTGGTGGACGCCGGCTTCGAGTCGGGCCACGCCTACGGCAAGTCCCTCCGTACCGTGAAGTCCTGCGTGGGCCAGACCTGGTGCCGCTACGGCGTCCAGGACTCGGTCCGCATGGCGATCGACCTGGAGCTGCGCTACCGGGGGCTCAGGTCGCCCCACAAGCTCAAGTCGGCCGTCTCCGGCTGCGCCCGCGAGTGCGCCGAGGCCCAGTCGAAGGACTTCGGCGTGATCGCCACCTCCAGCGGCTGGAACCTCTACGTCGGCGGCAACGGCGGCGCGACCCCGCGCCACGCGGACCTGCTGGCCCAGGACCTCACCGACGCCGAACTGGTCAGGCTGATCGACCGGTTCCTGATGTTCTACATCCGCACCGCGGACCGTCTGGAGCGCACCTCGACCTGGCTGGAGCGCATCCCCGGCGGCCTGGACCACGTCCGTGACGTGGTCGTGGAGGACTCCCTCGGCATCTGCGAGGAACTGGAGTCCCTGATGACGGCCCACGTGGCGCACTACGCCGACGAGTGGGCGACCACCATCAACGACCCCGAGAAGCTCGCCCGGTTCGTGTCCTTCGTGAACGCCCCTGACACCCCCGACCCGGTCGTCGGCTTCGTCCCCGAGCGCGAGCAGATCAAGCCCGACCTGCCGCTGCTGACCATCGGCCACCGTCCCCTGGAAGGAAGCGCCCAGCGATGACCCTGGCACCCGAGACCACCGACCTGAAGGTCCAACTCCAGCTGGACGGAGACTGGTTCGCGGTCTGCGACCTGACCCGGCTGCTGCCCGGCCGCGGCGTGGCGGCCCTGCTGCCCGACGGCCGCCAGGCGGCCCTGTTCCGCGACCGCGCGGGCCGGCTGTACGCCGTCGACAACCGCGACCCCTTCGGCGGCGCGGCGGTCCTCTCCCGCGGCCTGACCGGCACCCACCAGGGCCGCCCGTTCGTGGCCTCACCCCTGCTCAAGCAGCGCTTCGACCTGGAGACCGGGCAGTGCCTGGACGACGAGTCGGTACGGATCGCCACGTACGAGGTGCGGGCGGCGTAGAAGCGCACGGGCAGCGCAGAACTGCGCGGGCGGGGGCGGCCACGATCCGGTGACCGCCCCTGCCGCGTACCCTGCGGCGACCCGGTCAGCCCTTCAGGGCGTCGTACGTCACCCCTGTCAGCTGCTCCGAGGCGGACCAAAGGCGTTGGGCGGCCTCGTCGTTGCGGGTCCAGGAGGCCCGCCAGGAGGGGGCCGGGGCGCCGCGCCAGCCGGCGAGGGAAGGGCCGGTGAAGGAGTCCGGGGAGACGTCGGGGGCCGTGGCCGCGTAGAGGGTGGGCAGGGCACCGGCCTCGGCGGACTGGGCGAAGAAGCGGTTGCCGATCCGCATGAACCGTTCCGCCGCCGTGCGGCCCGCCATCTGCGCCCCCGCGGTCTGGAGGTTGGTGGCCGCGTACCCGGGGTGCGCCGCCGCGGCGATCACGTCCGAGCCGTGCGCCGCCAGCCGGCGGGCCAGCTCGTGGACGAAGAGCAGGTTGGCGGTCTTGGAGCGGGCGTAGGCGATCCAACGGCGGTAGCGGCGCTCGCTGTTGAGGTCGTGGATGTCGATGTTGGCCACCGCGTGCATCCCGCTGGAGACCGTCACGACCCGTGCGCCGGGTGTCGCGAGGATCGAGGGCAGCAGCAGGCCGGTCAGGGCGAAGTGGCCCAGGTGGTTGGTGCCGAACTGGGTCTCGAAGCCGTCCGCGGTCGTGCCGTACGGCAGCGCCATCACGCCCGCGTTGTTGATCAGCAGGTCGAGGCGGTCGTACCGGAACGAGGTCGCGAACTCCCGCACGGAGGCCAGGTCCCCGAGGTCCAGTCGGGCCAACTCCGCCTCCGCGTCCGGCACTTCGCCCAGCAGCCGGTCCCGGGCCTCGCCGCCCCGCCGCTCACTGCGGCAGGCGAGCACCACCCGGGCACCCTTGCGCGCCAGTTCCCGCGCGGCGGCGTACCCGATCCCGCTGTTGGCCCCGGTGACCACGGCCACGCGTCCGCTCTGATCGGGGACGGCCTTCTCGTTCCATCCGGTCATGACGGGGTCCCTCCCTCGACGACTGCGGCCCAGCCTAGGAGGGACGGGCGCGGTGAGCAGTCCGCGGGGGGCGGGGAGGGGCCCGTTCCGCAGGGGACCACCATGACCAACCCGTACGCCACGCAGCTGCAGCCGCAGCCGCAGTGAGTCGACGGCGCGCTCGCGGAGAGCTACCTTCCGGTCACGTCACGTTCGCATCACGGGTTTCTCATGTCGCCGACACGGCACCCGCGTCTCACTAGGTTCGTCCCTCTCACGAACCCGGAAGGACCTGTTGTGAAACTGCTCCGCAAGCCCGGCGCCATCGTCGTCGCCGCGCTGGCCCTGGCCGTGCTGCCGGGTGCCGCCTCGGCCCATGACGGCGACCACCCGTTCGCGAACTGCGGCGAGGCCTACGCCGCCGGGTACGCGAACCTCCCCAGGGGCGACGAGCACTACGGCAGCCATCTCGACCGGGACGGCGACGGCATCGGCTGCGACCAGCCGCCCGCGGACTTCCGGGCCCACGACGACACGGTGAGCGCCGAGGACCCCGGCAGCCGGCACCGGGACCTGGCGGAGACCGGTGGCGGCGACACCGCGGTGTACCTGGCCGCCGTCGGCTCGACGGTCCTGCTCACCGGCGGCGCCCTGGTGGCGTCGGCCCGCAGGCGCCGGGCGATGCGCTGACACCGTCCACGTCGACGCCGGTCAGGCGTGGTCGTACCAGGCCAGTGCCGCGATGCGCCAGCCCTGCGGGGTGCGGACGAACTGGAGCGTCTTGGTCCCGCCGCCGTCGAACGGCTCCCCGTCCAGGATCCCGGACTTGCGGTACGTACCGATCCGCGAGGCGATGTCCCCCGCGATGTCGGTGCGTTCGGAGGTCTCCCACTCGGAGAACTCGACCAGCCGGCCCTCGGTCAGCAGCCGCAGACGGGGCTCGATGAACTGCTCCACGGTGTGGACGGTGTACTCGGGACCGGTCTTGACGATCACGCCCTCGGGGAGGACCAGCCGCCGCACGCGTCCGACATCGGCGGTCCTGCCGCCCCGGTTGTCGAAGGCCCCGAAGAACTCGGCGGTCACCGCGTCGATCTCGCTCTTGGACATCGCGTGACGGTAGCAGCGCCCGCACGGGAGCGCACGAGAAGGGCGTACGAGCGGGACGTACGAGAGGGCGGCACCCCCGCACAAGGGTGCCGCCCTCTCTCGTGATCCGGAACCGCCGCCCATCGGTTGAGGGTCGGGGACGGGCGTCGGCTCCGGGGATCAGTGGCCCGGTGAGGGCCTACCGGTGGTCGCTGCCGTTCGCCGTGATCGCCGCGCGCCCGGCCTCCAGGCGGGCCACCGGGATGCGGAACGGGGAGCAGGAGACGTAGTCCAGGCCGACCTGGTGGAAGAAGTGGACCGACTCCGGGTCACCGCCGTGCTCACCGCAGACGCCGAGCTTGAGGTCGGGGCGGGTACGCCGGCCGGCCTCCGCGGCCAGCTGCACCAGGGAGCCGACGCCGTCCTTGTCGATCGTCTCGAAGGGGGAGACTCCGAAGATGCCCTTCTCCAGGTACGCCGTGAAGAAGCTCGCCTCCACGTCGTCCCGGCTGAAGCCCCACACCGTCTGCGTGAGGTCGTTCGTGCCGAAGGAGAAGAACTCCGCCGCCTCCGCGATCTGACCCGCGGTCAGCGCGGCACGCGGCAGCTCGATCATCGTGCCGATCGACAGCTTCAGCTCCACACCGGTGGCCGCCTCGACCTCCGCGACGACCTGGTCGGCCTCCTCGCGGACGATCTCCAGCTCCTGGACGGTGCCGACGAGCGGGATCATGATCTCGGCGCGCGGGTCGCCCTTGGCGTTCTTGCGCTCGGCCGCGGCCTCGGCGATCGCGCGGACCTGCATGGTGAACAGGCCCGGGATGACCAGACCGAGGCGCACGCCGCGCAGGCCCAGCATCGGGTTCTGCTCGTGCAGCCGGTGCACGGCCTGGAGGAGCCGGAGTTCGTTCTCGTGCGGCTCCTGGCGGGACTCCGCGAGGGCCACGCGGACCGACAGCTCGGTGATGTCGGGGAGGAACTCGTGCAGCGGCGGGTCGAGGAGCCGGATCGTCACCGGCAGCCCGTCCATCGCCGAGAACAGCTCGACGAAGTCCTGCTTCTGAAGCGGGAGCAGCGCCTTCAGCGACTCCTCGCGCTCGGTCTCCGTGTCGGCCAGGATCAGCCGTTCGACCAGCTCACGCCGGTCGCCGAGGAACATGTGCTCGGTACGGCACAGTCCGATGCCCTGCGCGCCGAAGCGACGGGCGCGCAGCGCGTCCTCGGCGTTGTCGGCGTTGGCCCGGACCCGCAGCCGGCGCTTGCGGTCCGCGAACGCCATGATCCGGTGCACCGCCTCGACCAGCTCGTCGGCGTCGTTGGCGCCCGCGTGCATCCGGCCCTCGAAGTACTCCACGACGGGAGACGGGACGACCGGGACCTCGCCCAGGTAGACCTTGCCGGACGATCCGTCGATGGAGATCAGGTCGCCCTCCTCCACCACGTGCCCGCCCGGAACGGTCATCCGGCGCCGCTTGGTGTCGACCTCCAGCTCCTCGGCGCCGCAGACACAGGTCTTGCCCATGCCGCGCGCGACGACGGCCGCGTGGGAGGTCTTGCCGCCGCGGGAGGTCAGGATGCCCTCGGCCGCGATCATGCCGTCGAGGTCGTCGGGGTTGGTCTCCCGCCGTACGAGAATGACCTTCTCGCCCGAACGGGACCACTTCACCGCGGTGTACGAGTCGAAGACCGCCTTGCCGACGGCCGCGCCCGGCGAGGCCGCGATGCCCCGGCCGACCTGCGCGACCTTGGCGTCCTCGTCGAAGCGGGGGAACATCAGCTGGGCCAGCTGGGCGCCGGTGACGCGCTGGAGCGCCTCGGCCTCGTCGATGAGTCCCTGGTCGACCAGCTGGGTGGCGATCCGGAAGGCCGCGCCCGCCGTGCGCTTGCCGACCCGGGTCTGGAGCATCCACAGCTGACCGCGCTCGATGGTGAACTCGATGTCGCAGAGGTCCTTGTAGTGGTTCTCCAGCGTCTCCATGATCTGCATCAGCTGGTCGTACGACTTCTTGTCGATCTGCTCCAGCTCCGCGAGCGGCACGGTGTTGCGGATGCCCGCGACGACGTCCTCGCCCTGGGCGTTCTGGAGGTAGTCGCCGTAGACGCCCTGGTGGCCGGAGGCGGGGTCGCGGGTGAAGGCGACACCGGTGCCGGAGTCGGGGCCGAGGTTGCCGAAGACCATCGAGCAGACGTTGACCGCGGTGCCGAGGTCGCCGGGGATGCGCTCCTGGCGGCGGTAGAGCTTGGCGCGGTCGGTGTTCCAGGAGTCGAAGACCGCGTGGATGGCGAGGTCCATCTGCTCGCGCGGGTCCTGCGGGAAGTCCCGGCCGGCCTCCTTCTTGACGATCTTCTTGAAGGCGGTGACCAGCTTCTTGAGGTCGGCGGCCTCCAGGTCGGTGTCGACGGTGACCTTCTTGGCCTCCTTGGCCTTGTCGAGGGCCTCCTCGAAGAGCTCGCCGTCGACGCCGAGGACGGTCTTGCCGAACATCTGGATGAGGCGTCGGTAGGAGTCCCAGGCGAAGCGGTCGTCGCCGGCCTGCTTGGCGAGACCCTGGACCGACTTGTCGGAGAGGCCGATGTTCAGGACCGTGTCCATCATTCCGGGCATGGAGAACTTGGCGCCGGAGCGGACGGAGACGAGCAGCGGGTCGTCGGCCTGGCCGAGCTTCTTGCCCATGCGCTGCTCCAGCGCGTCGAGGTGCGCACTCACCTCGTCACGCAGTGCCGCGGGTTCCTCACCGCTGTCCAGGTAGACCTTGCAGGCGTCCGTCGTGATGGTGAAGCCGGGGGGAACGGGGAGTCCCAGGTTGGTCATCTCGGCGAGGTTCGCGCCCTTGCCACCCAGGAGGTCCTTGAGGTCCTTGTTTCCCTCGGTGAAGTCGTAGACGAACTTGGCTACGTGGGGTTCTTTGTTTTCCGACACGGGTCTCGACTCCCTCGAGGACGCGGTGGCTGCCCTGACGGCGAGGAACATACCCAGATCGAAGGCTTCTGGGTACGTCTGCTCGAGCGTCATACGCCCGTAACCAGGTGTCTGCCAGCGGATCGAAAGTCAAAGCTTGGCAAGCGACAGCCGTCGAATGTTTTCACTTCTTGAACGCCGAAGCGCTCCCCTGCCGTCATTTTCGCTCAGATGAGCACCCCTCAGCCACATCTGATTTCGATCGATGAACGATCAAGGGGTGGCACTGAGTGCCACCCCTTCCAGAAGTGCAGTCGCCCAAGATCCGCTCATTCGAGCGCGACCCCTATCAGGCGTGGCGAGAATCACGCTGCCACAGCGCGTCGGATTTCACCATGCGGACGGGTATCCGGACCGCAACACGGACGTCATACGCCCATCGCCAGCAACCGCTCCTCGACCCGTTCGGGCGCGTACAGGTGCTCCACCACCAGGGCACCCGCCCCGACCAGCCCGGCCCGCTCCCCGAGCCGTGAGGTCACGACCTCCAGCCGGGCGGTGGAGCGGGGCAGCGCCCGCTGGTACAGCAGCTCCCGGACGCCGGTCAGGAAGGGAGTTCCGGCCAGATCTCCGGCGATCATCAGGACCCCGGGGTTCAGCAGCGTCACGACCGTCGCCAGGACGTCCCCGACCTGCCGCCCGGCCTCCCGCGCGAGCGCCGCCGCCTCCGGGTGCCCGGACGCCAGCAGGTCCCGCACATCCGAGCCGGAGGCCGCCGGCACCCCGGTCGCGGCCAGCCGCCGGGCCACGGCACCGCCGCTCGCGACGGCGGCGAGACAGCCGTAGGAACCGCACCGGCACAGCGCCTCCGCACCGGCCGGCACCCGGATGTGCCCCAGGTCGCCCGCACCCCCGTCGATGCCCCGGTAGACCGAGCCGTCGACCACGACTCCGGCGCCGATACCGGTCGACACCTTGACCAGGACGAAGGCCGAGCAGTCGGGGTGGCCGGTGCGCTGTTCGCCGTACGCCATGAGGTTGGCGTCGTTGTCGACGAGCACGGGGACCGGGCCGGACCCGCTGTGCTCGGTGAAGGCCCGGGCGAGGCGGCCCCGTATGTCGTAGCCGTCCCAGCCGGGCATGATCGGCGGCTGGACCACCCGGCCGCTCTCCAGGTCGACCGGGCCCGGGACGGCCAGCCCGATGCCGCAGACCTCCTCGGCCCGCTGACCCGCCTTCTCCAGCAGCTCGGCGAACCAGCGGCCCAGCTCGCCGAGGACGGCGTCCGGGCCGTCCTCGATCACCAGGGTGCCGCTGTGCTCGGCGAGGATCTCGCCGGTCAGGGAGAGCACGCACGCGCGCGCGTGCCGGGTGTCGAGATCGGCGGCCAGGACGACGGCATGGGCGTCGTCGAACTCCAGGGTGATGGAGGGACGGCCGCCCAGCGGGGAGTCCACCGGGCCGCCGGCGCCCTCGCGCAGCCAGCCCGCGCGGAAGAGCCGGTCGAGGCGCTGGCCGACGGTCGCCCGGGACAGTCCGGTGGCCTGCTGGAGCGCTCCGCGCGTCACGGCGCGCCCGCTGCGGACCAGTTCGAGCAGATCTCCGGCGCCGGTCTGACTCCGTCCAGCCATGCGCACCCCCTTGTGTTTCTCAACTGTGCATTACATATTGGGTTTTGCGTGTTAAATAGACGTAACCCTACGGTAGCCCTGACCGAACCGGTCAGCCACACGTCTTTCGGGGAGCCCCGAGTGGATCGCACTGCCCAGCTCGTCACCTCTTCCACCGAGCGCTCGATCGCATACGATCCGCCGGGTTCGCCGCCTTCCCTGCACGCCAGGGCCGCGCGGGTGCTGGAGGCCAACTGGACCGGCGCCTCCACGGTCCCCTCGCGCGGCCTGTACCCGCACCAGTGGTCCTGGGACTCCGCCTTCATCGCGATCGGCCTGCGCCACCTCTCGCCGCTGCGGGCGCAGACCGAGCTGGAGACCCTCCTGACGGCCCAGTGGGGCGACGGGCGGATCCCGCACATCGTGTTCAACCCCTCCGTACCGCTCGACGCGTACTTCCCGAGCCCCGACTTCTGGCGCTCCTCGACCGCGGGGCGCACCGCGGGCGCCCCGCGCACCGTACAGACGTCCGGGATCGTCCAGCCACCGGTGCACGCGCTGGCCGCGTGGCTGGTGCACCGCTCCGACCCCGGGCTCTCCCGGTCCCGCGGCTTCCTCGCCCGCGTGTACCCGCGTCTGGCGGCCTGGCACCGCTACCTCCTGCACCGCCGCGACCTCGGCGGCGGCGGCCTCGCCTCCGTCGTGCACCCCTGGGAACAGGGTATGGACAACAGCCCCGCCTGGGACCTCCCCCTGTCCCGTGTCACCCCGGCCCCGGCCCGCTCCTTCCGCCGCGCCGACCTCGACCACGGCGCGGCCGAGGACCGGCCGACGGATCTGGACTACGGGCGGTACGTGCGCCTCGCGGCCGACTACCGGGACGCCGGCTATGCCGACGGTACGGGTGAGTTCGCCGTCGAGGACCCCGCCTTCAACGCCCTGCTGATCGCCTCCGAGCACGCACTGGCCAGGATCGCCGACGAACTGGGCGCGACCGGCACGGCCCGGCACGCGCGCGCGGAGCGCCTGACGCAGGCGTTGGTGGAGCGGCTGTGGGACCCGGCGAGCGGCATGTTCCTCTGCCGGGACCTGCGGGGGCCCGCCGCAGTCGGCGACCGCGGGCCGGCGTTCCCCGCGCACCGGCCGGACGCCCGGCCGACCGCCGGGCACGAGGCCCCCGCCCCGCACCCGGCCCCGGACCCCGGCCTGATCCCCGAGCGCGGTGTCTCCGGCCTGGTCCCCCTGCTCCTGCCCGGTCTCCCCCGGGACATCGTCACGGCGCTGCTGCGCACCGCCACCGGCCCGCACTTCGGCCTCGGCTCCACCACCCGCCTCCTGCCCAGCTACGACCTCCTCGGCGAGGCCTTCGACGCCCACCGCTACTGGCGCGGCCCGGCCTGGTTCAACACGGCGTGGCTCGTGGAGCGGGGCCTGCGCATCCACGGCGAGCGCCGGCACGCCGACGCGCTGCGGGAGTCGGCCCTCGAACTCGCCGCGGCCACCGACTTCGCGGAGTACGTCGACCCGTACACCGGCGAGGGATGCGGGGCGACCGGCTTCAGCTGGACGGCCGCGCTCGCGCTCGACCTGCTGCACGGCGAGACCGCGCTCCCGGGCGAGGCCGCGCTCAGCGGCGACACCACGCTCACCGGCGACGCCCCGCTCACCGGCGGGATGGCAGCGACGCACGGCACCACGCTCACGAACAGCACCACAGTCACGGCGGACATGGGATTCAAGGGAGGGAACCGGCGATGACGGACCGGCATCATCTGCTCGTGCACGGCGGGACGTTCGCTGCCGTGGGTGACGGCGGGGACATCAGCGGGGTCCGGGGCGGCAGCTTCCCGGACGGGCTGTTCGTACGGGACGCCCGGCACCTGAGCCGCTGGCAGCTCACGGTCGACGGCGCGGTCCCCGAGACCCTGTCGCCGGTCGCCGACGGCGACACCGCCCGCTGTGTCCTGGTCCCGCGCGGCGGCCGCCAGGAGCCCCCGGCCCACACCCTCTTCCGCGAACAGGCGGTCGGGGACGGCTCGTTCGTCGAATCCCTGCGGGTGACCAGCAACCGCCCGGTGCCGACGACGGTCCGGCTCGCGGTCACCACGGACGCCGACTTCACCGACCAGTTCGAACTCCGCTCCGACTACCGCACCTACACCAAGCCCGGCGCCACCCGCAGCCGCGAAGTCCTCGACGACGGAGTGGAGTTCGGCTACCAGCGCCGCGAATGGCGTTCGTGCACGACGGTGACGGCGGAGCCCGCCCCGGACGGCGTCGAGGAGACCGGCACCGGAGCCCGGCGCCTGGTGTGGACGCTGGACCTGGAACCGCACGGCTCGGCCGAGCTGACCCTGCGCGTGCTGGCCCGCCCGCACGGCGACAAGCGGGCCCGCCGGGTGCCGAGCTCGCCTGCCGCCCTGAACCGGCAACTCCTCGCGCTGGAGGGCGAGTTCGTGGAGGGCGTGGCCTTCCCGACCGGCTGGCCGGAGCTGGCGGCCGCCTGCGCCCGCGGTCTCGCCGACCTGGCCTCGCTCCAGGTCCCGGCCACCGGCCCGGACGGCGAGGAGCTGCGTGTCCCGGCCGCCGGGGCCCCCTGGTTCCTGACCCTCCTGGGCCGGGACGCCCTCCTCACCTCCCTCTTCGCGCTCCCCTACCGCCCCCAGCTGGCCGCAGCGACCCTGCCCGCGCTCGCCGCGACCCAGGCCACGGAGACCGACGCGGCCTCCGTGGCCCAGCCCGGCAAGATCGTGCACGAGGTACGGCAGGGAGAGCTGGCGCACTTCGGGCAGGTGCCGTACGGCCGCTACTACGGCTCGGTCGACGCCACCCCGCTGTTCCTGGTCCTCCTCGGCGCCTATGTGGAGCAGACCGGGGACGTCTCGCTCGCCCGGCGCCTGGAGTCCCACGCCCGTGCCGCGATCGGCTGGATGCTCGACCACGGCGGCCTGACCTCCCGCGGCTACCTCGTCTACCGCGCCGACCAGGGCGGCCTGGCCAACCAGAACTGGAAGGACTCCCCCGGCGCGATCTGCGGCGCCGACGGCAGCCGGGCCGGCGGACCGGTGATGGCGGCGGGCGCCCAGGGCTACGCCTACGACGCGCTGCGCCGCACCGCGTGGCTCGCCCGCACGGCGTGGAAGGACGAGACCTACGGAGCCCTGCTGGAACAGGCCGCGGCCGATCTCCGGGACCGCTTCCAGCGGGACTTCTGGATGCCGGACCGCGCGTTCCCCGCCCTGGCGCTGGACGGGGAAGGCCGCCATGTCGACGCGCTGGCCTCCGACGCCGGCCATCTGCTGTGGTCGGGGCTGCTCGACAAGGAGTACGGGGAACAGGTGGGACGTCGGCTGCTGGAGCCGGACTTCTTCTCCGGATGGGGCGTGCGCACGGTGGCGTCCGGCCAACCGGCCTACCACCCGCTGTCGTACCACCGGGGTTCGGTGTGGCCGCACGACAACGCGCTGATCACGCTGGGCCTGGCGCGGTACGGCCTGCACGACGAGGCCCGGGCGGTGGCGCACGGGCTGGTGGACGCGGCGACGGCGACCGGGCACCGGCTGCCGGAGGTCCTGGCCGGCTACGGACGGGAGTCGCACGGGGAGCCGGTGCCGTATCCGCACGCGTGTCTGCGGGAGGCCCGGTCGGCGGCGGCGCCGCTTGCTCTGCTGACGGCGGTGGGTGGCGCCTAGCACTCCGGACTCCCCGCGCCTCCGCACCTCACCGTTGACCAAGCGTTGGTGCGGTGTTTGCCCTGGGACGTGAACTGTGGCCCGAGACAGGCCGTACGGGAATGTGGCGGATTCGAGACCCCCTGTCGGGTCCGCCTCCTACCAGGACCCGTACGGAAGGACCCTCGGGTGTCCGAGACCCTTGCAGAGATCACGTCACCCGAGGCCGAGGTGACCGAGCCGGAGAAGGCGTCACGGTTCAGCCGCTGGCGGGACGCCCACCCCACCGCCGTACGGAACACCCGCTGGACCCTGAACACCCTCGCCGCACTGCTCGTCCTCGGGGCCCTGCTGCTGCCGAACAAGATCACCAATCTGCATGCCGGGGAGTTCCTGCGGCTTCCGGCGGAGGCGATCCTCGGGGCCGCCCTGACGCTGGCGCTGCCGCGTCGCCCACGGCTGGCGGTGGCCGTGGCGGCCGGGGTCGGGCTCGGGGTGATGACGATCCTGAACCTGCTCGACATGGGGTTCAACGACTACCTGGGGCGCGCCTTCAACCCGGTCCTCGACTGGGAACTGCTCAACGACGCGCAGTCGTACGTGGCGGACTCGATGGGCCGGGGCGTGGCGATAGCCGCCATGGTCGCCGCGATCGTCCTCGCGCTCCTGGTGCCGGCCGTCATGACGCTGGCGACGGTCCGGCTCAGCGGCCTGCTGGCCCGGCACCGGCAACGGGCCGTCCGGGGCACCCTCGTCGCGGCCACCGTCTGGATCACCTGCTCCGCCCTCGGCCTCCAGATCCTCGGCCCGCCGCTCGCCTCCGAGCACACCGCCGCGCTCACCAAGATCCAGGCCCAGCGGGTCGTGTCCACCCTGCGGGACGAGTCGGCGTTCCAGAAGGTGGCGAAGGTCGACGCGTTCGGGAACACGCCGGGCTCCCAGCTGGTGCCCGACCTGCGCGGCAAGGACATGATCTTCACCTTCATCGAGAGCTACGGCCGCAGCGCCATCGAGGACCCGCTCATCGCGCCCGGCGTCGACAAGACCCTCGACACCAGCACCGCGGCCCTCGCGAAGGCCGGCTTCCACGCGAAGAGCGGCTGGCTGACCTCGGCGACGTACGGCGGCAGCAGCTGGCTGGGCCACTCCACGACCCTCTCCGGACTCTGGATCGACAACCAGCAGCGCTACCGCACGGTCATGGCCAGCAACCACCTCAGCCTCACCAAGGCCTTCAAGAAGACCGGCGACTGGGACACGGTCGGGGTGATGCCGGGCGTCCAGAAGGGCTGGCCCGAGCAGCAGTACTACGGCCTCGACAAGGTCTACAACGCCTTCCAACTCGGCTACCAAGGACCCAAGTTCAGCTGGTCGACCATGCCGGACCAGTACGCCCTGGAGGCCTACCAGAAGCAGGTCCACAGCAAGAAGCGCGACAAGCCCCTGATGTCCGAGATCATCCTGACCTCCAGCCACCAGCCCTGGGCCCCCATCCCGAAGATGGTCGACTGGGACGACCTCGGCGACGGTTCGGAATTCAAGGCCATCCAGAAGGCCGGCAACAAAGCCTCCGACATCATCGCCGACCCCACCCGCTCCAAGCAGGAGTACGGCAAGTCCATCTCCTACTCGGTCACGTCACTGACCCAGTGGCTGGAGCGCTACGGCAGCGACGACACGGTCCTCGTCTTCCTCGGCGACCACCAGCCGATCGCCCGGGTCAGCGGCGAGCACGCAAGCCGTGACGTACCGATCTCGATCGTCGCCAAGGACCCCAAGGTCCTCGACAAGATCACGTCCTGGAACTGGACGGACGGCCTCAAGCCCGCCCACGACGCCCCGGTCTGGAAGATGAGCGCCTTCAGGGACCGCTTCCTGACTGCCTACGGTTCGACACCCCACCCCTCGAAGGGCTGAACCGGACGAGCGGTGGGGCAGGAAGGCCGTTGCCTTCCTGCCCCACCGCTCGGCTCTGTGTCGGGTCAGACTGTCACTGGATCGTCCAGGCCTGGTTGGGCTGGTTCAGCGGCATGAACTGGTCGATGGTGGCCCCGTTCGCCGTCGAGCTGCTGCTCACCTCCAGGACCTGCTTGCTCTCGAAGTTGCGGATCAGGTATCCACCGGAGGTCTGCTCGAAGTACCACAGCTGGTTGTTGCTGCCGTTGTAGGTGCTCTGCTGCAGCGCGGTGCCCCTCCAGTGGCTGGCCCAGCCGAAGTCGAGGACCTTGCCGCTGTTCCTGTTCACGATCTTGTTGAGCTGTCCGCTGACCGGAACGATGGTCCACTGCTGGTTCGCGTTGCCCGAGTTCGGCCACTGGATGACGCTCGCGCCGTCGGCGGTGGAGGCGCCGTTGACGTCCATCACCAGGCCGCTGTTGACGTTCTTGATCGAGTAGAAGGTCGACGGGTTGGTGTTGGGCGTGCCGGTCTGGTCCTCCAGGGCCCCGCCCGTCCGCTGCACGGAGAAGTCCGTGATGTAGAAGTAGGCCCCGTCGGTCTTGGCGACGCGGATGTAGCGGAAGGCCTGGCGGACGTTGATGTCACCGGTGAGGGTGGCCGCGAGCGGCAGGGTGCTGGTCTGGCGTCCCACGACGGTGTACGTGGCGAAGGACGGGTCGTTGGACGCCCGGACCTCGAAGTTGCCCCGGGTCGAGGACTGGTCCAGGTCCTGGCGCGTGGTCAGGGAGAACTGTCCGAGCTGGTAGGCCTGCCCCAGGTCGACCTGCCACCAGGCCGAGGTGTCGTTGCCGGTCGGCGACCAGCCGGTCGTCCCGTTGTTGTCGACGGCGTTGGAGGGCGGGGTGTTCGAAGCGAAGACCGAGGACGCGGACGTCGGCCTGTTGTAGGCGAGGTTGAGCTTCGCCGCCAGCCCCTGGTAGGCGGACTCGAGACCGGAGGCCTTGATGACCGTGTCGCCGGACGTCGTGTTGTTGGTGAGGGTGACGTTGGAGCCGTTGGCGTTCTGGTTGACGAGACCGTCCGTCTGCGACATCACGTTGTTCGAGAGGGTCATGTTGTTCGACCCCTCGTCCGTGTAGAGGCCGGCCACGGCATTGCCGCAGGCGGTCGGCGTCCGCAGCACGTCGTGGATGTAGTTGCCGTTGATGACCGTGCCGGGGTCGTTGGAGAGGTGGTAGATGGCGGCCGAGTCGCACAGCCGGTTCATCACGTTGCCGATCCTGTTGTAGCTGATGCTGTTGTTGCCTTCGGCGTTGGCCGCCGACTGCCAGCCCCAGCCCAGCGAGATCCCGGCCCACGGAGTGTCGGAGATGTCGTTGTGGTCGATGGTGGTGCTGTTGACGAAGCCCGCGTCGATGCCCGCGGTTCCGGGGTAGTCCTCACCGATCTGGTTGATCAGGTTGTTCTTCACCGTGACGTTCTTGACCACCTCCCGGGCGTCCTCACCGGCCGGTGAGGTGGGCGGGTTGTAGACGGTGTGCATCTCCACGGTCGGGTCGGAGAACTTGCCGACCATGATCCCGTTGCCGGCGATGTCGTAGATGAGGTTCCCGGTCACGGTGCTGTCGTGCACGCCGTGGGACAGGTCGAGGGCCGTGGCCCCCATCTGCGTGAAGGTGTTCCCGGTGAAGGAGACACGGTCGGCGTCCGCCGCCTGCACCCCGGCCGGCGGGCGGCCCACGTACTGGTGGTTGGAGGTGTCGGCGGAGATGTTGTAGTTGCCGCCCTGGCCGTTGAGGTAGCCGTTGTCGGTCGCTTCCATCCAGGTGGTCCCGGAGAAGGTGATCCCGGAGAAGCGCAGGTCATGGACGGGACTGTCGAGGCTGGTGCCCTTGATGTCGAAGAGGGTCTTGATCGTGGGCGCCTGCACGGAGGCCGTGGACATGTCCTCGCCGGGGCGGGGCTTGTAGTAGACGGTCTGCGCGGCCGTGTCGACGTAGAACTCGCCCGGTTCGTTGAGGAACTCGTGGGCGTTCTCGAAGTGCAGGGGGGAGCCGTCGGAGAGCTGGGGCCAGGGACGCGGGAAGAGGATGCCCGCCTCGTGGTCCTGGATCGACACGTTGGCGATGCCGCCCGCCGAGGTGAACGACTTCAGCCGCAGGTAGCTCTCGCCCCACTGCGTCTCCAGCATCATCTCGACCTGGTTGAAGTTGCCCCAGTTGGAGATCTGCGAGCTGAGCACCTTCAGCAGCTTGTTGGGCTTGTCGCTGCCCTGGAGCTGGAAGTCCGTGCCGAGGTCGGGGAAGCGGGCCCGGGTGGCGCGGACCCCGTTGACGTAGAGCTGCCGGAAGTTGAGGCTGCCCACGGACGCCTTGTACTCGCCGTTGGTCGCCGCGGTCCATCCGGTGATCGCCTTGCCACCGGTGATGACGGGCGTCTCCCCGTTGTAGGCCTGGTAGACGACCGTGTGGCCGTTCGTGCCCGAGTCACTGGTGCCGAAGCTGACGGGGGTGGTGAGGGGGTAGGTGCCGCCGCGCAGGTTCACCACGATGTCGTCGGACATGTTCGTGTTGACGGCCCGGACCGCGGCCTGGGCGGCCTGCACGGTCTTGAACGCGGTGGACGTGCTGGTTCCGGAGTTGCTGTCGCTGCCGTTGGCCGGGTCGACGTAGAAGTTCATCGTCGCCGCGAAGGCAGGCTGGGCGGGCAGTACGGCTGCGAAGACGACAGCCGCTGCGGCGAGTGCCGTCGCCGCCCCCGCGCCTCTGTGTAGGGGTCTCATCTGTGGTGTGTCCCTCCTCGGAACCCCCGCTGCTTATGAGTGGTATTTATCGGGGTCCGAGGGGGATCTGGTCAAGATGATAGGACTACTTATTTTTCCCCCGGCGTAACATCGACGACACGGAGATCATCCACTCTCCCCCGCCTTGGATAGATATGCGCAGGTGAGAGAGCTGTTATGGGCCACGAGCAGCCGTCGGCGCCGACCCGCTGGTAAAACCCAGCAGACGATCCAGATCCGAGGAAATGAGTAGTACTTATCTGGGATTCGGAGTCTTCGGCTCCGCCGCGTCAACCGCCGGAGGTGTCCAGCTCCGCGTCCTCGCCGACACCCGCACAGTCATAGGGATCCCGCAGCCACCCGTCCGGCAGCACGACCCTGTTGTTCCCCGACGTCCGCCCCCGAGGCCCGTCCGCCCCCGCCGGCCATGCCTGATCCAGATCCAACTCGTCCAGCCCGGACCGCAGTTCAGCCAACGACGACGTGATCGCGAGCCGCTTCCGCATCTCCGACCCGACCGCGAACCCCTTCAGGTACCAGGCCACATGCTTGCGGAAGTCGATGACGCCCCGCGTCTCGTCCCCGATCCACTCCCCGAGCAGGGTCGCGTGCCGCACCATCACCTCCGCGACCTCGCGCAGCGCGGGACGACGGAAATCGGTCCGCCCCTCGAACGCCGCCACGAGGTCGGAGAACAGCCAGGGCCGGCCCAGACATCCCCGCCCCACGACCACCCCGTCGCACCCGGTCGCCCGAACCATCCGCAACGCGTCCGACGCCGACCAGATGTCCCCGTTGCCGAGCACGGGAATCTCCGGCACATGCTCCTTGAGCCGCGCGATCGCGTCCCAGTCCGCGGTGCCGCCGTAGTGCTGCGCCGCCGTCCGACCGTGGAGCGCGATCGCCGTCACGCCCTCCTCGACCGCGATCCGCCCCGCGTCCAGGTACGTGATGTGGTCGTCGTCGATCCCCTTGCGCATCTTCATCGTGACGGGCAGGTCCCCCGCCCCGCTCACGGCCTCGCGCAGGATCGCCCGCAGCAGGGGGCGCTTGAACGGCAGCGCCGAACCCCCGCCCTTGCGGGTCACCTTCGGCACCGGACAGCCGAAGTTGAGGTCGATGTGATCGGCGAGGTCCTCCTCGACGATCATGCGGACGGCCTTGCCGACGGTCACGGGGTCGACGCCGTACAGCTGGATCGAGCGGGGCTTCTCGCTCTCCTCGAAGTGGATCAGCTGCATGGTCTTCTCGTTGCGCTCGACCAGCGCCCGGGTCGTGATCATCTCGCTCACGAACAGGCCCTTGCCACCGCTGAACTCTCTGCACAGCGTGCGGAAGGGCGCGTTGGTGATCCCGGCCATCGGGGCGAGGACGACGGGCGGCTGGACGGTGTGCGGGCCGATCTGGAGCGGCGGGACGGTCGTGGACATTCCCCCATTGTCACGCACGCCCCGGGGTACCCGTGCATCGATCATGTACCGACCATTAGTTAGACGCACTATTGAAATCGGCGTACGATGAACGCCATGCCCGAGCTCAGCCCTCGCCGACGCATGCTGGTGCTCGCGATCTGCTGTATGAGCCTCCTGATCGTGAGCCTCGACACCACGGCCCTCAACGTCGCCCTGCCCGCCCTCCAGCGCGGTCTGGGCGCGAGCACGGCGGGCCTGCAGTGGACGATCGACGCGTACACCCTGGTCCTCGCCTCCCTGCTGATGCTGGCCGGCTCCACCGCCGACCGGATCGGCCGCAAGCGGGTCTTCATGGCCGGTCTGGTCGTCTTCACGATCGGCTCCGCGCTGTGCTCCGCCGCCCCGAACCTGGACGCGCTGATCGCGTTCCGCATGGTGCAGGCGGTCGGCGGCTCGATGCTCAACCCGGTCGCGATGTCGATCATCACCAACACCTTCACGGACCCGCGCGAGCGGGCCCGGGCCATCGGGGTGTGGGGCGCGGTCGTCGGCATCTCCATGGCCGCGGGCCCGCTGGTCGGCGGCGTGCTCGTGGACGCGGTCGGCTGGCGCTCGATCTTCTGGGTCAACCTGCCCGTCGGAATCGCCGCGCTGCTGCTCACCCTGCGGTACGTCCCCGAGTCCCGGGCGCCCAGGGCCCGGCGGCCCGACCCGGTCGGACAGGTCCTCGTCATCGCCCTGTTCGGCTCGCTGACGTACGCGATCATCGAGGCCCCGACCTCCGCCCCCGCCTCGGTGCTGCCCTTCGCCGCGGTGGCCGCCGTCGCCCTGGCGGGACTCCTCTGGTACGAGCCCCGGCGCGACGAACCCCTCATCGACCTGCGGTTCTTCCGGTCCGCACCGTTCAGCGGGGCGACCGTGATCGCGATCAGCGCGTTCGCGGGTCTCGGCGGGTTCCTGTTCCTGTCGACGCTGTACCTCCAGAACGTCCGGGGCCTGGACGCGCTGCACGCGGGCCTGTGGATGCTGCCGATGGCGGTGCCGATGTTCCTGTGCGCGCCGCTGGCCGGCCGGCTGGTGGGGAGCCGGGGGCCGCGGCTGCCGTTGGTGGTGGCGGGCTTCGCCATGACGGCGAGCGGGGTGCTCTTCGCGGCCTTCGACGCGGAGACCTCCGACGTGACGCTGCTGCTCGGGTACGTGGTGTTCGGGATCGGGTTCGGGTTCGTCAACGCGCCGATCACGAACACGGCGGTGTCGGGGATGCCGCGGGCGCAGGCGGGGGTTGCGGCCGCTGTCGCGTCCACCAGCCGTCAGCTCGGGCAGACCCTCGGGGTCGCGGTGATCGGGGCGGTGCTGGCGTCCGGACTGAGCTCCTCGTCGTACAAGGAGAAGTTCGTCTCCGCCGCGGTGCCGGGGTGGTGGATTCTGGCGGGGTGCGGGTTCGCGGTGCTCGTGCTCGGCACGGTGACCACGGGGCCGTGGGCCCGGCGTACCGCTGAACGGACGGCTGAGCGGCTGGAGACAGCGGAGGTGCGTGAAGCGGCGGGGGTCGGCGCGTAGTTCTGCGAGTGCGGGCCGGCGGGGGCTGATCGCGCAGGTCCGCGCGCCCCTGAGTCGGACACCTCGACGCGGTCGGCTCCACACCGTTCGCCGGCCATGACTCGCCTCGCCACACGTTCTTGTGATCAGGCGTTCCGGAGCGCGCTCACGCCACCTGGTGCCCGGCCCGCTCCAGGGCGATCGCGTGCAGTTTCTCCAGCCGCAGCCGGGACTCCTCGTCGGCGGGGGCGTAGGTGACCAGCCGTGAGCCCGTCCCGGGAGCGAGCCACAGGTCGGTGTGGTCGACGACGATCCGGCCCACGTACCGGTTGAGGAACTCCTTGCGCCGCGGGCGCGAGGCCCCCACCTCGTGCCGGTCCCACACCTCGCGGAACTCCGCGGACTCGCACCGCAGCCGCTTCAGGAGCGTCTTCCAGGCGGGCTCGGTGAGATGGCCGGCCATACCGGCGCGGAAGCGGGCGGCCATGAGCCGCTGCACCTCCGCCAGGTGCACGATCGAGGAACGCCACTCCTCGTGGGTGTAGGAGAGCAGCATGGCGTTGCGGTCCTGCGGGGGCACCGCGTCCAGGTCGCACAGCAGCAGGCCGTAGGTGCGGTTGTGGGCGAGGATGTCGTACCGGCTGTTCTGGACGCAGGCCGGGACCGGCCCCAGCTGGTCCAGGACGAGCCGCAGCGCCGGTGTGATCGACGGGCAGACGGTGGCCGGGGCCGGGTCGACCGCGCCGGCGAGCTGGAAGAGGTGCGAGCGCTCGCTCGGGTCGAGCAGCAGGGCGCGGGCGAGGGCGTCCAGGACCTGTACGGACACCTGGATGTCCCTGGCCTGCTCCAGCCAGGTGTACCAGGTGACGCCGACCGCGGAGAGGTGGGCGACCTCCTCCCGGCGCAGTCCCGGGGTGCGCCGCCTGCGGCCGCGGGGCAGACCGACCTGCTCGGGTGTGATGTGCTCACGGCGGTGCCGCAGGAAGGCGGCGAGTTCATGGCGCCGGATCTCCGAGACCGACGGCGTCACGGGCGCGGCTGTCTCCTGGGCCATGGTCGTCATGCCTCCAGCCTGCCCGCACCGGGACCCTGTTGCCAGGTGGTTCTTCTACCAGGATAAGGACACTCTGGTACCCCTCTGTGAGCAGGCGCAGGCTCGAGGCCGTGACCACCGAAACCACGACTCCACGCCTCGCCCGCCCCGCCGCACCACCCGCGCTGGGCGGCCTCGGGCTGTTCACGGTGCTGCTCGCCGCGGCCCTGCCCCTCATCGACTTCTTCATCGTCAACGTGGCCCTGCCGACCATCGCCGCGGACCTGTCCGCGAGCGAGTCGGTCCTCGAACTCGTCGTCGCGGGCTACGGGTTGGCGTACGCCGTCCTCCTCGTCCTCGGCGGCCGGCTCGGCGACCTGTTCGGGCGGCGCCGGCTCTTCCTGGGCGGCATGGCCGCGTTCGGGCTGACCTCGCTGGCGTGCGGGCTGGCACCGAGCGCGTGGGCGCTGGTCGCGGCCCGGGTCGCGCAGGGTGCCGCGTCGGCGGCGATGCTGCCGCAGGTGCTCGCGACCATCCAGTCGGCGACCGCCGGACCCCGCCGGGCCCGGGCGATGGGCCTGTACGGGGCCACCGCGGGCCTTGCGATGGTGGCGGGCCAGATCCTCGGCGGTGTCCTGGTGGCGGCGGACATCGCGGGCACGAGCTGGCGTGCCGCGTTCCTGGTGAACGTCCCGGTCGTGCTCGTCGGCCTGCTGCTCGCGGCCCGTGCGGTCCCGGAGACCCGTTCCCCGCGCCCGGAGCCGGTGGACGTCCCCGGCACGGTCCTGCTCGCCGCGACCCTGCTGGCGCTGCTGGCCCCGCTGACCGAGGGCAGGGCGGCGGGCTGGCCGCCGTGGACGTGGCTGTCGCTGGCGGCGTTCCCGTTCCTCGCGGGGGCCTTCTTCGCGGTGGAGCGCAGGGCGGACCGCCGGGGCCGGACGCCGCTGGTGCCGCCCAGCCTCTTCGCGCTGGTGTCGCTGCGCCGGGGCCTGATCCTGATCCTGCCGTTCTCGATGGGCTTCGCGGGCTTCATGTTCGTGATCGCGGTGGCGCTCCAGGAGGGCGCGGGCCGCAGCCCCGTCCAGGCGGGCCTGGCCCTGGTCCCGCTGGCGGTGACGTTCCTGTTCACGTCGATCGCCGGACCGCGGCTGATCTCCCGCTGGGGCACCCGGGTGGTGACCGCGGGCGCGCTGATCCAGGGGGTCGGACTCGGCCTGATCATCCTGGCCGCCCGGTACTCCTGGCCCGACCTGGGCCTGGTGACCCTGCTGCCGGGAGGTGCCGTCGCCGGGATCGGCCAGGCGCTCCAACTCCCCGTCGTCCTGCGGCTGGTGCTCTCCGACGTGCCGCCCGCGCGGGCGGGTGTGGGCAGCGGCGTGATGGTCACGGCCCAGCAGGCCTCGCTGGCCCTGGGCGTGGCGACGCTGGGCAGTCTCTTCCTCTCCCTGGTGCCGGGCCTGGGCATGCGGGACGCCCTGGTGACGACGCTGCTCGTGCAGCTGGCGGGGGTGGCCCTGACGGGCGTCCTGAGCCTGCGTCTGCCGCGCACGATGAGCTGACCCGGCTCATCTCCCGGCGAACACCCCGTGAAGACACTGCTGTTGATGTTGTTCTTGCTGCACACTCCTTGCCGGAGGCGAGGCACATGGTGCAGACGAACACGAGCAGGGTGAGCCGCCGGGACCAGGACGGGCGGGAACACGTCGTCCGTGTGCTGCGCAAGGGCCCCCAGCGCACGATCAGTTGCGAGACCTGCGGCTGGCGCCGGGCGGCGCAGTTCCTGCCCTGGCTGAAGGCGGAGGAACACCTGGCGGAGGCACACCGGGCGACGGTGGATCCGTCCGAGGGGTGACCCCGCCGGTCCTCAGGCCCCCTCGCGGGCGTCCAGGTCGCCGACCAGGCCGCGCAGCAGGGGGCCGTACTCGGGGTGGGCGAGAGCGTGGGCCATCTGGGCCACGAGGTAGTCGGCCGGGTTGCCGGTGTCGTACCAGCGACCCTGGATGACCTGGCCGTACACCGCCCGGGTCGCCGCGTAGGCGTTGACGGCATCGGTCAGGTAGATCTCGCCGGTGCGGTGCTCGTACCAGCGGCGGGTGCGCTCGCGCAGTTCGTCGACGATGCCCGGGGTGATGACATAGCCGCCGATGGCCGCGTACGACGAGGGCGCGGCGGCCGGGTCGGGCTTCTCGACCAGGCCGGTGATGCGCAGGGTGCCGCCGCCGAGATCCTCCTGGACGACCGGGACGCCGTAGCGCCGGGACTCGACGGGGTCCATCGGCATCAGGGCGAGGACCGGGCAGCCGGTCTGCTCGTAGGCCCGGATCAGCTGCTGGGCGCGCGGCACCTCGGCCACGAACACGTCGTCCGGCCACAGCACCAGGACGGGCTCGTCACCGAAGGAGCGGGCGGCGTTGAGGACGGGGGTGCCGTTGCCGTAGGGGCCCTGCTGGTCGAGGTAGGTGATGTGGCCGCGGCGGGCCAGCTCGGCGATCTCCTCGACGGCGTCCGCGTAGGCGCTCTTGCCGTCGGCGCGCAACTGCTCGACCAGGGCGGGGTTGGGGCGGAAGTGGTCCTGGATCAGGGACTTGCCGCCGGAGACGACGATGGTGATGTCGGTGATGCCGGAGTCCACCAGCTCGCGCACGGTGTGCTCGATGACCGGCTTGTCGCCGACCGGGAGCATCTCCTTCGGCGTCGCCTTGGTGAGGGGCAGCAGCCGGGAGCCGAGTCCGGCGGCGGGGATGACGGCCCTGCGGATGGTGGAGGACATCGGCTCGCTCACCTTCACTTCGGCCGGGCGGCCTCGTTTCGGCCGGACCGGCTGCACTTCGGCCGGCGCCTTCTCCTCGGCCGGGCCGCCCGCACTCCGGCCGAGCCGCCTTCGCGTCGACCGGGCGGCACACTCTAGCCCGTACACCTGGCCCGTCGACCTCCGGCCATAGGCCCGGCCCGTCGACCTCCAGCCGTAGGCCTAGCCCGTACGCCCGGCCCGTCCGCCTCCGGCCACACGCCCGGCCCGTCGACCTCCCGCCATAGGCCCGGCCCGTCGACCTCCAGCCGTAGGCCTAGCCCGTACGCCCGGCCCGTCCGCCTCCGGCCACACGCCCGGCCCGTCCGCCTGGCCTGTCGACCTCCGGCCGTCCGCCCGGCCCGTCGACCTCCGGCGGTACAACCGGCCCGTCCGCCTAGCCCTCCGTCCGCAGTCCCCTCAGCAGGAGCTCCACCAGCGCCACGAAGTCGCCGTCGGCCTCCGGCCGCTCCCATTCGGTGAAGTACGCGGGGTCGTGGAAACGGCCGGTGGCCTGGAAGACGGCACGGGCCTGCGCCGCCGGGTCCCCGGCGAAGGCGCCGGAGGCCGCGCCCGCCTCGATGATCCCGGTGAGCTGGCCGGTGAGGTCGGCGATGTGCTCGTCGACGACCGAGCCGGCCTCCCTGGTCAGCACCATGTAGGTGGCGAACAGCTCGGGGTCGTCGCCCGCCTTGCGGCGCTTGGCCTCGAAGAGGGCGGCGAGCCAGTCGCGCAGCCGGGTCTCCGGTGTCCGGTCCTCGTCGGCGGCGATACCGGCCAGGGACACGGAGGTACGGTCCAGCCAGCGCTTGATCACCGCCCCCCGCAGCGCCGCCTTGGTGCGGAAGTGGCGGTAGACGCTGCCGTGGCTGACGCCGAGCGCGCGGGCCACGTCGACCACGGTGGCCTTGGCGGGCCCGTGCCGGCGCAGCACCTCCTCGGTGGCTTCGAGGATGCGCTCGGCGGTCAGGGTCTCGGTGGTCGGTGCCATGTCCTGACGGTACCTGGCACGGGGGCCGCTACCTGCTGCCCAGGTGGGTCATCTGCGCGGGCGCATAGCGATCGCCCGCTGCCGCGTCGGCCGGCACGGCATCCTCGATCGCGCGCAGGTCGTCGGCGTCCAGGACGACGTCCAGGGCGCCCAGCGACTCCGTGAGCCGCTCCCGGGTGCGGGCGCCGACGAGCGGCACGATGTCCTCGCCCCGTGACAGCACCCAGGCGATGGCGATCTGCGCCACGGTGACGCCCTTCTGCTCGGCGATCTTCCGGAGCGCCTCGACGAGGTTCAGGTTGTGCTGGAGGTTGCCGTCCTGGAAGCGGGGCGAGTGGGCCCGGAAGTCGTTCGCGGCCAGCTGCCGGTCGGCGGAGAAGTGGCCGGAGATGAGGCCGCGGGACAGGACGCCGTAAGCGGTGATGGAGATGCCCAGTTCACGGGTGGTCGGCAGGACCTCTTCCTCGATGCCGCGCGAGATCAGCGCGTACTCGATCTGGAGGTCGGCGATGGGCGCGGTGGCGGCGGCCCTGCGGATGGTCTCGGCGCCGACCTCGCTGAGGCCGACGTGGCGGACGTAGCCCTGCTCGATCAGTTCGGTGATCGCGCCGACGGTCTCCTCGATCGGGACGTCCGGGTCGAGCCGGGCGAGGCGATAGACGTCGATGTGGTCGACGCCGAGGCGCTCCAGGGAGTAGGCGGCGAAGTTCTTCACGGCGGCCGGGCGGCCGTCGTAGCCCGACCATTCACCGCCCGGGCCGCGCAGCGCACCGAACTTCACGCTCAGCAGGGCCTGTTCGCGGCGGGCGGCCGGGGCGGTGCGCAGGGCCTCGCCGATCAGCATCTCGTTGTGGCCCATGGCGTAGAAGTCGCCGGTGTCGAGCAGGGTCACGCCGGCCTCCAGGGCGGCGTGGATCGTGGCGATCGACTCCTTGCGGTCCACGTCGCCGTACACGGGCGACATGCCCATGCAGCCGAGGCCGAGGGCGGAGACCTGGGGGCCGGTGGTTCCGAGGGTGCGCGTGGGTGTCGTCATGCCCTCACTCTGACATGACAGCTGACAGATTTCAATATCTGTCAGCTGTCACCTGTTACTCCTGGCCAAGAAAAAACGGCCCCCGACACGAGCCCGGCAGGGCCTGCGTCGGGGGCCGAGGAGACGGACTGACTAGCAGCCGACCAGGCGGCTCGCCAGGTAGCCCTCGATCTGGTCGAGGGAGACGCGCTCCTGCTTCATGGAGTCACGCTCGCGGACCGTCACCGCGTTGTCGTCGAGGGTGTCGAAGTCGACCGTCACGCAGTACGGCGTGCCGATCTCGTCCTGGCGGCGGTAGCGGCGGCCGATGGCACCGGCGTCGTCGAACTCGATGTTCCAGTTCTGGCGCAGCGCCTGGGCGAGACCCTTGGCCTTCGGGGACAGCTCGGCGTTGCGGGACAGCGGGAGCACCGCGACCTTCACCGGGGCGAGACGGTGGTCGAGGCGCAGCACGGTGCGCTTCTCCAGCTTGCCCTTGGCGTTGGGGGCCTCGTCCTCGACGTAGGCGTCGAGCAGGAACGCCAGCATCGAGCGGCCGACACCGGCCGCCGGCTCGATGACGTACGGCGTCCAGCGCTCGCCGGCCTCCTGGTCGTAGTAGACGAGGTCCTGGCCGGAGGCCTTGGAGTGGGCGGTGAGGTCGTAGTCGGTGCGGTTGGCCACACCCTCCAGCTCACCCCACTCGTTGCCGCCGAACTGGAAGCGGTACTCGATGTCGGCGGTGCGCTTGGAGTAGTGGGAGAGCTTCTCCTTCGGGTGCTCGTACCACCGCATGTTCTCCTCGCGCAGGCCCAGGCCGGTGTACCAGTTCCAGCGCTGCTCCATCCAGTACTCCTGCCACTTCTCGTCCTCGCCCGGCTTGACGAAGAACTCCATCTCCATCTGCTCGAACTCGCGGGTGCGGAAGATGAAGTTGCCGGGCGTGATCTCGTTGCGGAAGGACTTGCCCATCTGCGCGATGCCGAACGGCGGCTTCTTGCGCGAAGCGGTCTGCACCTGGGCGAAGTTGGTGAAGATTCCCTGTGCGGTCTCGGGACGCAGGTAGGCGATGGAGCCGGTGTCCTGGGTCGGGCCGAGGTGGGTGGAGAGCAGGCCCGAGAACTGCTTGGGCTCGGTGAACTGGCCCTTGTTGCCGCAGTTGGGGCAGTTCACGTCCGCCAGGCCGTTCTCCGGGGCGCGCTTGTGCTTGGCCTCGTACGCCTCTTCCAGGTGGTCCGCGCGGAACCGCTTGTGGCAGGAGGTGCACTCGGTCAGCGGGTCGGAGAAGGTGGCCACGTGACCGGAGGCGACCCAGACCTCGGGGGCCAGGATCACGGACGAGTCGAGACCGACCACGTCCTCACGAGACGTCACCATGTAGCGCCACCACTGACGCTTCAGGTTCTCCTTCAGCTCGACACCCAGCGGTCCGTAGTCCCAGGCGGCGCGCTGACCGCCGTAGATCTCACTACAGGGGAAAACGAAGCCCCGGCGCTTGCTCAGGCTGACGATGGTGTCGATCTTGTCGGCGGCCACGGTGCTCTCTTCATGACGAATGGACGGCAGCGAATGCCTCAGGTTACCGGCGTGGCCACCCCCGGTATCAAATCGGTTCGGGACCCGGGCTTTGTTGACAACCGTTTCCATATTTGATGAAAATGACTGTCATGAACGTACGACGACGCCTCATACCCGCGGTCGCCGCCGCCGGTGCCCTCGCCGCCCTCTCCGCTTGCTCCACCGACAGCGCCGCCGCGGGGAACACCGGCAGGTTCGACGTCGTCGCGTCCTTCTACCCGATGGCCTTCCTCGCCGAGCAGATAGGCGGGGACCACGTGCACGTCACCAGCCTGACCCAGCCCGGCCAGGAACCGCACGACCTGGAGATCAGCGCCAAGCAGACCGCGCAGCTCCAGGAGTCCGACGCGGTCCTCTACCTGAAGAACCTCCAGCCCTCCGTCGACGACGCGGTCGCCCAGTCCGGGATCAGGACCAAGATCGACGCGACCACGCTGACCTCCCTGGAGGAGCACGGCAACGAGGTCGGCGGCCACGCGGCCGAGCACGACGACGAGCACGGCGAGGAAGCGGGCGGCAAGGACCCCCACATCTGGCTCGACCCCGTGAAGTACGCCCAGGTCGCCCAGGGCGTCGGCGCCGCCTTCGAGAAGGCCGACCCGGACCACGCGGCCGACTACAAGGCCAACACCGCGGCCCTGGTGAAGAAGCTCGACGCCCTGAACACGAAGTTCGAGGACGGCCTCGCGCACACCGGCTCCAAGGTCTTCATCACCACCCACGCCGCCTTCGGCTACCTCGCCGAGCGCTACGGCCTCACCGAGGAGGCCATCAACGGCCTGGACCCCGAGTCGGAGCCCAGCGCCAACCGCGTCAAGGACCTTGAGACGATGGCGAAGGCCGACGGCGTCACCACCGTGTTCTACGAGACGCTCGTCAGCGACAAGACCGCGAAGACCATCGCCTCCGACGCCGGACTCAAGACCGATGTCCTCGACCCGATCGAGGGCATCACCGCCAAGTCCCGCGGCAAGGACTACTTCTCGGTCCAGGAAGCCAACCTCAAGGCGCTGCAGAGCGCCCTGGGAGCGAAATGACATCGGAGGACGGCATGACCGAGCCCGTCATCTCTCTGCGCGGAGTCCGCGCCGACCTGGGCTCGCGGCCCGTCCTGCGCGGCATCGACCTCACCGTGGAGCGCGGTGAGGTCGTCGCGCTGCTCGGGGCCAACGGCTCCGGGAAGTCGACCGCGATCCGCACGATCATCGGCCAAGTCCCCACGGCGGCCGGGGAGATCGAGCTCTTCGGCACCCCGCGCGGCCGGTTCCGCGACTGGGCCCGGGTGGGGTACGTCCCGCAGCGCACCACGGCCGCCGGCGGGGTCCCCGCGACCGTCACCGAGATCGTCTCCTCCGGGCGGCTCTCCCGCGCCCGCTTCGGGATGCTCCGCAAGGCCGACCACGAGGCCGTACGGCGGGCCCTGGAGCTGGTCGGCATGGCGGACCGCGCGAAGGACTCCGTCAACGCCCTCTCCGGCGGCCAGCACCAGCGCGTCCTGATCGCCCGCGCGCTCGCCGCCGAACCCGAACTCCTGATCATGGACGAGCCGATGGCGGGCGTGGACCTGGCCAGCCAGGAGGTGCTGGCGCGCACCCTGGAGGAACAGGTCGCGCAGGGCACCACGGTCCTGCTCGTGCTGCACGAACTCGGCCCGCTGGAGCCCCTGATCGACCGGGCGGTCGTCCTGCGGGACGGCTGTGTCCAGCACGACGGCCCTCCCCCGCGCGCGGTCGGGCAGCATGCCCTGCCCGGCCACGACCACGTCCACCCCCACTCCCCCGAGCACGAGCCGATGCGCACAGGACTGCTGAGCTGATGGACCTCCTCGACTACGCCTTCATGCAGCGGGCCCTGCTCGCCGCCGTCCTGGTCGGCATCACCGCCCCCGCGGTCGGCATCTACCTGGTCCAGCGCCGCCAGGCCCTCATGGGCGACGGCATCGGCCATGTCGCGATGACCGGCGTCGGCCTCGGCTTCCTGCTGTCCTGGTCGCCGGTGTGGATGGCGACCCTGGTCTCGGTGCTCGGCGCGGTCCTCATGGAGCTGATCCGCTGGTACGGAAAGACCCGGGGTGACATCGCCCTCGCGATGCTCTTCTACGGCGGCATGGCGGGCGGCGTGATGTTCATCAACCTCGCGCCCGGCGGCTCCAACGCCAACCTGACCTCGTACCTGTTCGGTTCGCTGTCCACGGTCTCCGAGTCGGACGTGACCGCGATCTGCGCACTGGCCGCGTTCGTGGTGCTGGTCACCCTGGGCCTGCGCCGGCAGCTCTTCGCGGTCAGCCAGGACGAGGAGTTCGCCCGGGTCACCGGTCTCCCGGTGCGCGCGCTGAACCTGCTGACGGCGGTCACGGCCGCGGTGACGGTGACCGTCGCCATGCGCGTGGTCGGACTGCTGCTGGTCAGCGCGCTGATGGTGGTGCCGGTGGCGGCGGCCCAGCAGCTCACCCGGAGCTTCGCGGCCACCTTCGCGATCGCGGTGGCGATCGGGGTGACGGTGACGATCGGCGGCACCGTCACCTCGTACTACCAGGACGTGCCGCCCGGTGCGACGATCGTGCTGCTCACCATCGCCGCGTTCATTCTGCTGACCGCCCTGGCCACCCCGCTGGCCCGGCGCCGCGCCCGCGCGGTGGCCGCCCGGCAGCCGGCCGGGGACCCCGCCGAGTGTGCGATTCCGGCCACTCGGGCACCGGAGGGCACGGCCGGCGTCTGACCCGGCACAGGCCGGGCTGGCACAATGGCCCGGCAGGAGCCGAACGAAGGAGGAACCCGTGACGACCGCTGGACCGCCCGTGAAGGGCCGCGCCACCCGGCAGCGGGCCGCCGTGGCGGCGGCCCTCGACGAGGTCGACGAGTTCCGCAGCGCGCAGGAACTGCACGACATGCTCAAGCACAAGGGCGACGCGGTCGGTCTGACCACGGTCTACCGCACCCTCCAGAACCTCGCCGACGCGGGCGAGGTGGACGTCCTGCGCACCTCGGACGGCGAGTCCGTCTACCGTCGCTGCTCCTCCGGCGACCACCATCACCACCTGGTCTGCCGGGTCTGCGGCAAGGCCGTGGAGGTGGAGGGCCCGGCTGTCGAGAAGTGGGCCGACGCGATCGCCGCCGAGCACGGCTATGTCAACGTGGCGCACACCGTGGAGATCTTCGGCACCTGCGCCGACTGCGCGGCCGCCGCCCAGGGCTGACCGACAGGAAACACACAGCAGAGCCGAGGGATAACCCTTGGCTCGTACTCCTTTGCATGACATGACCCGGACAACCGTGCCACGCTCCCTCCAGCTCTCACGCAGTTCCCGCACGGCACCTCCACCCCGTCGTCGCAGTAGGAGTACGAGTGAGACCCTCCCCACGAAGATCAGCCGTCGCCGCGTCCCTGGTGGCCGCCGCGTCCCTCCTCGCCATAGGCGTCCAGACGGTGCCCGCCGCCGCGGGCCCCGCCGCCCCGCACCCCAGCCCGCTGCGCACGGGAGGCCTTGAGGCCAAGCTCTCCCCGGCCCAGCGCACGGCACTGATCAGGAGCGCGTCCGGCAAGGTCGAGGCGACCGCCGACTCCCTCGGCCTCGGTGCCAAGGAGAAACTGGTCGTCAAGGACGTCGTCAAGGACAACGACGGCACCCTGCACACCCGTTATGAGCGCACCTACGACGGCGTGCCCGTCCTCGGCGGCGACCTGGTCGTGCACACGCCCCCGGCCGCACAGTCGACGGGCACGCTCGGCGCGACCTTCAACAACAACCGCCGTACCGTCTCGGTCAAGTCCACGACTGCCACGTTCAGCAAGGCGGCAGCGCAGACGAAGGCCCTGCGGACCGCCAAGGCGCTCAAGGCCGAGAACCCCGCCGCGCAGAGCGCCCGCAAGGTGATCTGGGCCGGCTCGGGCACCCCGAAGCTCGCCTGGGAGACGGTGGTCTCCGGCTTCCAGGACGACGGCACGCCCAGCAAGCTGCACGTCGTCACCGACGCCACGACCGGCGCCGAACTCTCCCGCTACGAGGGCGTGGAGACCGGCACCGGCAACAGCCAGTACAGCGGCACGGTCCCCCTGAGCACCACGCTGTCCGGTTCGACGTACCAGCTGTACGACACCACCCGCGGCGGCCACAAGACGTACAGCCTCAACAACGGCACGTCGGGCACCGGCACCCTGATGACCGACGCCGACGACACCTGGGGCACCGGCTCCGGCTCCAACACCCAGACCGCCGGGGTGGACGCGCACTACGGCGCCCAGGAGACCTGGGACTTCTACAAGAACACCTTCGGCCGCAGCGGCATCAAGAACGACGGGGTGGCCGCCTACAGCCGCGTCCACTACAGCTCGGCGTACGTCAACGCCTTCTGGGACGACGACTGCTTCTGCATGACCTACGGCGACGGCTCGGGCGGCACGCACGCGCTGACCTCGCTGGACGTGGCCGGCCACGAGATGAGCCACGGCGTCACCTCCAACACGGCGGGGCTCAACTACACCGGTGAGTCCGGCGGGTTGAACGAAGCCACCTCCGACATCTTCGGCACCGGCGTGGAGTTCTACGCCAACAACTCCTCCGACGTCGGTGACTACCTCATCGGCGAGAAGATCGACATCAACGGCGACGGCACGCCGCTGCGCTACATGGACAAGCCCAGCAAGGACGGCGGCTCGGCGGACAGCTGGTACTCGGGGGTCGGCAACCTCGACGTGCACTACTCGTCCGGGCCCGCGAACCACATGTTCTACCTGCTCTCCGAGGGCAGCGGCACCAAGACCATCAACGGTGTGACCTACACCAGCACGACCTCCGACGGGGTCGCCGTCGCCGGCATCGGCCGGGCCGCCGCCCTCCAGATCTGGTACAAGGCGCTGACGACGTACATGACGTCCAGCACCAACTACGCCGGGGCCCGCACCGCCGCCCTGAACGCGGCCGCCGCCCTGTACGGCACCAGCTCCACGCAGTACGCCGGGGTCGGCAACGCCTTCGCGGGCATCAACGTCGGCGGCCACATCACCGTGCCGTCGACCGGCGTGACGGTGACCAACCCGGGCAGCCGGACCAGCACGGTCGGGACGGCCGTGAGCCTCCAGATCAGCGCGAGCAGCACCAACAGTGGCGCACTGACCTACGCGGCCTCCGGACTGCCCACCGGGCTGTCGATCAGCAGCTCCAGCGGCCTGATCTCCGGCACCCCGACCACGGCCGGGACCTACAGCACCACGGTCACGGTGACGGACAGCACGGGGGCGACGGGCACGGCGTCCTTCACCTGGACCGTGAACGCGTCCGGCGGCGGCAGCTGCACCTCGACACAGCTGCTCGGCAACCAGGGCTTCGAATCGGGCAACACGACCTGGACCGCGTCCAGCGGAGTGATCACCAACGCCAGCGGCCAGGCCGCCCGTACCGGCTCCTACAAGGCGTGGCTGGACGGCTACGGCTCCACCCACACCGACACGCTCTCCCAGTCGGTGACGGTCCCGAGCGGCTGCACCGGGACCACGTTCACCTTCTACCTGCACATCGACACGGCGGAGACCACCACCAGCACGCAGTACGACAAGCTGACGGTGACCGCCGGGTCGACGACCCTGGCCACGTACTCGAACCTCAACGCGGCCAGCGGCTATGTCCAGAAGTCCTTCAGCCTGTCGGCCTTCGCCGGTCAGACGGTGACCCTGAAGTTCACCGGGGTCGAGGACTCCTCGCTCCAGACGAGCTTCGTGGTCGACGACACGGCGGTGACGACGAGCTGACCGCCTGAAAGGTGCGGGGCGGCTCGGGGGCTCAGGCCTCCGGGTCGCCCTTCATCGCTTCCTCCATCGCGAGCAGCTCCTCGTTCGGGACGGCCCCGCCGAAGCGGCGGTCCCGGGAGGCGAACTCGACGCACGCCCGCCACAGGTCACGGCGGTCGAAGTCGGGCCACAGGACGTCCTGGAAGACCATCTCGGCGTACGCGCTCTGCCAGAGCAGGTAGTTGGAGGTGCGCTGCTCGCCACTGGGCCGCAGGAACAGGTCCACGTCGGGCATGTCCGGGTAGTACAGGTACTTCGCCAGGGTCTTCTCGGTGACCTTGGAGGGGTCGAGCCGGCCCGCCTTCACGTCCTCGGCGAGGGCCTGCGCGGCATCGGCGATCTCGGCCCGGCCGCCGTAGTTCATGCAGAAGTACAGGGTGAGCTTGTCATTCCCCTTGGTCTGCTCCTGGGCGACCTGGAGCTCCTTGGCGACCGACTTCCACAGCTTGGGCATCCGGCCCACCCAGCGCACCCGGATGCCGAGCTCGTCGAGCTGGTCGCGGGTCTTGCGGATGAAGTCGCGGTTGAAGTTCATGAGGAAGCGCACCTCGTCGGGCGAGCGCTTCCAGTTCTCGGTGGAGAAGGCGTAGAGCGAGATGTTCTTCACCCCGGCCTCGATCGCGCCCTGGAGCACGTCGAGGACCCGCTCGGCGCCGACCTTGTGCCCCTCGGTGCGGGGCAGCCCGCGCTCCTTCGCCCAGCGGCCGTTGCCGTCCATGACGATCGCCACGTGCTCGGGGATCAGCTCACCGGGGAGCTTGGGCGCCCGGGCGCCGGACGGGTGCGGTTCCGGCGCCCGGTACTCGCGGCGCTGACGACCGAGGATCCCGCGTACGACCATGGTGGTTCTCGTCTCCCTCTCAGGGTTGCTTCTCTACGTAGCGCAGGGATCTCAGCCCGCGCTCCAGATGCCAGTGCAGGTAGGCGGACACCAGGCCGCTGCCCTCCCGGACGTGTCGCGGTTCGCTCGCGTCCGCGGTCTCCCAGTCTCCCGTAAGCAGCGCGGCGAGGAGTTCCAGGGTCTGTGGTGAGGGTACGACGCTGCCGGGCACCCGGCAGTCCACGCAGACGGAGCCTCCGGCGGCCACCGAGAAGAAGCGGTTCGGCCCGGACATCCCGCACTTCGCGCAGTCGCTGAAGCTGGGCGCGTAGCCGTTCACCGCGAGCGAGCGCAGCAGGAAGGCGTCGAGAACGAGGTGCGGGGCGTGCTCACCCCGGGCGAGGGTCCGCAGGGCCCCCACGAGCAGCAGGTACTGCTGGACGGCGGGCTCGCCCTCGTGGTCCGTGAAGCGCTCGGCGGTCTCCAGCATGGCCGTCCCGGCGGTGTACCGGGCGTAGTCGGAGACGATCCCGCCGCCGTACGGCGCGATGGTCTCGCTCTGGGTGCACAGCGGCAGCCCGCGGCCCACCAGCTCGCTCCCGCGCGCGAAGAACTGCACGTCGACGTGGGAGAAGGGTTCGAGCCGGGCGCCGAACTTGGACTTGGTGCGCCGCACCCCGCGGGCCACGGCCCGCACCCGCCCGTGTCCCCGGGTGAGGAGGGTGATGATCCGGTCCGCTTCCCCGAGCTTCTGGGTGCGCAGGACGATCCCGTCGTCCCGGAAGAGACTCATCGCCCACCCCCGTGGGCGCCGATCCGGTCCGCCTCACCCGGCGTCCGGGTGCGCAGCACGATGGCGTCGTCGCGGAACAGATGCATGAGCCCATTCTCGCCCACCCGGAGCCCTGCCTGGCGCGGTCCGGTACACAGGGCCCATGACATACGGAACACCTGGTCTCGTCGACCTGTGGCGGCGCTTCACGGACTGGCTCGGCGCGCACGCGCCCGCGGACCACGCGAGCCTGCGGCCGGGCTGTGCGGAGGGTGGGCTCGGGCGGCTGGCGGACGGGCTCGGTTTCGCCGTGCACGACGACGTGCGGGCGACGCTGGGGCTGCACGACGGGGTCGTCATGCGGCGGGCGAGTACCGAACCCGGCGCCTTTCTCCTCGGTTACAGCCTGCTGGGCGTGGACGGGATCCTGGAGGCGCACCGGGATCTCGTCGCGATGGTGGCGGACGCCCGCGAGGAGGGCGAGGAGGATCTGGTCGTCGGCCGGACGGCCGATGTCCGGTGGGTTCCCCTCGCGCGGAACATCTCCGGGGATCTGTTGTTCGTGGACCACCGGCCGCACCACGCGGGGGAAATCGGGGAAATCTCGTTCGGTGATCCCGGGTACCGCATGCTGTGGCCGCGCATGGATCTCATGCTCGCGGATCTGTGCGAGGCACTGGAGAAGGGGACCCCGGTGACCTGCGTCCCCCGGATTCCCCGTCTTTTCGAGGGGCGGATGCTGGAGTGGCCGGTACGGACGCGCTGACCGTGGGCTGCTCGACGGGGGTGGCTTCCCGTACCGCGTCCGGCGCCGCGTCCCATTCCCTGCCGCCGCCACAGGGCCTGAGCTGGACGTACGGCCCCTCGTGCCCCATCACGACGCCGACCTTCCCGGTCCGGGTGTCCACGACGTACGAACCCACGGGCATTTTCGCCACCGATTACCTCCAGACTCCGATTACACGGAACTCCCCCGCCTTTTCGGGTTTCACTCCTCCTTTCTCACGGTCGGATTATTTGGCTGCACCACCGTGTTCGAGCAGGCTTTTCGAAAACCTCTGCCGAATATCCCGCGACGCCTCGCCGACGCCCCACCCGACCGGGGGTAAACCCCCCGGAGAACCCGGCAGTTGACCGGATGGGACGCCGGCGCACGGTCCGCGAGGCTCCTCGCATGAAGCAGACGAAGCAGATGCAGCCGGTGACGAAGAGCCTCGCCCTGATCGCCGCCGCCTCCGGTGTCGTGTTCGGTGTCATGACCCCGCTGTCCGCCTCGGCGGCTCCCGGACCCCAGGCGCTGACATGGACCAAGTGCGAGGGCAGCGGTCTCGATCCGCGCCAACGGTGCGCGACCGTCGCCGTGCCCATGGACTACGCCGACCCGGACGGCCCGAAGATCGAGATCGCCGTCTCCCGGATCCCCGCCGAGAGGCCCGCCGCCCGGCGCGGTGCCCTGCTGCTGGTCCCCGGCGGACCCGGCGGCGACAGCATGAACGACCCCTCCGAGAAGGGGCAGCGGCTGCCGAAGAAGGTCCGCGAGGCCTATGACCTCGTCGGGTTCGCGCCCCGCGGCATGGCGCCCTCGACCGCCGTCGACTGCGGTCTCCAGCACCGGGACCTGGCCCGGACGACCCTGCTGCCCTGGCCCGCGGCGGACGTCTCCGTCGACGCGAACATGGCCGCGGGCAAGCGCCTGGCCGAGGCCTGCGCCCGCAACGGCGGCGAACTGATCCGGCACATCAGCACCCTCAACGAGGCCCGCGACCTCGACCGCGTCCGCGCCGCGCTCGGCGAGCGCGAGGTGTCCCTGTGGGGCGTCTCGTACGGCACCTATGTCGCCGACGCCTACCTCCAGCTGTTCCCGCACCGCACCGACCGGGTCGTCCTGGACAGCAACGACAACCCGGACCCCGTGCTCGCGGAGCGCGCCTGGCTCGCCGCGTTCGAGCGGGGCGCCGAGGACAACTTCCCGGAGTTCGCCAAGTGGGCCTCCGCGCCCGGCAATCCGGACCGCCTCGCCGACACGGCCGCCGAGGTGCGCCCCCTGTTCCTGAAGCTCGCCGCCCGTCTCGACCGCGAGCCGATCCCCTGGCCGGGCGCCAACCCCGACGAGCTGAACGGCAACGTCCTGCGCCAGACGATGCTCGACTCCTTCTACGACCCCGACGACTACCCGGCGCTCGCCCGGCTGATCCTCGCCGCACACCAGGGCACGCTGCCACCCGCCCCCGCCGGGCCGCCCGAGGCCGTCCTCCAGAACGTCACCGCCGTCGCCGCGGCCACCATCTGCAACGACGTCGACTGGCCGAGCGACCCGGACACCTACCGCGAGGACGTGGCGAAGAGCCGTGCCGCGTTCCCGCTGACCGGGGGCATGCCGAGGAACGCCATGCCGTGCACCGCCTGGCCGTGGGAGCCGCAGGAGGCACCGGTGCACGTCACCGACCGGGGCCCCTCCAACATCCTGATGGTGCAGAACGAACGGGATCCCGCCACCCCGCTCAGCGGCGCCCTGAAGCTCCGCGAGGCGCTCGGCCGACGGGCCGTGATGGTCGTCAACGACTCCACCGGCCATGACGCCTACCTCGGCAACGGCACCGCGTGCGGCGACGCGACGGTGTCCCGTTTCCTGGCGACGGGGGTGCGCCCGGCCCGGGACACCTACTGCCGCTGAGGGGTCACGGCCGTGCAACCAAGGGACGGCCGTCGGCGTCGGTCATGGGAGAGATCGACATCTGTCCCCGTACGAAGGAGAGCGAGATCTTAGGCTCCGGAAAGCTGTCCCGCCGCACGCTCCTGGCCGTCGGCACAGCCACGTTCCTGACCAGTACGACCACGTCGGCCGCGCATGCCGACGACGACGTCGCCGCCCGCCTGCGCGCACTGGAGCAGCGGTACGACGCCCGGCTCGGCGTCTTCGCCCACCGCCTCTCGACCAAGCGGTCCGTCCGCTTCCGCGCCGACGAGCTGTTCCCGATGTGCTCGCTGTTCAAGACCCTCGCCGCCGCGGCCGTCCTGCGCGACCTGGACCGGCACGGGGAGGTGCTCGCCCGCCGCGTCCACTACACCGAGGACGACCTGGTGATCCCGGGCTCGGACCAGACGGCCGCACACCTCGCCGAGGGCATGACGATCGCCGAACTCGCCGAGGTGGCCATCACCTACAGCGACAACACGGCCGGCAACCTGCTCCTGCGCGAACTCGGCGGCCCCACGGCGATCACCCGCTTCGCCCGTTCCCTCGGCGACCGGACGACCCGCCTGGACCGCTGGGAGCCCGAGCTCAACACCGCCGAGCCGTGGCGGCGTACGGACACGACGAGCCCGTACGCCATCGGCCGCACCTACGGCCGGCTGGTCCTCGGCGACGCCCTGAACCGACGGGACCGGGAGCTGCTCACGCACTGGCTGCTGTCCAACACGACCAGCGTGAACCGCTTCCACGCGGGCCTGCCGAAGACGTGGACGATCGCCGACAAGACGGGCAGCGGCTCCTACGGCACCGCCAACGACGTGGGTGTCGTGTGGACCGAGGACGGCGACCCGGTCGTCCTGTCCGTGCTGTCGACCCTGCGCGAGCCGGACGCCGTACGCGACGACGCCCTGGTCGCCGACGCGGCCGCGGTGGTCGCCGGCGCGCTGGGCTGACGGCTCAGAAGCGCCGGACGTACCGGCGCTGCCAGGGGGTCTCCACCGCCCGCCGGTCGTAGTGCGACCGGACGTACGCCACGGCCTCCGCGGCGGGCACCCCGTCCAGAACCGCCAGACAGGCGAGGGCCGTTCCGGTGCGGCCCCTGCCTCCCCCGCACGCGAGCTCCACCCGTTCGCCGGCCGACCGCCGCCAGACCTCGGTGAGCACAGCGCGAGCCTGCGCACGGTCCGCGGGCAGCCGGAAGTCCGGCCAGCGCAGCCAGAGCGAGTCCCAGGGGACCTCGGGAGGGGTGCCGCCGAGCAGATAGACGCCGTACGACGGGGTCTGCGCGGCCGGATCCAGCGGGTGCCGCAGGCCACGGCCCCGCACCAGACGCCCGGACGGCAACCGGAGGATGCCCGGCGCCTGTTCGTCCCACCCATTCATGGAGACATTCGAACCCGCCACCGTCGCACGGGCAACCGAATCCGCTCGTCCTGTGGTCTGAGGGGCGAGGGAGGGTGCTTGATGCAGGCCGAACAAGAGGATCGGTTCCAGGAATTCGTCAGAGCGAGATGGTCGCACCTCGTGCGGACCGCCTATCTGCTCACCGGCGACGCACACCATGCCGAGGACCTGACGCAGACGGCGCTGGCGAAGGCGTACCGCTCCTGGCGGCGCGTGTCGGGCAGCGACAACCCGGAGGCGTACGTCCGGCGGATGCTCGTCACGTGCAACAGCGACCGCTTCCGCAAGCGGCGGGTCAAGGAGTCGCTGACGGACGCGCCACCGGAGCGGGCGGGCCGGGAGGAGGCGGTGGCCCGGGTCGACGAACGCGGGGCGCTGATGGCCGCCCTGGCCCAACTGCCGCCCCGGCAGCGGGCCGTGGTCGTCATGCGCTACTGGGAGGACCTGTCGGAGGCGGAGGTCGCCGAGGTGCTCGGCTGCTCGCAGGGCACGGTCAAGAGCCAGGCGTCCAAGGGACTGGCGAAGTTGCGTACGTATCCGGGGCTCGCGCAGGTCATGGACCGCGCCCCGCAGGGAGGCACGAGATGAGCGGGATGAGCGAAGGGGAGCGGGACTTCGAGGAGCAACTGCGGGAGCTGCTCAGCGAGGACGCCTACACGATCCGGCCCTCGTCGGTGCCGTACCCGCAGATCCGCCGCCAGGGCGTGGCCGAGCGGCGCCGGCGGATGGTGCTGGCCGGGGCGGCCCTGGTGACGCTGGCCGCGGTGCCGGTGGCGGCGATCACGCTGGGCGGCTCGGGAGCGGGGGCGGCGGAGACGACACCCGCCGCGGCGTCCACGAGCCCCACGTCCACGTCCACGCCCTCCCCCACCCCGTCCCCCACACCCAGTGGGCCTGCCGGACCGGCGACGGCGGGACAGCTGCGGGACGGGATCACACTGGCTCAGGCCGTGGACGGGCTGGACAAGTGCCTGGCGTACAACCGGGAGACCACCGAGGCCGGGTCCCACAGCCCGGACCTGGGCAAGGCCCAGGAGTACCGGATCATCCTGGCGCTGAACAGCACCGGCGACTCCAACGCGCCCGGTGACGGCATCTGGGTGGTCGCGGTGAAGGAGAAGCCGGTTCAGACGCGGCTGATGTGCAACATCAAGGACGGCAAAGCCGTCGGCGCCAACATCAGCACCGGCAACGACCGTCTGCCGGACTCCCCGCCCGTGCTGGCCGACATCAACAGCGGCAAGCTCTACCAGCAGTCCTTCATCGACAAGGGCCACTGGAAGCTGCCGTTCGGCTGGGGCCTCATCGGCACGGTCGAACCCACGGTGGCCAAGGTGACCGTCTCCTACGGCGACTCCAGCGGTCAGGCCGTCCTCGACCACGGCTGGTTCGTCGCCGGGGGCACGCTGAACGAGCAGGTCACCAGGAACCCGCACGTCAAGGGCTACGACAGGAACGGCAAGCTGATCTACGACTCCGACACGGACAAGACGTACCAGCAGGTGCAGTAGAAGGACGGCCCGGAACCGGGGGGCGCCGTACAGGGGTCGGCGCCCCCTCGTCCTGTGCGGGAAGATCGGTGGACGGCCGATCCCGAGGAGCCCCGATGACCTTTCCCGCCCCGCTGACCGGTGTCGTCCCGCCCGTCTGCACGCCCCTGACACCGGACCGCGAGGTGGACGTGCCCTCGCTGCTCGCGCTCGTCGACCATCTGGTCGCGGGCGGGGTGCACGGACTGTTCGTGCTCGGCACCTCGTCCGAGGCGGCCTTCCTGACCGACGCCCAGCGCAGGCTGGTGGTCGAGACGGTGACCGGGCGTGTCGGGGGCCAACTCCCGGTGCTGGCCGGGGTGATCGACATGACGACGGCCCGGGTCCTGGACCATGTGCGGGCGGTCACCGCGGCGGGCGCCGACGCGGTCGTCGTCACGGCCCCCTTCTACACCCGCACCCACCCGGCGGAGATCGCCCGCCACTACCGGCTGGTCGCGGCAGGCAGCCCGGTTCCCGTCCTCGCCTACGACCTGCCGACAGGCGTGCACACCAAGCTCCCCGCGGACCTCGTGCTGGATCTGGCCGCCGAGGGCGTCCTGGCCGGGCTCAAGGACTCCAGCGGTGACCTGGCCGGCTTCCGCACGGTCGCAGCCGGCGCCCGCGGCCGCTCCGACATCACCGGCTTCAGCGTCCTGACCGGCTCCGAGGCCTTCGTCGACGCGGCCCTCGCCGTGGGCGCGGACGGGGCGGTGCCCGGTCTCGCCAACGTCGACCCCGAGGGGTACGTCCGCCTGGACCGGCTGTTCCGCGCGGGCGACCTGGAGGGGGCGCGGGCCGAACAGGAGCGGCTGTGCGCCCTGTTCGGCATGGTGGGCGTGGGCGACCCGGCCCGTATGGGCGCGTCCTCGTCGGCGCTGGGCGCGTTCAAGGCGGCGCTGCACCTGCGGGGCGTGATCGCGTGCCCGGCGACGGCGGAGCCTCAGGTGCCCTTGTCGGAGGACGAGGTGGAGCGGGTGGGCAGCTTCCTGGCCGAGGCAGGACTGCTGTAGACGAACGACCGCGGGTCACCCCGTCCGAGGCGTCACCATCCCCGACTCGTAGGCCACGATGACCAGTTGGGCCCGGTCCCGGGCGCCCAGCTTGCCCATGATCCGGCTGACGTGTGTCTTCGCGGTGAGGGGGCTGAGGCCCAACGCCTCGGCGATCTCGGTGTTGTTGAGGCCCCGCGCGACCAGGGCCAGCACTTCGCGCTCCCGGTCGGAGAGGCACTCCGGACCGCCCGTCACGACCGGTGAGGGGGTGCGCAGGAACCGCTCGATCAGACGGGCCGTCGGCCCCGGCGAGAGCAGCGCCTCCCCGGCGGCCACCGTCCTGATCGCGTCGAGGAGTTCGGCCGGCCGGGTGTCCTTCACCAGGAATCCCGAGGCGCCCGCCCGCAGCGCCTCGACGATGTTCTCGTCGGTGTCGTAGGTGGTCAGGACGAGCACCCGCACTCCGGCGAGCGTCTCGTCGGCGGCGATGAGCCGGGTCGCCTCGATGCCGTCCAGGTCGGGCATGCGGATGTCCATCACCACCAGGTCGGGCCGGACCTCGCGGGCCGCGCCCACGGCTTCCCGCCCGCCGGCCGCCTCCCCCACGACCTCCATGTCCCGGGCCGACGCGACGAGCATGGCGAACGCGGCCCGCACCAGGGTCTGGTCGTCGGCGAGCAGCACGCGGATGGTCATACGGTTCCCTCCCCCAGGGTGAACGGCAGCGCCGCCGTCACCTCGAAGCCGCCGTCCGGCCGTGGTCCGGCGTCGAGTGTGCCACCCACGCTGCGGGCCCGCTCCCGCATGCCGAGCAGTCCGAAACCGGGGGTGCCGCCGGGGACGGGCCCGGTGCCGTCGTCGGCCACCGACACGCGTAGGGCGCCGGGTTCGTCGTACAGCCGCAGCCGTACGGCGGGCCGGGGACCCGCGTGCCGGACCGCGTTGGTGAGGGCCTCCTGGACGATCCGGTAGGCGGCGGCGCCGACGGCGGGCGGCGGGTCGGCGCGGACGCGCAGGTCCTGCTCGACGCGGGCGCCGGCGAGCCGGGCGGCGGCGACGAGGTCGGGCAGGCCGTCGAGGCCGGGCAGCGGGCCGCGGGCGTCGGGCAGTCCGGGCTCGCGCAGCACCTCCAGGGTGGTGCGGAGTTCACCGCGCGCGGTGCGGCAGGTCTCGGTGATGTCGTCGAGGGCCTTGGCGACGGTCTTCCGGTCGAGGCGCTCGGGGTCGGCGGCCAGGACGTGGGCGGCGACGGAGGTCTGCACGCCGATCAGGGTGATGCTGTGGGCGAGCAGGTCGTGCAGGTCGCGGGCGATGCGCAGGCGTTCCTCGGCGACCCGGCGGCGGGCCTCCTCCTCTCGGGTGCGTTCGGCGCGGACGGCCCGTTCGACGATGGAGGCCACGTACTGGCGGTAGTAGCGCACGTCGATGCCGCAGAACAGGACGGCGATGATCCAGCCGGAGGTCCCCAGCAGTTCGAGGGCCCGGTGGGGGTTGACGGTGAGCATCACGCTCAGCGAGACGCTCAGCACGGCGGCGCCCGTCAGGACGGTCCGAAGGGGGCGGCCGGTGACGGCGACCGTGTAGAGGGCGACGTAGGCGACGAGGGTGGGGGCCGCGTGGTTGTTGTCGAGGGCGTGGTACGGCGCGATCAGCGTCACGATCGCGGCCAGCACGAGCAGCGGACGGCGGCGGCGCCACACGAGCGGCACGTGGGCGGCGAGCAGCAGCGTCCAGCCGAGGGCGTCCGGGCGGCGGCCGTCGTCGATGAACAGGCCGGCACCGACGGCCGCCGCCGCCAGTACGACGGCGAGCAGCGTGTCGTTGCGGGTGCCGTGCGGGGCGGTCCGCGGGTCGCGGTTGACGGCCGCCATGATCCGTTCGCCCAGCCGGGGCCTCGTGGTCTCCTGCACGGTGTCATCTTCCGGGACTTCGGGGCGGAGGGCGCCCTTCCGGGAGGGAAGGGCGCCCAGGGGTGACCTAGTCACACGCGTTCCGGCTGGGGTTCGTTGCGGACCGGCGGCTCGGGCGCCCGGGACAGCGGGCCCGGCCACCACACCTTGCGCCGCAGCGCGACGGCCGCGCTGGTGACCAGGTAGGTCCGCACCAGGAAGGTGTCGAGGAGGACGCCCACCGCGATCACGAAGCCCAGCTCGACGAGTTGGACCAGCGGCATGTTGGTGAGCACCGCGAAGGTGGCCGCGAGGACGAGTCCGGCGGAGGCGATGACCCCGCCCGTGGTCCGCAGCGCGGTGAGCGCGGCGGTGACCGGTTCGGCGCCGGCCAGGGACTCCTCGCGCATCCGGTGCATCAGGAAGATGCCGTAGTCGACGCCCAGGGCGACCAGGAACACGAAGGACAGCAGCCCGAGCCCGGGGTCGGTGCCCTCGAAGCCGAACAGCGGCCCGAAGACCAGCCCGCCGATGCCGAGGGCTGCGCCCCACACGGCGACCACGGCGGCCACCAGAATCAGCGGCGCGACGAGGGACCGCAGCAGGGCGATCAGGATCAGCAGCACGGAGACGAGGACGATCGGCACGACGATCTTCCGGTCGCGGCTGTTGGTGTCCTTCAGGTCGAGCTGCTCGGCGCTGGGCCCGCCGACGTAGGAGCCGTCGAGCCGGTCCCGCAGGGCCTTGATGGTCGCGGTCTCCCCGGCGGACTCGGGGGCGTTCACGGCGGTGACGGAGATCTCGGTCCAGCCGTCCCCGGTACGTCCCTTCTGCGCGCTGTCGACGCCCCGGGTGCCGCGGATCGCGGCGAGGGTGGCGTCGGCGCGGTCGGCCGGGGTGATGACGGCGATGGGCTGCGTGCCCTGCTCCGGGTAGGCCGCGGCGAGCGTCCGCATGGCGGCGACGGCGTCGGGCCTGGTGGTGAACGAGTCCTCCTGCTTGAGGCTGCCGGGCAGGTTCAGCACGCCCAGCGCGAGCGCCCCGAGCAGCACGGCCCCGCCGGCCAGCACGGTGAGCGGCCGCCGCCCGGCGGAGCTGCCCATCGCGGCGAACAGCGACCGGCGGGCCTTGGGGGTGCTGCCGTAGCGGGGCACCAGGGGCCAGAAGACCCGGCGGCCGAGCAGCACGAGGACCGCGGGCAGCAGCGTCATCATCGCGGCAAGGGCGACCAGCACCCCGACCGTGCCCAACGGGCCCATTCCGCGGCTGCTGTTGAGGTCGGCGGCGAGCAGGCACAGCAGTCCCGCGGCGACGGTCCCGGAGGAGGCGAGCACGGCGGGCCCGCAGCCCTTGAGCGCGGCGACCATGGCGTCGTACGGCCGCTCGATGCGCCGTAGCTCCTCCCGGTACCGGGAGACGAGCAGCAGCGCGTAGTCGGTGCCGGCGCCGAACACGAGGATGGTCATGATGCCGGCGCTCTGGCCGGTGACGGAGGTCCCGAACCCCTGGTTGAGCCCGTAGGCCACGCCTTGCGCCAGGTACTCCGACATGCCCGCGACACCGAGCGGCACCAGCCACAGCAGCGGGCTGCGGTAGATGAGGATCAGCAGCAGGGCGACGACCCCGGCGGTGGTGTAGAGCAGCGGCCCGCCGAGCGAGTCGTAGACCTCGCCGGCGTCGGTGGCGAGGGCTCCTTCCCCGCCGACGTCGACGCCGAGCCCGTCCTCGCCCTTCGCGACGCTCCGCACCTCGTTGACGAGCCGGTCGCGGGCCTTCTCGTCGCTGCCCGGCTCGGTGCTGGCGACGGGGTACATCACGGTGGTCCCGTCCTTGGACGGAATGCCCCGCGGCTCGGCGGTGAGCGTGTGCGCGTCGGCGATCCGCCCGATCTGCCGGGCGGCGGTGGCCCGGTCGGCGGCCGTCAGCCCGCCGTCCCGGTGGTAGACGACGACCATCTCGGTGGCCTCGCCCCCGGGCAGCCGCTCCTGGACCTTCGCGACCTGCGTCGAGTCGGCGCTCGCCGGCAGGTAGTCCACGGCCCGGTCCCGCTGCACATCGGCGAGCTTGGCGGCGAACGGCGACACGGCCACCATGATGACGATCCACAGCCCCAGCACCAGCCAGGGCACGGCCCGCCGCCGCGCACTCTTCTCTACGGCCCCCATCAACGGGCCTCCTTCCGGTCGGACGTCTGAGTCGCTTCCAGACTTCCGCCGCAAAGGGGCGTGTTCGTCGGACGGGAGGGCGAGTTGGCGGCTACTGCCCGGGGAGACCCGGGAGGCCGACTACTCCCCGGGGAGTATCAGGACGGGGTCCTCGCCGCTGCCAGCAGTCTCGTGACGTCGTCCGCGCAGATCGTCAGTGCCGTGCCGATCGTCGAGAGGGCGTCGCGTTCCGCCGGGGTGTAGGGGCCGTCCGCCAGGGCGATGCGGGCCGCCTGGAGGAGGATCGATTCGCGGCCCGCCGGGGCGAGGTGCGGGGCGAGGGGGTCCAGGGCCTCGTGGAGCTCTATGGCGAGGCCCGCTCCGCAGGGGCGGTCGTAGACGCCGCCGGTGTCCTCGGCGAGGGCCTCGACCAGGGTCTCCAGCTGGTCCTCCGTGCAGTCCTCGAAGCCGGCCGCGCGGACCGTGCCGGCCGCGGCCTCGAGCGAGCTGCGGGAGCAGGTGCCGCCCGCCGTGAGGACCCCGAGGGCGACGGTGTGGACGGCGTCGCGGAGCATCGCCGAGAAGCGGGTCGTGGTGGGGTGGTCGAGGACGTCCGTGCCGAAGTGGTCCCGGCAGGCCGCGCATTCCACCACCGGGCCGGTGTCGCCGCGCGGCAGGACCGGGACGCCCAGCAGCGTCAGGCGGCGGCGGCCCGAGAGGCGCTGGTAGTTGCGGTCCCCTCCGCACCCGGGGCAGAAGAACTCGCCGTCTCCGACGGTCGTCCACGCGGTACGGGTGCCCAGGAGGCGCGCAGGCCTGTCGGCATGGCCGTTTCGTCCCCGTCCAGGCAGCACGTCAGCACCTCCGTAACGCCGCGGCAACATCGCCGCGCTTGCGTGATGTTAGCCACATGAGGGAGGCGGCGTCAGCACCTCGGACGATACCTGCTCGTGACCTCCACGCGCCGATGGCCGATAAACAACGGGGCCTTGATCGCCGTATACAGCGATCAAGGCCCCAAAACCCCCGGTCAGGCGGATTATCGAGCGGCTCGGTTGACGGCCGAGACGACCGCCTTGAGCGACGCACGCGTCGTGTTCGCGTCGATGCCGATTCCCCACAGAACCTTGCCGTCGATCGCGCATTCGATGTAGGAGGCGGCCTGCGCGGAGGCGCCCTCGCTCATCGTGTGCTCCTGGTAGTCCAGGAGCCGGGCGTCGATGCCGACCTTCGCCAGCGCGTCGAAGAAGGCGGAGATCGGACCGTTGCCGGAGCCGGTCAGGACGGTGTCGACGCCGTCGACCGTGGCCTCCACCTTCAGCGTGTCCACGCCGTCGGTGTCCGTGGTCGACTGGCCGTTCCTGACCTGGATACGGCCCCAGGGGTTCCCGGGGTTCGGCAGGTACTCGTCCTGGAAGACCGCCCAGATGTCCGAGCCGGTGACCTCGCCGCCCTCGGCGTCCGTCTTCGCCTGGATGATCTTCGAGAACTCGATCTGCATCCGGCGCGGCAGGTCCAGCTTGTGGTCGTTCTTCAGGACGTACGCGATCCCGCCCTTGCCGGACTGCGAGTTGACCCGGATCACGGCCTCGTAGGAGCGGCCGACGTCCTTCGGGTCGATCGGCAGGTAGGGCACCGCCCACTCGATGTCGTCGACGGTGACGCCCTTGGCGGCCGCGTCGGCCTCCATCGCGTCGAAGCCCTTCTTGATGGCGTCCTGGTGGGAGCCGGAGAAGGACGTGTAGACCAGGTCGCCCACGTACGGGTGGCGCGGGTGGACCTCCATCTGGTTGCAGTACTCCCACGTGCGACGGATCTCGTCGATGTCGGAGAAGTCGATCTGCGGGTCGACGCCCTGCGAGAACAGGTTCATGCCCAGGGTGACCAGGTCGACGTTGCCGGTGCGCTCGCCCTGTCCGAACAGACAGCCCTCGACGCGGTCGGCGCCGGCCATCAGGGCCAGCTCGGCGGCGGCGACGGCGGTGCCGCGGTCGTTGTGCGGGTGGATCGAGATGCACACGTACTCGCGGCGGGACAGGTTGCGGTGCATCCACTCGAAGCGGTCCGCGTGCGTGGACGGGGTCGAACGCTCCACCGTGGCGGGCAGGTTGAGGATGATCTCGCGGCCCGGGCCCGGCTGGTAGACGTCCATCACCGCCTCGCAGACCTCCAGCGCGAAGTCCAGCTCGGTGTCGGTGAAGATCTCCGGGGAGTACTGGTAGCCGAACTCGGTCTCCGGGCCCAGCAGCTTCTCCGCGTACTCCATGACCAGGCGGGTGCCGTCGACGGCGATCTGCTTGATGTCGTCCTTGGAGCCCCGGAAGACGACCCGGCGGAAGACCGGCGCGGTGGCGTTGTACAGGTGGACGGTGGCCCGCTTGGCGCCCTTCAGGGACTCCACGGTCCGCTCGATCAGGTCCTCGCGGGCCTGGGTCAGTACGGAGATCGTCACGTCGTCCGGGATCACGCCCGGCTCCTCGATGATCGACCGTACGAAGTCGAAGTCCGTCTGGCCCGACGCCGGGAAGCCGACCTCGATCTCCTTGTAGCCCATCTTGACCAGCTGGTCGAACATCCGGCGCTTGCGCTCGGGCGACATCGGATCGATCAGGGACTGGTTGCCGTCGCGCAGGTCGGTGGAGAGCCAGCGGGGGGCGACGGTGATCCGGTTGTCCGGCCAGGTGCGGTCCGGGATGTCGACCTGCTCGTACCGGCCGTACTTGTGGATCGGCATGGAACTGGGCTGCTGGCGGTTCGCCATGATTGCGGGGCTCCTAGGGATGTCCGGAAAGGACGGCCGACACGCAACACGAAGCTCCGCGGGGAGGGAGTCGACCTGGACTACAGGCCCTCGCCGCGGCAGCTAAGAAGAAGCAGCCCGAAACGCATGATGCGAGCCACTCTAGCCGAGCCGATCCGGATGGGCGGTTCCGTATCAGTATGCGGGACCCACAGCCGACCCGGTAGCACAGAGCGACTGACGACGGGCCTCCGTATCCCTACATTTCACCAATCATGGTTGCACCTAGTGACAAGCACATAACGCAGTGCAAGGGTGCCGGACATGACGACCAACGGGGGCTTCGAGCCCGTCTTCTGCACCGTCGTACCGCCACACGTCCTGGACAAACTGGCCCGTAACGACGACCCCGCACTCTCCGGTCCCGCGCAGCAGACGTTGATGCGCGACAGCGAACTGCGCGGCCGGCGCCGCGTGACCACCGAGTTCGGCCTCGCGGCCGCACCGACGGCGAAGGCCCCGTCGGACCAGCCGCTGCGGACGATCTACGACGCCGGCCACGGCAGCGCCCTGCCCGGCACCGAGGTCCGCGCCGAGGGCTCCGAACCCGGCCAGGACGCCACCGTCAACCGCGCCTACGCCGGTCTCGGCGCCACCTTCGACCTCTACCTGAAGGCGTACGCCCGCCACTCCATCGACGGCGACGGCCTCCCGCTCGACGCGACCGTGCACTTCGACGAGAACTACAACAACGCCTTCTGGAACGGCGAGCAGATGGTGTTCGGCGACGGCGACGGCGAGATCTTCCTCGACTTCACCCTCCCGATCGACGTCATCGGCCACGAACTCACCCACGGCGTCACCCAGTACACGGCGAACCTCACGTACTACGGCCAGTCGGGCGCCCTCAACGAGTCGATGTCCGACGTCTTCGGCTCGCTCATCAAGCAGTACACGCTCGGCCAGACCGCCGCCGAGGCCGACTGGCTGATCGGCGCCGGGCTCCTCGCCCCCAGTGTCACCGGCAAGGCCCTGCGGTCCATGAAGGAGCCGGGCACCGCGTACGACGACGACGTGCTCGGCAAGGACCCGCAGCCCGCGACGATGGACGACTACGTCCGCACCGGCCGCGACAACGGCGGCGTGCACATCAACTCCGGCATCCCCAACCACGCCTTCTACCTGGTCGCGAACGCCCTCGGCGGCCACGCCTGGGAGCGCGCGGGCCAGATCTGGTACGACGTCCTGACCGGCGGGGAGCTCTCCGACCGCGCCCTGTTCAACGACTTCGCGGGGCTCACCGTCAAGGCCGCCCGCGAGCGCTTCGGCGACGGCGGCGAGGAACTCCAGGCCGTGTCGAAGGCCTGGGAGCAGGTCGGGGTGCGGATCCTGTGAGTCCGTGCGCGACATAGCGCGGCATCCGTACTAGACAGGGACCCATGCGTATTCACGTGAGGCGCACGGGCGGGTTCGCGGGCATCGAGCGGCACAAGGAGGTCGACACCTCCGGGCGGCCCGATGCCCACGAGTGGCAGGCCCTTGCCGAGAAGGCACTCGCCGCCGGCCGCGACACCCGCCCGGTCGGCGTCCCGGACGGCTTCAGCTACGAGATCACCGTGGACGGCAGGACGGTGTACGCGGCCGATCCCCGGCTGACGGAGGAGCAGCGCGAACTGATCTCGAAGGTGCTCAAAGAAGGCGCCTAACTGGCAGTTCCCGCTTGCCCGTTGACTTCCCTACCCGCCAGTACCCATGATCCGGCGCATGGCGACTGAAGAGCATGCGATCCCCCGGTTCCCCGACGGCTTCCTGTGGGGCGTCTCGACCTCGGCCCACCAGATCGAGGGCGCGACGGACGAGCGCGAGCGGTCCGTGTGGGACACGTTCACGGCCGAACCGGGCCGGGTGAAGGACGGCTCGACGGCGGAGGTGGCCTGCGACCACTACCACCGCTACCGCGAGGACGTCTCCCTGCTGGCGGGGCTGGGCGTGGACGCGTACCGCTTCTCGGTCTCCTGGCCGCGGGTGCGCACGGACAAGGGCCTCGACTTCTACGACCGTCTCGTGGACGAACTGGTCGCGGCGGGCGTACGTCCGGTCCCGACCCTCTTCCACTGGGACCTGCCGGTGGCGCTGGAGGAGAGGGGCGGCTGGCTGGAGCGGGACACCGCGTCCCGGTTCGCCGAGTACGTGTCCCTCGTGGCCGACCGTCTCGGCGACCGCGTCGACCGGTGGATCACCCTCAACGAGCCCGCCGAGCACACCCTGTTCGGGCACGCGATCGGCGCCCACGCCCCCGGCAAGCAGCTGATGTTCGACGCGCTGCCCGTGGCCCACCACCAGCTCCTGGGCCACGGCCTGGCCGTGCAGGCGCTGCGCGCGGCCGGTGCGACGGACATCGGGATCGCCAACTCGCACGGACCGACCTGGGCGGCCTCCCGGGACCAGCCCGACGTGGAGGCGGCGGACTTCTACGACCTGCTGCTGAACCGGCTGTTCGCGGAGCCGCTCCTGCTGGGCGAATACCCGTCCGGGCTGGGCGACTTGATGCCGGGTGACGTGGCGGCGGACCTCAAGGTCATCTCCGAGCCGCTCGACTTCTACGGCGTCAACTACTACGCCCCGACCCGCGTGGGCGCCCCGAAGGGCGAGGACGTCGAGTTCGGCGGACTGACCATCCCCGCCGAACTCCCCTTCTCCGTCGAGCAGATCGAGGGCGTCCCGGTCACGGACTTCGGCTGGCCGGTGGTCCCGGAGGGCCTCACCGAACTCCTCACGACCTTCCACGAGCGCTACGGCGACCGCCTGCCACCCGTCGTCGTCACCGAGAACGGCTGCTCCTACGAGGGCGTCGACGACCAGGACCGGATCGCCTACCTGGACAGCCACGTCCGCGCCCTGCACAAGGCGGTCGAGGCGGGGGTGGACGTGCGCGGGTACTTCGTGTGGTCGCTGCTGGACAACTTCGAGTGGGCCGAGGGGTACGCGCGCAGGTTCGGCCTGGTGCACGTCGACTTCGAGACGCTCGCGAGGACCCCGAAGGCGTCGTACGGCTGGTACCGGGACCTGCTCCGGGCCCAGAGGTGAGCCAAGCCCTCGCGGAGCCGGTGGAGCGGGTCGGCAAGGGCTGGACGGCCTCCCTCTCGCTCGCCAACGTGGCGATCTGGGTGGGCTGGTACGGCCCGCTCCAGATCCTGCTGGCCCGCCAGGCGGAGGACTTCGCGCCCGGCACCGGCATGTCGAAGGAGACGCTGCTGGCCTGGGTGACGGGGGTGGGCGCGGTGGTGTCGCTGGCGGCGAACCCGCTGTTCGGCGCCCTGTCCGACCGCACCGCGTCCCGCTGGGGCCGCCGCAGCCCCTGGATCGTGGCCGGGGCCGCGGGCGGCGCGCTGTCGTTGCTGCTGCTCGCGGGCGCGCACGGGCTCTGGCTCATGGCGTTCGCCTGGTGCCTGGTCCAGCTGACCCTGAACGCGGCCTTCGCGGCGGTCACGGCGGCGGTGCCGGACCGGGTGCCGCGCCTCCAGCGGGGCGTGGTGGGCGGCTGGATCGGGGCGGCCCAGATCCTTGGCGCGGTCGTCGGCACGGGCCTCGCGACGGCGGCCGGCGGGATCGCGGCGGGCTATGCGGCGTGCGCGGTGTTCACGGTCGCGGGGGTGCTGCCGTACGTGCTGCGCCACCGGGACCTGAGACTGCCGGCCGCGGACCGGCCGCCCTGGTCCTGGAGGGCGTTCGTGCGCGGCTTCTGGCTGAGTCCGCGCCGCCACCCCGACTTCGCGTGGGCCTGGCTGACCCGCTTCCTGATCAACCTCAGCAACGCGCTGGTGATCCTCTACCTCCTCTACTACCTGCGGGACCAGCTCCACCACCACGACCCCGAGCAGGGTGTCCTGATCCTCACCGCGGTGGACAGCGTGGCGCTGCTGGCCACGGTCGTGGTGGGCGGCATCTGGTCCGACCGCGTGGGCCGCCGCAAGCCGTTCGTGCGCTGGTCCGGCGTGCTGATGGCGGTGGCCACGGGGCTGTTGGCCGTCTGGCAGACCTGGCCCGGCGCGATCGTCGTGGCGGCCCTGCTCGGGGTCGGGCTGGGGGTGTTCATGTCGGTCGACTTCGCCCTGATGACGGACGTCCTCCCGACGGCCCTGGACCGCGGAAAGGACCTGGGCATCATCAACGTGGCGAACTCCCTGCCGCAGGTCGCGGCCCCGGCCTTGGCAGCACCGATCGTGACGCACCTAGGGGGGTACAGGGTCCTGTACTGGGTGGCGGCGGTGGTGGGCTTGGCGGGGGCGGTGCTGGTGGACCGTATAAGGAGCGTCGACTAGAGGCTTTTAGGGGCGCGGGGCTGTATCGATGTGCGGCTCCGCCGCGTGGGCGCGACCAGCCCCCACCGGACCGGCAGACGACAACCGGCCCATACTTCACAGCGCCCCCGCCTCCCGCGCCGCATAAACAGACGGATACACCGGCCGATACCCCAGCTCCCGCCGAATCCGCTCCGTCGACATGATCACCAGCCACGGATCCGGATCCACCCGCTCGTACAACTCCCCCGGAATCTCCGCCCCGTTGAGCTGGTGCAACTCGACCGCCGTCACAGGAGCGTCGTCGGCGATGTTGTAGACCCGTCCCGAGATCCCCGGCGTGTGAAGAACCCGCAGCAGCCCCTGTGCCACATCCGCATGGTGCCCCATGTGCAACCGCTGCGCCGAGGACCAGTTCTTCGCCCACATCAGGGACTGCGCGAGATGCGGATCCCCCTCGCCGTAGACGAACGGCAGCCGCGCGATCCGCACGTCGAGCCCCTCCATCGCCAGCAGCGACCGCTCGGCCTCCGCCTTGGACGCGGGGTAGGCGCCCCACATGGACCCGCCGGGCCGGCTCTCGTCGTCCTCGGTGACCGGCCGGCCCCGTCCGGTGCCGTACACCAGACCGGTGCTGACCTGCACGAACCGCTCGACACCCGCGGCCGCCGCGGCACGGCCCAGTTCCACCGCCGCGTCCCGGTTGACGGCCCACGCCTCCTCGTCGGGTACGCCCCGGAAGGCCGCGGCGACGTTCACGACCGCGTCGACGCCGGCGACGGCCTTGCCGAGCGCGTCGGCGTCCCGCAGATCCCCTGTGACGACCTCGGCGCCGAGTTCGGCGAAGGGCTCACCGCGCGAGGCGTCCCGTACCAGGACGCGCACGCGCTCCCCCGGCCGGGACTGGGCCAGCAGCCTCGGGACGAAGCGCCGGCCGACCTGTCCCGTCGTACCTGTCACCAATGTCAGCATGTTCTGCTCCTCTCGTCCGGACCAGCGTGGAACGGCCGGGCGCGTACCGGGAGAGACCTCTCGATCGGGGGATCGGCAGTCCCTGGATAAGCCGGGCGCGGTGGCGCAGGCTGGAGGGGTGAACCGAGCCGAACTCGCCGACTTCCTGCGCCGTGGCCGCGCCCGCCTGGACCCCTCCGACGTGGGCCTCACGGCCGGGGCGCGCCGCCGTACGCCGGGGCTGCGGCGCGAGGAGGTGGCGCAGCTGGCGGGGATGTCGGTGGACTACTACACGCGGCTGGAGCAGTCACGTGGGCCGCGGCCGTCCCGTCAGATGCTGACGGCGCTGGCCCGGGCGCTGCGTCTGACCGACGTGGAGCGGGACCATCTGTTCCACCTGGCCGGGGAGGAGCCGCCGCGCCGGGAGACGGCGTCGGGGCATGTCCGGCCGGGGCTGCTGCTGATCCTGGACCGGCTGCACGACACCCCGGCGCAGGTGGTGAACGACTGCGGGGAGGTGCTGGCGCAGAACGCGATGGCCAAGGCGATGGTGGGCGACGTGATGTCCCGCCCGCGTCGCGACCGCAATCTGACCCGCCGGTTCTTCCTGGACCCGACCGCCCGCTCGCTCTTCCCCGAGGAGGACGTGGCGGGCCACGCGCGCGCCCATGTCGCGACCTTGCGGGCGGTGGCCGCGGCCCGCCCGGACGATCCGGAACCGACCGCGCTGGTGGCCGAACTCCGGGCGTCCAGCGCGGAGTTCGCCCGCCTCTGGGACGCGCACGAGGTGTCCCAGCGCAACCGGGCCACGAAGCGGTTCCTGCATCCGGTGGTGGGCCTGCTCGAACTCGACTGCGAGGTGATGCTCAGCCACGAGCACCACCACCTCCTGGTCGTCCACACGGCCCGCCCGGGAACGGAGTCGTACGAACGCCTCCAGCTGCTCAGGGTGCTGGGCCTCCAGGACCTGTCCCCGCAGGAAACGGCCTACTAGGCCCTGTCTCCCCGGTCGCGGGGGGACGGGGCCTAGAACCCCAGCTTCCGCAGCTGCCGAGGATCCCGCTGCCAGTCCTTCGCGACCTTCACGTGCAGGTCCAGGAAGACCGGTGTGCCGAGGAGGGCCTCGATCTGCTTGCGGCTCTTGATGCCGACCTCCTTCAGGCGCTTGCCCTTGGGGCCGATGATGATGCCCTTCTGGCTGGGGCGCTCGATGTAGACGAAGGCGTGGATGTCGAGCAGGGGCTTGTCGGCGGGGCGGTCCTCGCGGGGGAGCATCTCCTCGACGACCACCGCGATGGAGTGCGGGAGCTCGTCCCGGACGCCCTCCAGCGCGGCCTCCCGGATCAGCTCGGCGATCATGACCTGCTCGGGCTCGTCCGTGAGGTCGCCCTCGGGGTAGAGCGCGGGGCCCTCCGGCAGCAGCGGGACGATCAGGTCGGCCAGCAGGCCCACCTGCTTGTCGGCGACCGCCGAGACCGGCACGATCTCCGCCCACTCGAAGCCCAGCTCCTTGCCCAGCTGGTCGATCGCGATGAGCTGCTCGGCGAGGGCCTTGGAGTCGACGAGGTCGGTCTTGGTGACGATCGCGATCTTCGGCGTCTTCTTGATCGACGCCAGCTCCTTCGCGATGAAGCGGTCACCGGGACCGAGCTTCTCGTTCGCCGGCAGGCAGAAACCGATCACGTCGACCTCGGCCCAGGTGGTGCGGACGACGTCGTTGAGCCGCTCGCCCAGCAGCGTGCGCGGCTTGTGGAGCCCGGGGGTGTCGACCAGGATCAGCTGGGCGTCCTCCCGGTGCACGATCCCCCGTACCGTGTGCCGCGTGGTCTGCGGCTGGTTCGCGGTGATCGCGACCTTCTGGCCGACCAGAGCGTTCGTGAGGGTGGACTTGCCCGCGTTGGGGCGACCCACGAAGCAGGCGAAGCCGGCACGGTGGGGGGCCTCCGACGACGCCGGCGGCTCGGATGACTGACTGCGAACGCTCATGCGCCCCATTCTCCCTGATCCACAGAGCCCCGCCGTACAGACGCCCGACCGTCCGCCTCCCCGTGAGCTTCCAGAAACCTCCACGCAACGAAACATCGCGGAAACACCGGCGTGCCCGGCCGGAAACGCAGGCCGGTGAACCTCTGACGAGCCCCCACACCGTTGGAGACGACCGTGACCCTCGCCGCGCAAGGCATCGACACCGGCGACACCGCCTGGCTGCTCGCCGCCACCGCCCTCGTCCTGCTGATGACCCCGGGCCTGGCCCTCTTCTACGGCGGCATGGTCCGCACGAAGAGCGTCCTCAACATGCTGATGATGAGCTTCGTGTCGATCGCCCTGGTCACGGTGGTGTGGCTGGCCGCCGGCTACTCCCTGGCGTTCTCCGACGACAGCTTCGCCGGGCTGATCGGCGGCCTGGAGCACGCCGGTTTCGAGGGCCTCGGCCCCGACAGCGTGCACGGCACCGTCCCCACCCTCCTCTTCGCGACCTTCCAGCTCACCTTCGCGATCATCACGGCGGCCCTGATCAGCGGTGCGATCGCGGACCGCGCGAAGTTCGCGGCCTGGCTGGTGTTCGTGCCCGTCTGGGCGCTGCTGGTATACGTTCCCGTCGCGCACTGGGTGTGGGGCCCGGGCGGCTGGATCCTGGACAAGCTCGGCGCGCTCGACTTCGCGGGAGGTCTGCCGGTCGAGATCACCTCCGGCGCCTCCGGTCTCGCCCTCGCGCTGGTCCTCGGCCCGCGGCTGGGCTTCAAGAAGGACGCCATGCGCCCGCACAACCTCCCGATGGTCGTCCTGGGCGCGGGCCTGCTCTGGTTCGGCTGGTTCGGCTTCAACGCGGGCTCGGCGCTGGGCGCCAACGGGCTGGCCGCGGCCGCCTTCCTCAACACCCTCGCCGCCGGCTGCACCGGCCTGCTCGGCTGGCTCTTCGTCGAGCAGAAGCGCGACGGCCACCCCACCACGCTCGGCGCCGCGTCCGGCGCGGTCGCGGGCCTGGTCGCGATCACCCCGTCCTGCGGCTCGGTCTCCCTGCTGGGCGCACTGGTCGTCGGCCTCGCCGCCGGTGTCGTCTGCTCCTACGCGGTGGGCTGGAAGTTCAGGCTGAACTACGACGACTCGCTCGACGTCGTCGGTGTGCACCTGGTCGGCGGTGTCATCGGCACCCTGCTGATCGGGGTCTTCGCCGAGAAGGCGATGACCGGCGGCACCGAGGGCCTGCTGTACGGCGGCGGGCTCGGCCAGCTCGGCAGGCAGCTGGTGGCCGTGCTCGCCGTGGGGGCGTACGCCTTCGCCGTGACGTACGGCATCGGCAAGGGGATCGACAAGGTGATGGGCTTCCGGGCCGACGAGGAGCACGAGCACACCGGTCTGGACCTTACGGTGCACGCCGAGACCGCATACGATCACGGCGTCCTGGGCCACGGTGCCCCGGTCAGCGCGTCCACCGTCCACTCCGCCCAGAAGGCCAGGACCACGTGAAGCTCATCACCGCGATCGTCAAGCCGTACCGCCTCGACGAGGTCAAGACCGCGCTCCAGGAGATCGGCGTCCACGGCCTGACCGTGACCGAGGCCAGCGGCTACGGCCGTCAGCGCGGCCACACCGAGGTGTACCGCGGCGCCGAGTACCAGGTCGACCTGGTGCCCAAGGTCCGTATCGAGGTGGTCGTGGACGACGCCGACGCGGACGCGGTGATCGACGCGATCGTCAAGGCCGCCCGGACCGGCAAGATCGGCGACGGCAAGGTGTGGGCGCTGCCGGTGGAGACGGTCGTACGGGTACGGACGGGCGAGCGGGGTCCGGACGCCCTTTAGGGCGCCCCATCGGGGCGCGGGGCTGTGTCAATGTGCGGCTCCGCCGCGTGGGCGCGACAAGCCACCACGGCGCAGCAGCCGAAAACGTACCGCCAGCCCCCCTCCCACACCACCGGCCACGAACAACACCACCGCCACCAACCACGGCAACGCAAAGAAACCTGCACTCGCCGACTCGTGAGTACCCGTCGCGCTCGCCGTCAACTTCACGTCCCCCCAGTCCAGTTGCGGCGCCCCGTGCCACGGCTCGCTCAGCCGCACCCGCTGCCCGGGCAGCAGCTCACCGGGGATCCTCGCGAGGTCGCGCGCCAGCAGGGTCCGCCCGAACAGCCCCGTCGCCCGCAGCTCGACCTTCGGGTTCAGCGTGACGTTGCCGGTGTTGCGCAGGGTGTAGGAGATCGTCGCCCCGCTGTCCCCCAGCCCGGGGACCAGCGGCTGGTGGTGGCTGACGTGCACGTCCTCGACGGTGATCGCGGGGACGGTGGGCCCGCCGACCCGCAGGTAGATCCGCGCGGCGACGGCCCGCTGCACTCCGAGCGCCACCGTGCCGTCGCCCTTGTCGACCCGTTCGTCCAGCGCCACCAGCGCGCCCGGGTGGTCACCGGGTTCGGCGCCCTCGGGCACCGACAGGGTGAAGGGCACGGTGACCTTGCCGTGGGCGGGGACGGTCACCCGGGACCTCGCGGGCTTCGCCCAGGCGCCCACCCCGCGCTGCTTCTCGACGACCGTGCGCACGGCGAAACCGCCGTCGCGGGCGGTGTTGTAGGCGTCGGCGGCGTAGAGCCGGAAACTCAGCGGCTCGCCGGTCTTGTTGGTGACGACGACCTTGTCGTCGATGCTCTGCCCGGGATCGGCGGAGAGGTAGAAGTAGGGGCGCGCCCCGATCTGGGAGGCGGCCGGGTACACGGACCAGCTGCCGTTGTCGGCGGCGTGCGCGGGCACGGGCGCGGCGGCGGCCAGGAACAGGCTCAGGAGGAGGACGTACAGCTTGCGCATGGGTGCGGACCCCCACGGGTGGAGAGGGACGGACGGGCGGGTGCGGGCGCCCGTACGGTTCAGCTGAGCGTGAGGGTGAGCACGCCGGAGTAGGTGCCGACCGGGGTGAACGCCGGTACGTTCAGGGAGAGTCCGGCGTCCACGGTGAACTCACCGCCGGTGAGCGCCGCGTTGGGAGTGGATGCGAGCGTCGCTCCCGAGGATCCGACCGCGCCGGCGGAACCGCCCTGGCAGGTGCTCGGGCTGCCCGCCTTGGTGGCGCAGGAGGGACTCCAGCTCAGCGCACCGGCGTCGATCTTGGCGCCGGGTCCGGTGAAGTCGGTGACCTTGCCGGTGAGGGACCAGCCGGCGGGGCCGCCACGGAAGTCCTTGACCGTGACCTGGTTGAGGTTGCCGGTCGAGGCTCCGCCCTTGCCGTAGTCCACCGCCGAGAGGCTGACGGTGTCCCCGGCCTGGGACATGGACAGGGTGCCGGCCTTCACCGTGGTGGTGATCTTCTGGCTGCCGGCCGGGACGGGCGTGTCGTCGATGACGACGTACGCCTTGGGCCCGGTCCCCTTGGTGTCGCTCCACGCGCTGCCCTCGTACGCCACGATCCCGGTCGTCGTCTTGTCGTTGACGACGAGCGAGCCGCTGAAGGCGCCCGTGGAGTCGGCGGTCGCGGTGGCGGTGTCCGCGGTCTGGGCGGAGCCCGCCCGCCCGGCCAGGGTGACCGTGGCGCCCGGGGTGAACTTGCTGCCGGTGACGGCGACGGCGGCACCGGGCTTGCCGGAGGCCGAACCCAGGGTGATGTCCCGCTGGTTGACGGGGGTGGTGTCCGTCGCGGTCACCGTCTCGGAGACCGGGGCGGGCGGGGTGATCACCGTGCAGGGGGTGTCCAGCTCGAGGATGTAGCTGGTGTGGATGTTGTAGTCGCTCGGCGAGAGGGTGATCGCGCCGGGCGAGGTGACCTTGAAGGTGCCGGTCATGGAGAACGACGGGAAGGCGCCGTTGCCCGGCACCGGGTCGTTCTTCTTGGGGCCCGCGACGGTGACGGCGCCGGTCTGGGCGCCGCCGAGGGTGACCTTGCCGGTCGGGGTCATGATGTCGGCCGGCAGGGCGATGGCCGTGGGGTTGCTGGCGGCGGGCTTGACCACCGTGTAGGTCACGGTGACGGTGTCGCCCACCTTGGGGCTGGTGTTGTCGACGGCGATCCTGGCCGTGGTGGTGCCGTCGATCGGCGGGATGCCCGCGACCGCGGGCGGGATGCAGTGCGTGGCGAAGTCCACGTCGGTGGCGGCACCGGCCGGACAGGCCAGTGCGCCGCCCGCGGTGACCGCGAGCGCGGTCGCCCCGAGAAAGGACGCCAGACGGCGTCGTCTTCGAGTCGTCGAACCCATGGATGTGCCCCCTCCGGAAGCTCCTGAAGTCCTGTGCCGACAGGGGGCATTGATGTGTGGATCGCGTGAGAAGTCAATGGAGTTGCCGCAGAAACCTGACGACATGTCAGTTCCTGCGGCAACTGAGGCACTTGACTCGAGCGCTCCGGTACGGGGTCAGTCGAACACGAACGGACCGGGCGCCTGCGGACCGGTCGCCGAGCAGGTCACGGTGATGCCGAAGACGACGATCTGGAGCGAACCGCCGTACGACTCGAGGCTGTCGCCGGGGTTCACGGTGCCGCTGAGCGGGCCGACGGTCACGGGGTCGCCGGTGGCGATGGCGGGGTTCTCCGTGCCGCTGAAGGTGGTAGTGGTGCCGTTCGCGTTCACGAACGTCAGGGTCGAGGCGATCGAGTCCTCGGAGAGCGGGAGCGGGGCGTTGATCGCCGAGGTGACGGTGACGGTGGCGGCGGTGCCGTCCTGCGTCGCGGTGAGGGTGGCCTGGCCGCTGCCGAACATGCCGCAGTCGGCGTTGATGGTCGCGGTGTCCGGGGTGACAGCGAGGGCGGCGGGTGCGAACGCGAGCCCGGCGGCCGCGAGCGCTCCGACCACCAGTGCCGCACCGGTACTGATGCGTGTGCCGTTCATTGGAATCCGGTTCCCTTCCCGTGGGGACTGCCATGTGGGGACGGACGGGGAGGTGCGGTCCGACGGCCGGCCTGCGCGGGCGTGGTGCGGGACGCCTCGCGGGCCGGGATCTGACGGTCCGTCGGAATTCCCGGTTCCATTGATGCGCGAGGGAAGGGGGACCGGCAAGCGGGAAATCCGGCCAAGTGTTACCGGTGGTATCAGCCGACGGTGACGGTACTCCGCACCGTCCCGTCGGCGCCCGCCACCAGCACCGGGGTCCCGGGCCCGCCCAGATCCCGGACCGCGGCCAGGTCCTGCTCGGAGGCCGATTCCGCATCCGTCACCACCGCGGCCGCCTCCAGGGACTTCGCCCCGGACGCCACGGCCATGGCCACCGCGGTCCGCAACGCGCTCAGCCGCAACGAGTCGAGCTCCACCGTCGCGGCCACATACGTCCGCCCGGTGTCGTCCCGTACGGCCGCCCCCTCCGGCACTCCGTTCCGGGCCCGCGCCGAACGGGCCAGGGTGACGATCTTGCGGTCCTCGGGGTCAAGCGCACTGTTGTCGGTCATGACAGGAGCATACGAACCGGGCCCCCGGTCATCCCGCCACGGGGTACATCGCCCCGCGCCGCCCCTCCGGTGAGGCCAGCCACTCCAGCTTGGCGGCGGTGTTCGCCTCGTCCAGCGGGGTGTGCAGGACGACCGTCAGATCGGAACGGGCCGGCACCTTCAGCGCCGTGGACTCCACGCACAGCAGCCCGACCAGCGGATGGTCGAGCTCCTTGCGGATCACCCCGGCGTCCTCGATGTCCCGCCGCTCCCACAGCGCGGCGAACTCGGCGCTCGCCGCCATGACCCGGGCCAGCACCTCCTGGTACCCCTCGTCGTCCGGCCGCGCCGAGGAAGCCGCCCGGAACTGGGCGACGACGGTCCGCGCGTTCTGTTCCCAGCTGTGCGAACGCGACCGGTACAGCGGGTCGGTGAAGAAGTCCACGAGACAGTTCTGGGTGTTCTCCGGCCGCATGCCCAGCACCCAGCCGGCCGCGTCGTTGTACAGCACGCAGTTGTAGTACGCGTCCATGATGTGCGCCGGGTACGGCATCCACGTGTCGATCAGCCGCCGCATCCCCTCGCAGCCGTGGTCGGCGGCCGGCTCGGGCGCGGGCGGGTTCAGCCCGGCCAGGACGTACAGATGCCGCCGCTCGGCGTTGCTGAGCCGCAGCACCCGCCCCACGGAGTCGAGGACCTGCGGGGAGACCGAGATGTCCCGGCCCTGCTCCAGCCACTGGTACCAGGAGGCCCCCACGCCCGCGAGCACCGCGACCTCCTCGCGCCGCAGACCCGGGGTGCGGCGCCGCGCCCCGCCGTCCGGCAGACCGGCCTCGGCGGGCGAGACCCGGGCCCGCCGGCTCATCAGGAACTCGCGCAGCTCACGGTGGCGCTCACTCTTGGGTACGACCTCGGGCACACGTCCCCCTCGACTCAGCCTGGTGGTGCCACCACCAGCACAACTTCCGGCTCCCCAAGGCTATTCCGGCGGCCGCAGGCTCTTGCCCATGGCGATCGACACCACCAATCCCGTCCCCGGCGCCCTCGACACCCCCCGGTTGTCGACGCGCGACAAGTTCGTCCTTTTCGTCCTGTGCGCCGCCCAGTTCATGGTGGCGCTGGACTTCTCCGTCCTGAACGTCGCCCTGCCCGTCCTCGGCACGGACCTCGGCATGAGCCGCTCCGCGCTCCAGTGGGCGGTCACCGCGTTCGCGCTGCCCTCCGGCGGCTTCCTGCTCCTGTTCGGCCGGGTCGGCGACCTCTTCGGCCGCAGGAGGCTGTTCCTCACGGGCCTCGCCGTGTTCGGCGCGGCCTCCGTCCTCGCGACCGTCGCATGGGACCCGGCGTCCTTCCTCACCGGCCGCGCCCTCCAGGGGCTCGGCGCGGCGGCGATCGTGCCGACCGGGATGTCCCTGCTGACCACGACCTTCCCGGAGGGCCCGGCCCGCGACCGCGCCCTGGGCATCTCCGGAACCCTGCTCTCGCTCGGCTTCACCGTCGGCATGGTGGCCGGCGGCACCCTCACCGACACCTTCGGCTGGCGCTCCACCATGGGCCTGCTCACCCTGTTCGCCCTGATCGTGCTCCCGCTGGCGCCCGTCCTGCTGAAGGAGTCCCGCACCCCGGACCGCCCCCGCCTGGACGTGCCCGGCGCGATCACCGTCACCGGCGCCCTGCTCGCCCTGATCTACGCCCTCTCCACGGCCGCCGACCACGGTTTCGGCCGCGCCGACGTCGTGGTCACCCTGATCGCGGGCCTGCTGCTGCTCGCCGCCTTCGTCACGGTCGAGTCCCGCACCGCACAGCCCCTGGTGTCCCTGCCGATGCTGCGCCGCCGCACGGTGGCGTGGGGCAACATCGGCGGCCTGGTCACCTTCTCGATGATGTCGACGGTCGTGTTCGTGCTGACCCTCTACCTCCAGGAGGTCCTGCACCTGTCCGCCTTCGAGACCGGCCTGGTCTTCGGCGTCCAGGGCGTCCTGTCGGCGGTGGCCGGCATCTACGCCCCCAGGGTCATCGGCCGCTACGGCCCCCGCCGTACCCTGGTCGGCTCGCTCGTCGGCCAGGGCGCCCTGATCGCCGCCCTGCTGGGCCTGGGCACCGGGGACTGGTCGGTCTGGCTCGCCACGGCCGCCGTCTCCCTGGCCAGCATGTGCCACCTGGGCGCGATCATCTCGTACGGCATCACGGTCACCTCCGGCGTCCCCGACGAGGAGCAGGGCCTGGCCACCGGCCTGGTCACCTCCACCCAGCAGGTCGGCATCACCGTCGGCATCCCGCTGCTCGGCGTCCTCGCCACCACCTCCCCCGACCTGCTGACCGGCGTCCACACGGTCCTCGCCCTGGACGCGGTGCTGGTGCTGGCGGCGGCGGTGCTGGTCGCGGTGGGGCTGCGGGTGCGCTCAGGGGCGGTCGAGACGCAGCCGCTCGGCGCGCGGTAGACCGGCCACCACCAGGTCGTACGAGTCCTCGACGAGCTCCCGGACCAGCCGGTCCGGGAGTTCGCCGTCGACGGTGACGGTGTTCCAGTGGCGCTTGTTCATGTGGTAGCCGGGGATGATCAGCCCGGGATGGTCGGCGCGGAGCCGGATCGCGTCCTCGGGGTCGCACTTGAGGTTGACCTTCAGGGGACGTGCGTCGATCCAGCTCAGGGCGAACATCTTGCCGAGCACCTTGAAGACCGAGATCTCCGGACTGAACGGGAAGTCCTCCACCGCCGCGTTGAACGACAGGCACAGGGAGCGCAGTTCCTCGGCGGTCACTCGGACTCCTTCTCCGCCTCGGCGGGTTCGAGGGCGGCCACCGGCTCCACCAGCACGGTCACGATCTTGTTCCGGCGGCCGGCGGCGGCCTCCGCGGTGAGCCGCAACGAGCGGCCGTCGGGCAGCTCCACGACCGCGGACGCCCCGGCGATGGGCACCCGCCCCAGCGCCTTCGCGAGCAGCCCGCCGACCGTCTCCACGTCCTCGTCGTCGTACTCGTCCAGCCCGTACAGCTCGCCGAGGTCGGTGATGTCGAGGCGGGCGGTGACCCGGAAGCGGTCCTCGCCGAGGTCCTCCACCGGCGGGAGTTCACGGTCGTACTCGTCGGTGATCTCGCCGACGATCTCCTCGAGGATGTCCTCGATGGTGACGATGCCGGCCGTGCCGCCGTACTCGTCGATGACGACCGCCACGTGGTTGCGGTCCTGCTGCATCTCGCGCAGCAGGTCACCGGCGTTCTTGGTGTCGGGCACGAAGGCGGCGGGCCGCATGGCGGTGGAGACCAGCTCGGACTCGGCGTCCCGGCTGATGTGCGTCTTGCGGACCAGGTCCTTCAGGTACACGATCCCCACGACGTCGTCCTCGCTCTCCCCGGTGACGGGTATGCGCGAGAAGCCGGACCTGAGGGCCAGGGTCAGCGCCTGACGGATCGTCTTGTACCGCTCGATGACGACGAGATCGGTGCGCGGCACCATGACCTCACGGACGAGCGTGTCGCCCAGCTCGAAGACCGAGTGCACCATCCGGCGCTCGTCGTCCTCGATCAGGGACTCCTTCTCGGCGAGGTCGACCAGCGCGCGCAGCTCCGCCTCGGAGGCGAACGGGCCCCGGCGGAAGCCCTTGCCGGGGGTGAGCGCGTTGCCGATGAGAATCAGCAACGACGGGATCGGGCCCATGATCCGGGCCAGCGGCAGCAGGATGTACGCGGCCGCGGTCGCCGTGTTGAGGGGATGCTGGCGCCCGATGGTCCGCGGGGAGACGCCGACGGCGACGTACGACACGAGCACCATGACACCGATCGCGACCAGCAGGGCCCGGGTGGTGCCCGGGAACTCCTGGAGGCAGGCGTAGGTGACCAGGGCGGCCGCCGCCATCTCGCAGGCGACGCGCACCAGCAACGCCACGTTGAGATAGCGGGTCGGGTCGGCGGCGATCTGCGCGAGCTTGGCGCTGCCCCGCCGCCCGTTCCGTACGGCTTCCTCGGCGCGGAAGCTGGAGACGCGCGCGAGGCCCGCCTCCGCGCAGGCGGCGAGCCACGCGACGACGACCAGGGCGATCGCGCCCGAGACGAGGGGCAGGCTCATGAGACGGTCGGCGCGGGGGACGGGCCGGTGAGCCCCTTCTCCTGCCGCCAGCCGTCCACGATGGCCGCCTGGAGGCCGAACATCTCGGCCTTCTCGTCGGGCTCCTCGTGGTCGTAGCCGAGCAGGTGCAGCACGCCGTGGACGGTGAGGAGCTGGAGCTCCTCGTCCATGGAGTGCTGCGTCTCGGCCTCCTCGCCCTGCTTCTTGGCGACCTCGGGACACAGCACGATGTCGCCGAGGAGGCCCTGCGGGGGCTCGTCGTCGTCCTTGCTGGGCGGCCGGAGCTCGTCCATCGGGAACGACATGACGTCGGTGGGCCCCGGCAGGTCCATCCACTGGATGTGCAGCTGCTCCATGGCATCCTCGTCCACGACGATCACCGAGAGCTCGGAGAGCGGGTGGATGCGCATCCGGGCGAGGGCGTAGCGGGCGATGTCGAGGATCGCCTGCTCGTCGACCTCGGTTCCGGACTCGTTGTTGACGTCGATCGACATGGTGCTGGCTTGTCTACTTCCGCTTGGTCCGGCCGCCCTTGTGGGTGCCGTTCTCCGTACCGTTCTGGCTGTCGTACTTCTCGTACGCGTCGACGATACGGCCGACCAGCTTGTGCCGTACGACGTCCTGGGACGACAGGCGGGAGAAGTGCACGTCCTCCACACCCTCCAGGATGTCCTGCACCTGCCGCAGCCCCGACTTGGTCCCGTTGGGCAGGTCGACCTGCGTCACGTCACCGGTGATGACGATCTTCGACTCGAACCCGAGCCGGGTGAGGAACATCTTCATCTGCTCGGGGCTCGTGTTCTGGGCCTCGTCCAGGATGATAAAAGCATCATTGAGGGTGCGACCCCTCATATATGCCAGCGGGGCCACCTCGATCACCCCCGAAGCCATCAGCTTCGGGATCGAGTCCGGGTCCAGCATGTCGTGCAGGGCGTCGTACAGCGGGCGCAGGTACGGGTCGATCTTCTCGTACAGCGTGCCGGGCAGGAAGCCGAGCCGCTCTCCCGCCTCCACCGCCGGGCGGGTCAGGATGATGCGGTTGACCTGCTTGGACTGGAGGGCCTGGACCGCCTTGGCCATGGCGAGGTAGGTCTTTCCGGTACCGGCGGGGCCGATGCCGAAGACGATCGTGTGCTTGTCGATCGCGTCGACGTACCGCTTCTGGTTGAGGGTCTTGGGGCGGATGGTGCGGCCGCGCGAGGACAGGATGTTCTGTGTGAGCACCTCGGCCGGGGTCTCCTGGCCGTCGCTCGTCCCGTTCTCGCTCGCCCGCAGCATGGCGATCGAGCGTTCCACTGCGTCCTCCGTCATCGGCTGTCCGGTGCGGAGCACCAGCATCATCTCGTCGAACAGGCGCTGCACGAGGGCGACGTCCGCCACCGCGCCGGTCGCGCTGATCTCATTGCCCCGGACATGGATGTCGGCCGCCGGGAAGGCCTTCTCGATCACGCGCAGCAGGGAGTCTCCGGACCCCAGGACCGAAACCATGGGGTGCTGGGCGGGGACGGTGAACTGTGCTCTCGCCTGCCCCTGCGCGGGGGTGTGACCTGTGGGTGTCTGAGTCATGGGCCGGCGCTTAAGGCCTGCGGTTCCTCCTCGTCAGGGCCGCACCGTGGAAGGCGGCCTCGCGGTTCCAAGGGTACGACGGTGCACCGACAACGCCGTAGGGCTTTTCGATGGCCCAAGCGCCCGGGTTGCCGCGGTGAGCCCTGCATGCTCCCCCGCGCTCCCGGGAAGAATGCGTCGCTGCCACGCGTGTGTTCGAAGAACCTGGCTGGTCGACCGTCCGACGGAGAAAGCGGGAAGCCCGTGCTGTTGCGTCTGCCCACGACCCTGCCCGAGGCACAGGAGTGTCTGACCGACGGGGCGATACCCGTCGGCGGCGCGACGCTGGTGTGGGCCGCCTGGCAACGCGACGGCTTCCCCGAGCAGGCCGTGTCGCTGCGCGAGGTCCCGGAGGCGAACGTCCTCGGGGCCGGTGAGGTCGGGGCGGCGGTCCTGCTGCACCGGATCGACGAGCGGGTGCCGGAGGTGCTGCACCGGGCCGCGTCGGGCATCGGCACGGGGGCGGTGCGGCGGACCGCCACGGTCGGCGGGAACGTCGTCGGCAGCACCCTGCGCTGTCTGCTGCCCGCGGCACTCGTCCTGGACGCCCGGGCGCGGGTGCTGGCGGCGGAGGGTCCCTTCGAGACGGATCTCGCCGAGGTGCTCGCCAAGAAGCCGCTGCTGCTGAGCCTGCACTGGGACGAACCGCTGGTCAGCGGCTACCGCAAGGTGGCCGAGGCGGCGGGCGGGCCGCCGCCGCTGGTCGTCGCGACGGCCGTGCACGCGACCGGGGAGGGCGGTCGCGTGCTGCGGGTCGCCGTCCGTGACGGCTACGAGTTCCTCAGCGAGAGCGTGCCTTGCGCAGGGGGCCCGGACAGGGTCCTCGACGCCTTGGGCGGTACGGCGGTCGGGTCGCTGCCGGAGGAGGCCCGGGAGGTGGTCCGAGAGCAGGTGATCTCGGTGCTGGAGCGGGCCGCGGAACGCTGAGCCGAAGCCGCCGGGTGCTCATGGCGGCGGGTGGCTCGTACCGGCCGGGCGCAAGCCGACCAGGCCCAGCAGACCGGGCCCGAGCCGACCGTGCGCTCGCCGACCTGGGACTCACGCGAACCTGAGGCGTACGCCGACCCGGGGGCCCGCGCCGTCGATGAACCCACGCCGTCCCGGGGCTCACCCCGCTACGGAACCCGCGCCGCCCCCGGGCTCACCCCGCCACGGAACCCGCGCCGTCCCGGGACGTCACGCCGATCTTCCGAACCCGATCGTCGGCACCGCCCTCCGCAGGGGCCAGGCCGGGGTCTCCTCCTCCGGGATCAGACCGGCGAGGAACGCGTAGCGGCGCAGGGCGGTCGGGTCCTGGGAGTCGACGGACTGGACCCTGCGCCACCAGGCGCCGATCTCGGACCAGCCCGGCGCGGACAGCGAGCCGCCGAACTCCTGGACGGAGAGCGCGGCGGTCAGGCCGGCGAAGGCCAGCCGGTCCGCCAGCGGCCAGCCCGCGAGCGTGCCGGTGACGAAGCCGGCCACGAAGACGTCCCCGGCGCCGGTCGGGTCCATCGCCTCGACCTCGATGGCCGGGACCTCGGCGGTCTCCCCGGTGCGCCGGTCCACGGCGTACGCGCCCTCCGCGCCCAGGGTCACCACGGCGAGCGGCACATGCTCGGTGAGGGCGTGGGCGGCCTCCCGGGGGCAGCCGGCGCCGGTGTACCGCATGGCTTCCTCCGCGTTCGGCAGGAAGGCCTCGCAGTGCGCGAGGTCGGGCAGGCCCGCCAGGTCCCACGCCCCGGTGTCGTCCCAGCCGACGTCGGCGAAGATGCGGGTGCCCCCGCGGGCGGCCTGGGCGATCCAGGGGGCGCGTCGGCCGGGCTCCAGCGAGGCGACCGCGGCACGCGCGCGGGGCGGGCAGTCCGGCGCGGGCTCCTCCGGGGGCGGTTCGTGGCCGTGGGAGACCATGGTGCGCTCGCCCTCGTAGGCCATGGAGACGGTGACCGGGGAGTGCCAGCCCGCGACGGTGCGGGACGGTGAGAGGTCGATGCCCTCGCCCTGCTCCAGCGCGTCCCAGCAGTACTCGCCGTAGTGGTCGTCGCCGAAGGCCGCGGCGAGCGAGGTGCGCAGGCCGAGCCGGGCCAGGGCGGTCGCCATGTTCGCCACTCCGCCGGGGCTGGATCCCATGCCGCGGGCCCAGGACTCGGTCCCGCGCACCGGGGCGGAGCCGAGTCCGGTGAAGACGATGTCGAGGAAGACGGTGCCGGTGAGATAGACGTCCCAGGGCGGATCTCCGGCTGTGCGCACTGCGGCCAGGGGGTCGACCTGGGCCTTGTACGACGGTCCCTTCCCGGTGGACGCGATCACGGTGTGCTCCCTGCGGTGGTGCCGATCAGCCCAGTCTGCACCACGGGACCGACAACCAGCCGCGTGCCACGTCAGCCTTCAGAGGTCCGGCCCCGCACCGCCGGCAGCGCCCGCACCGCTACCAGCGGGGAACCGCCGGCGTGACCCAGTCCGGCTCGGCCACCCGCATCGCCGCCGCGTCGTCCCGCTCGCGCAGGGAGCCGTCGTCGTCGAGCCACCGCCGGTGCAGGAGGGCGAGCTTCTCCCGGTCGAGCTCGACGCCGAGGCCCGGCGCGTCGGAGACGGTCACCGACCCGCCCTCGAACACCAGCCGCTCGGTCAGCACGTCCTCCGACTGCCACGGGTAGTGCGAGTCGCAGGCGTGGTGGAGACCGGGCACGGTGGAGGCGACATGGGTCATCGCGGCGAGGCTGATGCCCAGATGGGTGTTGGAGTGCATGGACACCCCGACCCCGAACGTCCGGCAGATCGCGGCGAGTTGCTGGGTGTTCCGCAGCCCGCCCCAGTAGTGGTGGTCCGAGAGCACCACCTGTACGGCGTCCCGGGTGAACGCCTCCTCGATCTCGGCGAAGGTGGTCACGCACATGTTGGTGGCCAGCGGCACCGCCGTCCCCGCGGAGACCTCGGCCATCGCCGCCGTTCCCAGCGCGGGATCCTCCAGGTACTCCAGGACGTCCCCGAGTTCCTGGGCCACCCTCAGTGAAGTCGCCACGCTCCACGCCCCGTTGGGGTCGAGCCGCAGCGGATGCCCCGGGAACGCCTCGGCGAGCGCCCGGATCGCCGCGATCTCCTCGTCCGGCGGGAACACCCCGCCCTTGAGCTTGAAGGACGTGAACCCGTACCGCTCGGTGAACAGGCGGGCCTGCGCGACGACTCCCGCGGGATCGACGGCCGCTCCCCAGTCGTCCTTCTCGGCGGCCACGCCCTCGGGGTGGGAGGCCCACTTGTAGAAGAGGTAGGCGCTGTACTCCACGGCGTCGCGCACCTTGCCCCCGAGCAGTGCGTGCACGGGCAGCCCCAGCGTCCTGCCGAGGGCGTCGAGGCAGGCCACCTCGAACGCGGAGACCACGGACAGGCGCAGTTTGTCGGCGGTCTGCACGCCTCGCAGTCCTCCGACGTCGACCTGTCCGGAGACCCGGGAGGAGTCGACGGCCATCTGGTCCGCGAGCGTGAACAGTCCGTTGAGGTCGCTGACCGGGCGCCCGACGAGTTTCGCGGCGAACGGCCGTGCCAGTTCCAGGTACTTGGTGTCCCCGTACGTCTCCCCGACGCCGGTCACCCCGTCCGCGGTCTCGACCTCGACGATCAGCCGGGGCGTGTAGGGCTGGTGCACGCCCTGCGTGTTCAGCAGGGGCGGGTCGGCGACGAGGATCGGGGTGAGGCGGACGTCGGTGATCGTGAGGTCCACAGTGGGGGTCACAGCGCGGCTCCTACGAGGTCGAGGCCGGTGGTCAGCAGCTGCCGGAGTTCCGCGAGGTCGGCGGCCGTCGGATCGGTGAGGGGGGCGCGTACGGGTCCCACCGGGCGGCCCCGCAGCCGCGCGGCCGCCTTCACCAGCGACACCGCGTACCCGGGCACGCGGTCCCTGAGCTCGACGAGCGGGACGTAGAAGTCGCGCAGCAGTTTCACCACGGTGCCGTCGTCGCCGTCGCGCAGGGCCGCGAAGAAGGCGTCGGCGATCTCGGGGGCGAAGGCGTGGACGGCCGAGGAGTAGGCGGGGACGCCGACGGTGGCGTAGGCGCGGGCCTGGATCTCGGCGGTGGCGGCGCCGTTGAAGAACAGGAAGTCCTCGGGGGCGGCGAGGGTGAGCCGCTGGAGCCGGTCGAGGTCGCTGTGCCCGTCCTTGAGCCCGATGACCCCGGGGATGGCGGCGACGCGCCTGAACGCGCCCGCACCGAAGGCGACCTGGCCGCGCTGGTAGGCGATGAGCGGGAGCGAGGTGCGGGCGGCGAGCTGCTCCAGCTGGCCGACGAGCCCGTCCTGCGGGGCGGCGACCAGGTAGTGCGGGAGCACCAGCAGGGCGTCCGCGCCGGCTTCCTGAGCGATCCGGGCGAACCGGGCGGCCTGCGCCCAGCCGTAGCCGACCCCGGCGACGACGGGCAGGCGTCCGCCGGCCTCCTCGACGGCGACGGTGACGACCTGCCGGTACTCGTCCTCGTCGAGCGAGAAGAACTCGCCGGTGCCGCAGGCGGGGAAGACCGCGCCGGGGCCGGTGGCGATCTGGGCCGCGACATGGGCGCGGAAGCCGTCCGGGTCGAGGGTGCCGTCGTCGTGGAAGCTCGTGAGCGGGAACGACAGCACGCCGCGTGCCATGCCGTCCCGCAGCCGCCGGACCGTGTCCGCGTGGAGGGTCCCCACTGCTGATCTCCCCATGTAGATGTCATCCACGTATGAAGATGGAGATTAGATAGGCGAACGGGTCTCGTCAATGGGTCGGCACCTCGTCCGGCGGCCCGATTACGATCGGCGCATGTCGGAGACAGGTGGCGTCCGCGAGGTGAAGTCGGCGGCCCGCACGGTGGAGCTGCTCGAACTGCTGGCCGCGCGCGGCGACCGCCCGGCCCGGCTCCAGGAGCTCGCGGACGAGCTGGGCGTGCCCCGCAGTTCGATGTACGCGCTGCTCCAGACCCTGATCTCGCGCGGCTGGGTCCGCACGGACCTCACCGGCTCCCTCTACGGCATCGGCATCCACGCCCTGCTCACCGGCACCAGCTATCTCGACTCCGACCCGCGCGTGCGGGCCGTACGCCCGTATCTCGACGAGGCGTCCCAGGCGCTCGGCGAGACGATCCACATGGGCCGGCTCGACGGCCGGGACGTGGCGTACCTGGCGACCCGGGAGTCCCACGAGTACCTGCGGACCATCAGCAGGGTGGGCCGCCGTCTGCCCGCGCACGTGGGCGCGCTCGGCAAGGCGTTGCTGGCCGAGCGGCCCGACGAACGGCTCCCCGAGGGGCCGTACGAGGCACTGACCCCGAACACCCGCACCACCCGCGACTCCCTGCTGGCCGACCTCGCCGAGATCCGGGCGCGGGGCTACTCCGTCGACCGCGAGGAGGGGGTCCTCGGCATCGTCGGCTTCGGGTTCTGCCTGCGCTACGACTCTCCCGCCCAGGACGCCATCAGCTGCTCGGTGCCGGTCGCCCGGCTGACGCCGGAGCACGAGCGGCAGATCGTGACGGTGATGCGGGAGATCAGGGGCAAGATCGAGGCGACGGCACCGGGCACACGAGGCGCCCCGAACTGGCGTTAGCCACACGGAAAAGCGGGTCGCCTACCCGGCATCACTCACCCCAAACAGAACGTGATCCAGATCACGCCCTCCGGGCTGTCTCCGCAACCGCGTGCTTGATACAAATTCTTCGCGCGTTCCTGTCCGTCGACGGCCTGCGCCCCACCCCCTTTTTTGAGCCGCTTCTTTCGCATGCCCTGGGAACGCCCGTGTTCGCCCGTCGCTCCACCCTGCCCTGGCCCCTCGTCGCCCTTTTCACGGCCGGGTACCTCGCCCCCTACCTCCTCCCCACCACCGTCGGCAGACTCGACTCCGGTCTTCCGCTGACCGCCACCGAGGCGGGCGCCGTCGGCAGTGCCCTGCTGCTGAGCTCGGCCGCGGCCGGCTTCCTGCTCGCCGCCCGCGTGGACCGCCTCGGCCCCCGCACCCTCGCCCGCGTCGGCCTGACCCTCGCCGTCCTCGGCTACGGCGGCGCCGCCCTCGCCCACGCCGTCCCCGCGGTCGTCGTGGGCGCCCTGGTCGGCGGCTTCGGATCCGGTACGGCGACCGCGGTGGCCGCCACCGGCATCGCCGCCCAGCCCGACCCGCACCGCACCACCACGGCCGGCCTGCTGGGCGTCTCCGCCCTCGCGGGCGCCGTCTACCTGACCGTCCCCCACCTGGGCCAGGGCCACGGCCAGCCACTCGCGGCGATCGCCCTCACCGCCCTGGCGGTCTGGCCCCTGACGGGCCGTCTCCCGCTGCGCACGGCACCGGCACGGGGCCGGGACACGGCGGCGACGCCGCTCCCCCACCTCCGGGCCGGCGTCCTTCTCGCCGCCACCCTCCCCTGCTGGTCCCTCGCCCAGAACGCCCTCTGGGGCGTCAGCGGCCGCATCGGCCTCACGCAGGCCCACCTCTCCGAGGCGACGGTCGGCGCGGTCTTCGCCGTCGCCCTCGGCGCGGGCCTGCTGGGAGTCGTCGGCGCGGGCGCCCTCGGCCCGCGCCTCGGCCGCGCCCTCCCCATCGGCGGCGGCACGGTCCTCATCGCAGCCTGCATCACCCTCAGCGCGTCGGCGACCGACCTGACGACCTTCGCGAGCGGCGAGATCGCGTGGAACACCCTCTACCCGATCGTCCTGTCGTACGTCATAGGCCTGGCCGCCTCCCTGGACCCCCGCGGCCGTTGGGCGGTCCTGGTCGGCTCGGCGTCGTCGTTGGGCACGGCAGCGGGCCCGTTGACGGGCAGCGTCCTCGCATCCGGGACCGGCTTCCCGACGATGGGCACGGTCCTGGCAGCGGGCCTGCTGCTGATCGCGGTCCCGATGACGGCGGTGGCCATGGGCGCAGGCAGGCGCACACTCCCGGTGGTGGAAATCCAGGTGGAAACCCAGGCATACGACAAGGCGACGGCCGCTTAAGGGTATTTAGGGGCGCGGGGAACTGCGCGACCAGCCACGAACCACCCGCACCCGACAACGCACCTCAGAACTCGTACGCATCAACTTCCGCAAGATACCGAGCCCGCAGCTCCTCATCATGCTCAAGGAAGGACGCAAGGAAGGAGTTCCGAGCAAGCTCCCGCAACCGCTCCTCACTCAACCCCAACTCCACCCGCACCGCCTCGAAGTTGTCCCCCGCATACCCCCCGAAGTAAGCCGGGTCGTCAGAGTTCACCGTGCACAAAAGCCCCGCATCCAACATCGCCGGCAACGGATGATCGCCCAACACATCAACCGTACGAAGCCGCACGTTGGACAAGGGGCACAACGTCAACGGCACACGATCCCGCACCAGACGAGCCACCAGCTCCGGCGACTCCACACACCGCAACCCGTGGTCGATCCGCTCCACCCCGAGCACATCCAGCGCCTCGACGATGTACGACGGCGGCCCCTCCTCCCCCGCATGAGCCACCCGCCGCAGCCCCAGAGCGGCAGAGGCCTCGTACACCTCGCGGAACTTCACCGGCGGATGCCCCACCTCGGCTGAGTCGAGCCCGACCCCGACGATCCGGTCGAGATACGGCTTCGCGGCCTCCAGCGTCTCCAGTGCCGACTCCGCGGACTCGTCCCGCAGGAAGCACATGATCAGCTGGGTGGAGACCCCGTGGTTCTCCACGCTGCGCCCCAGCGCCCGCCACAGCCCCTCGACGACCGTCCCCATCCCCACGCCCCGCGCGATGTGCGCCTGCGGATCGAAGAAGATCTCCGCGTGCCGCACCCCCTGCGCGGCGGCCCGGGCGAGGTATGCGTTCGCCAGGTCCTCGAAGTCCCGCTCGGTGCGCAGGACGGCCATGAGCTCGTAGTACAGGTTCAGGAAGGACTGGAGGTCCTCGAAGGCGTACGCCTTGCGCAGCTCGTCCGTGGCGGCGTACGGCAGCTCGACGCAGTTGCGCGCGGCCAGCTCGAAGGCCAGCTCCGGCTCCAGGGTGCCTTCGATGTGCAGGTGCAGTTCAGCTTTGGGGAGGGACATCAAAGCATCGTACGGCTGCTCTACCGCCGTTTCGGAACCGGCACCCGCAGCAGGTCGTGGGCCACCGTCAGCTCGCCCTCGTACCCGGCGGCCCGCGCCTGCCGTTCGAACTCGTCCGGTTCGGAGTAGCGCTGGCTGAAGTGGGTGAGCACGAGATGCCGTACGCCCGCGTCCCGGGCGACCCTCGCGGCCTGAGCGGCGGTCAGATGGCCGTGTTCCACGGCGAGTTGCTCGTCCTCGTCGAGGAAGGTCGACTCGATGACGAGCATGTCGGTGCCGTCCGCGAGGGCGTGCACGCCGTCGCAGAGGCGGGTGTCCATGACGAACGCGAACCGCTGGCCGCGGCGGACCTCGCTGATGTCGTCGAGCGAGACGCCGTTCAGTGAGCCCTCGCGCTGGATCCGGCCGACGTCGGGGCCCTTGATACCGTGCGCGGCGAGCCGGTCGGGGAGCATGCGGCGGCCGTCGGGTTCGGTCAGGAGGTAGCCGTAGGACTCGACGGGGTGGGAGAGCTTCCGGGCCTCAAGGGTGTAGCCGGCCGTCCGTGCGATCACCCCGTCCTCGGCGACCGGCGCCTCGGTCAGCGCGACCGTCTCGCGGTAGGCCGTCGCGTACCGCAGGCGGTCGAAGAAGCGCTGCCCGGACTTCGGGTAGTGGGCGGTGACCTCGTGCGGGACCCGGTCGAGGTTGATGCGCTGGATCACTCCGGCGAGGCCGAGGGAGTGGTCGCCGTGGAAGTGGGTGACACAGATGCGGTTGAGGTCGTGGGCGGCGACCCCGGCGCGCAGCATCTGGCGCTGGGTGCCCTCGCCGGGGTCGAAGAGGAGACCCTCGCCGTCCCAGCGCAGCAGGTAGCCGTTGTGGTTGCGGTGCCGGGTGGGGACCTGGCTGGCGGTGCCGAGGACGACCAACTCACGTACGGACATGGCGAGTTATCCGGGGGGCCACTGGAGGCCGCGGCCGCCGACGACATGGGCGTGGGCGTGCCAGACGGTCTGGCCCGCGCCGCTGCCGGTGTTGAAGACGGTGCGGTAGCTCTCCAGCTTCTCGTCGTCGGCGACGGCCTGGGTCTCGCGCAGGACGTCCGCGGCGAGTTCCGGGGCGGCGGAGGCGAGGGCCGCGGCGTTCTCGTAGTGGGCCTTGGGGATCACCAGGACGTGGGTGGGGGCCTGCGGGTTGATGTCCCGGAAGGCGACGGTGGTGTCCGTCTCACGGACGATGGTCGCCGGGATCTGACCTGCGACGATCTTGCAGAACAGGCAGTCGTCCTGGGGTTCCCCTGCCATGTGGTTCCTTCCGTAGAGGTCCTGAGGCATCTTAACGAGGCGTGGTCGGCGGAGTCTTCGCCGGACGGGCCTCCAGGGCCTCCAGCGCGATCCGCACGGCCTCGTCGAGCTGGGCGTCCCGGCCCGCCGCGTGGTCCTGGGGCCGTTGCACCACCTCCACGTCGGGATCCACGCCGTGGTTCTCGACCCCCCACTCGTAGCCCTCCAGCCAGAACGCGTACTTCGGCTGGGTGATCAGCGTGCCGTCGACCAGGCGGTAGCGGCTGTCGATGCCGATGACTCCGCCCCAGGTGCGGGTGCCGACGACCGGGCCGATGCCCAGCGCCTTGATCGCCGCGTTGACGATGTCGCCGTCGGACCCGGAGAACTCGTTGGCCACGGCGACGACGGGACCGCGGGGTGCGTCCCAGGGGTAGCTGTACGGCCGCATCCCGCGGGGCACCGCCCAGCCGACGATCCTGCGGGCCAGTTTCTCGACGACCAGCTGGGAGGTGTGGCCGCCGCGGTTCTCGCGGACGTCCACCACGAGGCCCTCGCGGGCCACCTCCACCCGCAGGTCGCGGTGGATCTGGGCCCAGCCGGGGGCCTGCATGTCGGGGACGTGGAGATAGCCCAGCCGTCCGCCCGACTTCTCGTGGACGTAGGCGCGGCGGTCGGCGACCCAGGCGTGGTAGCGCAGGGGCTCCTCGTCGGAGATCGGCACGACGACGGCGTGGCGCAGTTCGCCGCCGCCGGACGGGGAGACGGTCAGCTCGATCGGCTTGTCCGCGGTGCCGACGAGCAGCGGTCCGGGGCCGGTGACCGGGTCGACGGGGTGGCCGGCGACGGCGACGATCGCGTCCCCGGCGCGGACCGCGACCCCGGGTGCGGCGAGGGGGGAACGGGCGTGCGGGTCGGAGGTCTCGGTCGGCAGGATGCGGTCGATGCGCCACACCGCCGATCCCCCCGGGCCGTCCTCGTGGCGGGAGATGTCGGCGCCGAGGAGTCCCTGCCGGGGCCCGTGGCCGTGGCCGCCGCGCGGGGTGACGTAGGCGTGCGAGGTGCCGAGTTCGCCGTGCACCTCCCACAGGAGGTCGACGAGGTCGTCGTGGGTGGCCAGGCGGTCCAGGACCGGACGGTACCGGTCCAGGACGCCGTCCCAGTCGACGCCGCTCATGTCCGGGCGCCAGAACTGGTCCCGCATGATGCGGCCGGTCTCGTCGTACATCTGCCGCCACTCGGCCGACGGGTCGACGGTCTGGCGGATCCGGCCGAGGTCGACGGTGATGTTGGTGTCGCTGTCGTCGTCGCCGGAGGCACGGCGGTCGCTCGGTACGACCTTCAGCCGGCCGTCGGTCCACAGCAGCACCCGCTTGCCGTCGCCGCTGACGGCGAAGTGGTCGGCGTCGCCCGCGAGGTGCTCGAGGCGCTGCTGGGCCAGGTCGTAGCGCTGGAGGTCGGTCTTGGGGTCGGGGTCGTCCGGGGTGGCCCGGGTCGCGCCGAGGACGCCCTGGACGGGGTGGCGCAGCCACAGGACGCCGTCCTTGGCCGCGCGCAGGTTGGAGTAGCGGCCCGCCTCGACCGGGAAGGGCACGATCCGGTCGGCGAGGCCCTCCAGGTCGATGCGGGTGGTCGGGGTGCCCTCGCTGTCGGGGGTCTCGTCCTTGTCGGGCGCCTCGAAGGGGCGGCCGTGACGCTGCGGCCCGAAGGGCGAGGGGGTGGTCGCGGCGAGGGTGATCAGGTGCGGGCGGTCGCCGACCACGAAGGCGAGGTCGAAGACGTGCTCGTCGTAGACCGGGTCGAAGGAGCGGTTGGACAGGAACGCCAGGTGCTTGCCGTCGAGGGTGAAGGCGGGGGCGTAGTCCTGGAAGCGCAGGGGGGTGGCCTCGGTGACCGCGAGGTCGGTGGTGTTGGCGAGGCGGAGCTGGGAGAGCGGGCCGGGGCCGGGGTGCGTCCAGGCGAGCCAGGCCGAGTCGGGGGAGAACGTCAGGCCGCGGACGTCGCCGTCCTCGCTGCGGTCGACCTCGCGGACCTCGCCGGTCTCCCGCTCGACGAGCAGCACCCGGCCGTCGTGGGCGGCGACCGCGGCCCGGCTGCCGTCGGGGGCCATGGCGAGGCCCAGGACCCGGCCGAGCTGTCCGGCGGCGAGGCGGCGCGGGGTGGCGCCGGGGGCGAGTCCGGTGGCGGGCGCGAACTCCAGGGCGTCGTCGCCCTCGGCGTCCGTCACCCACACCACCCACTCCTCGCCCTCGGTGCGGAAGGTGCGGGGCAGCCGGGCCCGCACGCCGGGTTCGACGGCGAGGGCGCGGGCCGGTCCGGCGCGGTGGGTGACCCAGTGGACGGCACCGCGCACGGCGACCGCGCTGCCGCGCGCGGTGTGGTCGGGGGCGGCCGAGCCGAACCAGTGGGCGGCGTTCACCGGGAACGGCTGCCGGTCGACGCGCTGGCCGCCGAGCCGGACGTCCAGGCGGCGGGGTTCGGCGCCGTCGAGGTCGTCGAGGATCCACAGCTCGCCTGCCGAGCTGTAGACGACCCGGGTGCCGTCTCCGGAGGCATGGCGGGCGTAGTAGCCGTCGAGGGGGGTGTGGCGGCGCAGGTCGGAGCCGTCGGCGAGCGAGGAGTAGAGCGCTCCGACGCCCTCGTGGTCGGAGAGGAAGGCGATCCGGTCCCCCGCCCACACCGGGTACTCGATGTTGCCGTCGAGGTCGTCGTGCAGCCGTACGAACTCGCCGTCGCCCTCACGGTCGATCCACAGCTTGCCCGCGGTACCGCCCCGGTAGCGCTTCCACCACGCGGCCTCGCGGCCCATGGGAGCGGACAGGAGCACGGTCGCCGGGCCGTGGGCGACATGGCCGACGGGCCCGTACGGCAGGGTGGTGCCGGGGCCGCCGTCGAGCGGGACGGTCCGCGCCCAGCTGCGGCGCAGGCTCGCCTGGCCGTGGGTGGTGATGGCGAGGACCTCGCCGTCGGGGGTCCAGCCGCGCACCTGGGTGCGGGAACTGCCCCAGTACGTCAGCCTCCTGGTGGGTCCGCCGTCGACCGGGGCGATGTGCACCTCGGGGGCGCCGTCGCGGGTCGAGGTCCAGGCGACGGTGGTGCCGTCGGGCGAGATCCGGGGGTGGGTGACCGGGACGTTGTCGGCGCTGACCCGCCAGGCGCGGCCGCCGTCGAGCGGCGCGAGCCACACGTCGTCCTCGGCGGTGAAGGCCACCAAGTCGCCCTGCAGATGCGGAAACCGGAGATATGCAGACGTCGCAGGCTGTGTCACCCGATCACCCTATGCACGCGCGGTCGCCGTGCACAGAGGTTTCGATCACTTGCCGTCGGGCCAGCACTGCGGGTCCCTTTGGCACCAGATGGTCTTGGTGACGGTCACGGTGACGGTGGGGCCGGGCCGGTTCGGGTTGTTGACCGGCGGGGTGGGGGTGGCGTTGCAGTTCCCGAGTCCGTCCACGCGGAACCACTGCTTGCCACCGACGGTGGCGGTCAGGTTCCCCCGAACGCACGCCCCGCTGACGGTCCGGGTCACCTTGCCCTTGACGGTGATGTCCTTGCCGTCCCGCGTCCTGCCCTCGCAGTTCACGGTGGCGACGGTGTTCACACTGGCGCTGGGCGTCCCGTCCCCGTTGTCGTAGGAGGCGTTGCAGGTCAGCCAACTCACGTCGGCCTTCTGCCGGTCCAGCTCCTTGGTGACCAGCTGGTCGGTGGTGTAGGACACGGTCGCGGAACTGACCGCACCGGCCGGATCGCAGGAGACGAGGCCCCCCACGCCCGTCACGACGAGCACGGCGACACCCGTCACCCGCATGCCACGCGGCCGACGCCAGATCTGTCTCAACGCCCCCATGGACAGCAGACTGCCACCGCGTACCGTCCGGCGGAAGGGCGCATACGGCCACCCGCGCGCCGCTCGCTCCCCGGACTGTGCGCCTGCGCTCAGCCGCGCAGCAGCAGCCACTCCTGGAGCTCCACCAGGTTGCCCTCCGGGTCCTTGAGGTGGGCCACGCGCATGCGGTCCGTCATGGGGGCGGGGCCGTGCAGGAGGGTCGCGCCGCGGGCGGTGATCCGCGCGCAGTAGGTGTCCAGGTCGTCCACGCGGAGCACCACCAGGGAGCGGTGGCCGGTGGCCGTGCCGCCGAGTTCGGCGAGGACCTCGGCCATCATCGAGCGGTCCTGGAGCGCGATGCCGGCCGAGCCGGTGGCGGGGCTGAACTTCTCGTACGGCCCGTCCGTCGCGCCCGACTGGGGCTTGAGGTCGAGGACTTCGGCGTAGAAGCGGTAGCAGGCGGCGAAGTCGGTGACGAGCAGGCGTACTTGGGCGAGTTCCACAGCCGTCCTCCGGGAGGTCAGGACCAGCGGCCGGTGCGGCCGAGGAGCAGGGCGGCCGCCGCGGTGCCGGCGGTCGAGGTGCGCAGCACGGTCGGTCCGAGGACGTAGGCCCGCGCACCCGCCTCCTCGAAGAGCGCCAACTCGTCCTTGGCGACGCCGCCTTCGGGGCCGACGACCAGCACGATCTCGCCCTCCTCGGGGAGTTCGGCGGTGGCCAGCGGCGCGCTGCCGCGCTCGAAGTCGGAGTGCAGCACCGCGGCGAAGTCGGCTTTGGCGAGAAGTGCGGCAACCTGTTTGGTGCTCGCCGCGTCCGCGACCTCCGGGAAGCGGACCCGGCGGGACTGCTTGCCGGCCTCCCGGGCGGTGGCCCGCCACTTGGCGAGCGCCTTCAGGCCCCGGTCGCCCCGCCACTGGGTGATGCATCGGGCCGCCTGCCAGGGCACGACGGCGTCGACGCCGACCTCCGTCATGGTCTCGACGGCGAGTTCGCCGCGGTCGCCCTTGGGGAGGGCCTGGACGACGGTGATGCGGGGCTGTGCGGGCGGCTCCTCGGACACCGAGTCGAGCTGCACGATCAGCCGGTCCTTGCCCTCGGTGCCGAGCACCACGCAGTCGGCCCAGCGTCCCGTCCCGTCGGTGAGGATGACGTCCTCGCCGGGCTGGAGCCGCTTCACGGAGACCGCGTGGCGGCCTTCGGGGCCGTCGAGGACGTAGTGTCCGCCGCCGCCCGCGTCGAAGTGGTCGACGACGAATACTGGCGCGGTCATCGCAGTCCTCCCTTGGCCGACAACGCTGTCCAAGCGTCCGCGAGTTCGGCCGCGAGGAGCTCCACCAGCTGTCCCGCGGGCAGGTCGCGGGCCATGCGGTGGCCCTGTCCCGCCCACAGTGCCATGCCCTGCGCGTCCTTGGCCTTCGCGGCGGCCTTCCGCAGCGGTGCGGTGAGGTGGTGGATCTCGGGGTAGGCGGCGGGCGCGTAGGGGCCGTGCTCGCGCAGGAAGCGGTTGACCAGGCCGCGGGCGGGGCGACCGGAGAAGGCACGGGTCAGCTCGGTGCGGACGAAGAGCGGGTTGGTCAGCGCCTGCTTGTGCACGTCGGGGGCCCCGGACTCGTGGGTGGCGAGGAACGCCGTGCCGAGCTGGGCCGCGCTCGCGCCCGCGGCGAGGACGGCGGCGATCTGGCTGCCCCGCATGATGCCGCCGGCGGCGACGATCGGGAGGGTCACGGTCTCCCGGATCTGGGCCACGAGGGAGAGCAGGCCTAGGCCGGAGCCGTCCTGCTCGGGGATGTCCCGGTGGGTGCCCTGGTGGCCGCCGGCCTCCACGCCCTGGGCTATCACGGCGTCGGCGCCCGCGTACTGGACGGCGAGGGCCTCTTCGGGGGTGGTCGCGGTGACGAGGGTGAAGATGCCGGCCCGGCGCAGGGACTCCAGGGTCTCGGCGCTCGGAATGCCGAAGTGGAAGGAGGCCACGGGGACCGGGTTGTCGAGGAGGACGGCGAGCTTGGCGTCGTAGCCGTCGTCCCGTCCGCTGTCGGGGTCGCCGAGCTCGGTGTCGTACCAGCCGGCCTCGCCGGCCAGCTGGTGGGCGTAGACCTCGACGGCGGCGGGGTCCGCGTACTCCGGCTGCGGCATGAAGAGGTTGACGCCGAAGGGCCGCCCCGTCAGGCCGCGCAGCTGCTTGATCTCCTGGTACATCCCGTCGGCCGTCTTGTACCCGGCGGCCAGGAATCCGAGCCCGCCCGCCTCGGACACGGCGGCGGCGAGCTGCGGCACGGAGACGCCGCCCGCCATGGGGGCCTGCACGATCGGATGAGGGAAGAGATCGGTCAGTGCGGAGGACATGACGGCATGTTGTCACGTCCTCCGAACAAGTCCGAATCCGACCTTCGCACCACTCACGTACGCCCGTTGAAGGCGTCCTTCAGCCGGGAGAACAACCCCTGCTGACCCGGCTGGAACTGCCCCGTGGGCCGTTCCTCGCCGCGCAGCTTGGCCAGCTCGCGGAGCAGGCGTTCCTGCTCCGGGTCCAGCTTCGTCGGGGTCTGGACCTCGACGTGGACGATGAGGTCACCCCGGCCGCCGCCGCGCAGGTGCGTGACGCCCCGGCTGTGCAGCGGGATCGACTGGCCGGACTGGGTGCCGGGCCGGATGTCGACCTCCTCCATGCCGTCCAGCGTCTCCAGCGGCACCTTCGTGCCGAGCGACGCCGCCGTCATCGGGAGCGTGACCGTGCAGTGCAGGTCGTCGCCGCGCCGCTGGAACTGCGAGTGCGGCAGCTCGTGGATCTCGACGTAGAGGTCACCGGCGGGACCGCCACCGGGACCGACCTCGCCCTCGCCCGCGAGCTGGATCCGCGTGCCGTTGTCCACACCCGCCGGGATCTTCACGGTGAGGGTGCGGCGCGAGCGGACCCGGCCGTCGCCCGCGCACTCCGGGCACGGGGTCGGGACGACGGTGCCGAAGCCCTGGCACTGCGGGCAGGGACGGGACGTCATGACCTGGCCCAGGAAGGACCGCGTCACCTGCGACACCTCACCGCGACCGCGGCACATGTCACACGTCTGCGCGGAGGTGCCCGGCGCGGCGCCCTCACCACTGCACGTGGTGCAGACGATCGCCGTGTCGACCTGGATGTCCTTCGTGGTGCCGAAGGCCGCCTCGTCGAGCTCGATCTCCAGCCGGATCATCGCGTCCTGGCCGCGCCGGGTGCGCGAACGCGGACCCCGCTGCGAGGCCGTACCGAAGAACGCGTCCATGATGTCCGAGAAGTTCCCGAACCCACCGGCCCCGAAGCCGCCCGCGCCACCGCCGCCGGCCTGCGAGAGCGGGTCGCCGCCGAGGTCGTAGACCTGCTTCTTCTGCGGGTCCGACAACACCTCGTAAGCGGCGTTGATCTCCTTGAACCGCTCCTGGGTCTTCGGATCCGGGTTGACGTCCGGGTGCAGCTCTCGTGCGAGCCGGCGGAACGCCTTCTTGATCTCATCCTGCGACGCGTCGCGGCGCACGCCGAGAACGGCGTAGTAGTCCGTGGCCACTTACGACTCCGCCAGGATCTGTCCGACGTACCGTGCCACTGCGCGTACCGCTCCCATCGTTCCCGGGTAATCCATGCGGGTCGGTCCGACCACGCCGAGCTTGGCGACTGCCTCGCCGCCCGAACCGTAGCCGACCGACACCACGGAAGTGGAGTTGAGTCCCTCGTAGGCGTTCTCATGACCGATACGCACGGTCATGCCCGAATCCCCGGCCTCGCCAAGGAGTTTGAGGAGGACGACCTGCTCCTCCAGTGCCTCCAGGACGGGCCGGATGGTGAGGGGAAAGTCATGTCCGAAGCGGGTGAGATTGGCTGTGCCGCCGATCATCAGCCGCTCCTCGTTCTCCTCGACGAGTGTCTCCAGGAGAGTGGAGAGCACTGTCGCGACCGTACCCCGATCCTCGACGTCGAAGCCCTCGGGCAGGTCCTCGACCAGTCGGGGCACATCGGCGAACCGTCGCCCCGCGACCCTGCTGTTGAGCCGGGCCCGCAGATCGGCGAGCGAGGCCTCCCCGAAGGGCGCCGGGCAGTCGACCAGCCGCTGCTCGACCCGGCCGGTGTCCGTGATCAGCACAAGCATCAGACGCGCGGGCGCGAGCGAGAGCAGTTCGACGTGCCGGACGGTGGACCGGGTGAGGGAGGGGTACTGCACGACGGCGACCTGCCGGGTCAGCTGCGCGAGCAGCCGCACGGTCCGGGCCACCACGTCGTCGAGGTCGACCGCGCCGTCGAGGAAGTTCTGGATGGCGCGCCGCTCCGGGGCGGTCATCGGCTTGACGCCCGCCAGCTTGTCGACGAACAGCCGGTAGCCCTTGTCGGTCGGGATGCGCCCGGCACTGGTGTGCGGCTGGGCGATGAACCCCTCGTCCTCCAGGGCCGCCATGTCGTTGCGGACGGTCGCCGGGGAGACTCCGAGGTTGTGCCGCTCGGTCAGGGCCTTCGACCCGACCGGCTCCTCGGTGCCGACGTAGTCCTGGACGATGGCGCGCAACACCTGGAGCCTGCGTTCACTCAGCATCGCGCGCACCTCCAGAATGCGTTCCCTCGGTATCTCGCCTGGCACTCTGTCCGTCCGAGTGCCAGCGCTCCCCGAGCCAGTGTACGGCGGTGGGGTGCTCCCAGGGCAAGGTCGGTCCCGTGGGGCAGGTTCCTGCCGTTAGCGTCGCGGTATGACGGTGACTTGGGAAGAGCTCGGGTGGGAGCGGGTCGCGACCGGGGTCGGCCGGTGCCGGCTGCCCCGCTGGGACTGTACGGCGGGCCTGGTGATCGGCGCGGGCACGGCCCTCCTGATCGACGCGGGCGCCGACCTCGCCGAGGGCGCACGGCTGCGCGCCGAGGCCGAGGAGCTGGCCGGCCACCGTGTGACCCATCTCGCGCTGACCCACCCCCACTTCGACCATGTCTTCGGGGCGGCGGCGTTCGCGGGAGCGGAGGTGTTCGGCGCGGTGGGTGTGGAGACGGCCCTGACGGGACGCCTCGGCCGTGCGGAACTGCGGGCGGACGCGGTGCGCAACGGCCTGGAGCCGTCGGCGGCCGACGCGGCGGTGGACGCCCTGGTCTCCCCCCGGCATCACGTCTCCGGCGAGTGGACGCTCGACCTGGGCGACGGCCGCCAGGTCCTGCTGGCGAACGTCGGCCCCGGGCACACGGCCCACGACCTCGCCGTCCTCGTCCCCGGCTCCCCGGAGGTGGTCTTCTGCGGCGACCTGGTCGAGGAGTCCGGCGACCCCCAGGCGGGCCCGGACGCCGTACCCCAGCAGTGGCCCGCGGCTCTGGACCGCCTCCTCGCTCTGGGCGGTGAGGACGCGCTGTACGTGCCCGGTCACGGAGCGGTGGTGGACGCGGAGTTCGTACGGGCGCAGCGGGACGCGCTGGCGGCCCGTTCCGGCGTGTCGTAGTGATCCCCGGGCCGGTTCTCCTATCGTCATCCGAATGCGCCAGTACTCCGCCGACCTGACCCCTCCGTGGAAGAAGCCGAAGCCGGTACCGGAGGTTCCGGCCGAGCCCGGTCTGGTGGTCGAGGAGCCCGGCACCGGTTTCTGCGGCGCGGTGATCCGCTGCGAGGCGGGCACGGTGACCCTGGAGGACCGCTTCGGCAAGCACCGGGTCTTCCCGCTGGAGCCCCGCGGTTTCCTCCTGGAGGGCCGGGTGGTGACCCTGGTCAGACCCTCGGCGGCGGCTCCCGTACGACCCTCCCGTACCGCGTCCGGCTCGGTGGCCGTGCCCGGCGCACGCGCACGCGTGGCCCGCGCCGGCCGTATCTACGTCGAGGGCCGCCATGACGCGGAACTGGTGGAGAAGGTCTGGGGCGACGACCTGCGCATCGAGGGCGTGGTCGTGGAGTACCTGGAGGGCGTGGACGACCTGCCCGCGATCGTGGCCGAGTTCGCACCGGGCCCGGACGCGCGGCTGGGCGTCCTGGTGGACCACCTGGTGCCGGGCAGCAAGGAGTCCCGTATCGCCGCATCGGTCACCAGCGAGCACGCCCTGGTCGTCGGCCACCCGTACATCGACATCTGGGAGGCGGTGAAGCCGTCGTCCCTGGGCATCGAGGCGTGGCCGAGAGTCCCCCACGGCCAGGACTGGAAGACGGGCGTGTGCAAGGCCCTGGGCTGGCCGTCGGACAACACGGGCGCGGTGTGGCAGGCGATCCTGAAGCGGGTCGGGTCCTACAAGGACCTGGAGCCGGAGTTGCTCGGGCGAGTGGAGGAACTGATCGATTTCGTCACGGCTCAGTGACGCCCACCTAGGGGCGCGGGGAACTGCGCGACAAGCCCCCACCGGCCCGCGGCCGCCACTCAACCGGACGCGGCACCCCCATCGGGCGCTCAGTCCACCAGATCCCGCACCACCGCATCCGCCAGCAACCGCCCCCGCAGCGTCAGCACAGCCCGCCCCTGCTCGTACGGCCCGGTCTCCAACAGCCCCTCCCCCAGCGCCCGGCGAGCCGCAGCCAGCCCTTCCTCGCGCAGAAGACCGAGCGGCGCACCCTCCCGCAGCCGCAGCTCCAGCAGGATCCGCTCCACCCGCCGGTCCTCGTCCGAGAGCAGCTCACGCCCGGCCCCCGGCGACTTCCCCGCAGCCAGCGCCGCCGCGTACGCGCCCGGGTGCTTGACGTTCCACCACCGCACCCCGCCCACGTGCGAGTGCGCTCCGGGGCCCGCGCCCCACCAGTCGGCGCCCCGCCAGTACAGCTCGTTGTGGAGGCAGCGGGCCGCCTCCGAGGTGGCCCAGTTGGAGACCTCGTACCAGTCGAACCCGGCCTCCGCCAGCACCGAGTCCGCGATGAGGTAGCGGTCGGCGTGCACGTCGTCGTCGGTCATCGGCACCTCGCCGCGGCGGATGCGCCGGGCCAGCTGGGTGCCCTCCTCGACGATCAGCGCGTACGCCGACACATGGTCAGGACCGGCTCCGAGCGCCGCCTCCAGGGACGCCCGCCAGTCGTCGTCGGACTCGCCGGGGGTGCCGTAGATCAGGTCGAGGTTGACGTGGTCGAACCCCGCCGCCCGGGCCTCCGCCACGCACGCCTCGGGCCGCCCCGGGGTGTGCGTGCGGTCCAGCACCTTCAGTACGTGCTGCCGGGCGCTCTGCATCCCGAAGGAGACCCGGTTGAAGCCACCCTCGCGCAGCGCCGACAGGTACGCCGGGTCGACGGACTCCGGGTTCGCCTCGGTGGTGACCTCGGCGTCCTCGGCAAGACCGAACTCGTCGCGGATCGCCGCGAGCATCCGTACGAGGTCCCCGGCGGCCAGCAGCGTCGGCGTACCGCCCCCGACGAACACCGTGCGCACCGGGCGCGGGTCGTCGCCGAGCACCTTGCGGGCCAGCCGGATCTCGTCGATCAGCGTCTCGGCGTAGTTGTCCCGGGAGGCCAGCACGCCGCCCGTGCCGCGCAGCTCGGTCGCCGTGTAGGTGTTGAAGTCGCAGTAGCCGCAGCGGGTCGCGCAGTACGGGACGTGCAGGTAGAAGCCGAGGGGGCGGTCGGCGGAACCGGTGAGCGCGGACGCGGGGAGCGAGCCGTCGTCGGGGACGGGTTCGCCGTCGGGGAGTGCGGAGGGCATGTCCTCCATTGTCCAGCACCGGGGCGGAGAGCTACTCCGCCTGGAGGACCAGCAGCGCCAGGTCGTCCTCCGGCGGCCGGGCCCCGAACTCGTGGACCAGCCGTCTGATCCGCTCGGCGATCAGCTCGGCGTCCAGCCCGGCGCAGCCCGCGAGCGCCTCGGCGAGCCCGTCCTCGTCGTCGAACTGCCGGCTGCCGCTGCGCCGCTCGGTCACCCCGTCGGTGACGCAGAGCAGGCTGTCGCCGGGCCGCAGCTCGAAGGTCTCACTGGTGTACGTCTCGTCCTCGACGACCCCGATCAGGGTCTGCGGGCGGGCGACCGTACGGACCTCGCCGCGTGACCCGAGCAGCAGCGGGAGCGGGTGTCCGGCGGAGGCGAGGGTGCAGCGCACTCCGCCGTCGAAGGGCACCAGCTCGCCGTAGAGGAGGGACAGGAAGCGGGTCTGCGGGCCGTCGCCTGCGTGCGGGGGGCGTCCGCCGGCGGAGGCCAGCGCCCGCGCCGCCGCGTCCGCGGCCTCCGTCGCGTCGTCGAGGAGCAGCTGGTTGAGACGGTCCAGGACGTCGGCGACGCGGTAGCCCTCGCGGGCCAGCAGCCGGAGCCAGGGGCGGGCCAGGCCGATCACCACGGCGGCCTCGGGGCCCTTGCCCTGCACGTCACCGACGGCGAAGCACCAGCGGCCGTCGCCGGCCGGGAAGAGGTCGTAGAAGTCGCCGCTGGGCCCGCCCTTGTCGCACGGCTCGTACACCAGGGCGCTGCGCACGCCGGGTATCTCGGCGACGGCGCCCGGCAGCAGCCCGCGCTGGAGCACGGCACTGATAGTGGCCTGGCGGGCGTACTGCCGGGCGGCCCCGATGGCGAGCGCGACCCGACGGCTGAGGTCCTCGACGAGCCCGGTGATCTCGTCGGGCAGGGACCCCACCCCGGCCCGCCCGATGACGAGCGTCCCGAGGGGGCGGCCCCCGGCGGTCAGGCGGTAGGCGAGGGCGGAGCCGGGTGGGGTGTCGGGGGTGGGTGGGGTGTCGGGGGTGGGTGGGGTGTCGGGGGTGGGTTGGTAGCCGGAGGTGGGGGCGGAGGCGGGGGCAGGCGTGAGGTCACCGGCGGAACTGGGGCCGGAGCGGCTGTGGCGCGAGCGGTGGCCGGTGGCGGGGGTGGAGCGGTGCTCGGCGCCGGTGGCGGGGGTGGAGACGGAACCGTGCCCGGAGCCGGAAGCGAAGCCGCGCTCGATGCCGGAGGCTGCGCCGGACTCGGAGCCAAGCCCGGACCCGGAGGCGGAACCGTGCCCGGAGCCGGAAGCGAAGCCGCGGTCGAAGCCCAAGGCTGCTCCGGACTCGGAACCGGTCCCGGAGCCGTTGGCGGAACCGGGCCCGGATCCGTGGGCGGAGCCGCGCCCGGAGACGGGCTCGCGGCTGGGCCGGGTGTCGGGCGCGCCGAGGGCCTCTGTCGGCCAGGGGAACGGGACGGGCCCCGTGCCGTCCGGGCCGTCCGGCAGCTGTGGTGGCTCCTTCTCCAGCGCCCGCCGCAGCTCCTCGATACGCGTCTCGCTGGCGTGCCAGACCCGGGCCAGACGGGGCCCGGGAGCACCGTTGTCGCCCCGGCCCCCGCCACCACCCCCCTCGGCCTCACCCGAACGCGGGGAGCCCCAGCGGCCGGCCACCTCGTCCTCCAGCCACACCGCACACCAGTCGGCCAGCCGCGGCACGATCAGCTGACCGGCCAGCGCGGCGACGAGGTTCTCGTCCAGCTGCCCGGCGAGCAGGTCGGACGCCTCGGCGAGGAAGGAGAGGGCTCCGCGGTTGAGCCAGTCGCGATCCTGTTCCACGCGGGCGCGGGCCTGCGGGGCCGGCGTCAGAAGCCCTGGCAGGCCCGGGGGCGCAGCGAAGCCCGGCAGCCCCCGCTCATCCCCGCCACCGTCACCGCCCCCGTCCGCCTCCCCGTACTCCCCCGCATACGCCTGGATCCCCTCCAGCGCCTCCTTCCCCCCGGCCGGCAGCCGTGCCCACACGGTCTTGGCGCCCGTGCGATACGTGATGCCCCAGGACTCCGCGAGCGCGGCGACCAGGCGGAGTCCCCGCCCGTACTCCGGTATGCCGTAGGGCGTCTCGGTGTCGCCGTCGCGCGGGGCACGCGAAGGGTGGTGGTCGAGGACCTCGATGACGAGGGCCCCGGTGTGCGCCTCCAGACGGCCGTCCAGTTCGACCTCGGTACCGGCGTGCACGACGGCGTTGGTGACCAGCTCGCTGACCACCACCACCGCGTCGTCCGACTGCCGGTCCGTGAGGAACTCGGTTCCGGGCAGCGCCAGTTCGGCCCATTCGCTCAGCGTGGCCCGTAACAGCGCCCGGGCCGCGCCCGGAGTGAGCGGGGTACCGGGGAAGGTGGCACGGACCCGCACCGGAGCGGGCGTGTGCGTGCCGGCCCCATGGGCAACGGATTCCCGTTGCGCAGGAATGGCCCCCATGTCCGTCTCCCCGGGCAGTTCGGACGATTACGCCTCTGATTGCGGACAGAGTGACAGACTGACCCAGCCCATAAGCGCCGAGTTACCGAAGTGGGCCGCCATGAGTGAGAACAGTGGTACGCCTGTGTTCGAAGAAGGACAGAAAGAAGCCTGGATTCGAGCATCGGACCTACGCCCTCTGCTCGCCGCGATGACCGCCGCCCGGGACGGCGACTTCCGCCGGATGCCGGAGTCCGGCGACGGGATCGTGGCCGAACTGACGGCCGTCTTCAATCAACTCGTCGACCGCAACCTCCACTTCACCGGCGAGGTCAACCGCGTGAAGCGTGAGCTGGTGCGGCACGGCCGGCTCGACGAGCGGCTCTCCCCCAGCCCCGGGCAGGGCACCTGGACCTCCCGGGTCAACGACGTGAACCAGCTGCTCGACGCCCTGGTGGCCCCGGCCGCCAACGCGACCCGGGTCCTGGACGCGGTGGCCGGCGGCGATCTGACCCAGCGGGTCGATCTGCACGACGGCAACCGCCAACTGCGCGGTGATCTACGGCGGCTGGGCCGGGCCGTGAACAAGATGGTCGACCAGCTCTCCCTGTTCACCGGCGAGGTGACCCGGGTGGCCCGTGAGGTGGGCACCGAGGGCCGGCTCGGCGGGCGGGCCAAGGTGACCGGTCTGTCCGGCAGTTGGCGGGACGTGACCGAGGCGGTCAACACCATGGCGTCCCGGCTGACCGCCCAGGTCCGGGACATCGCCCTGGTGACCACGGCGGTGGCCCGCGGCGACCTGACCCGCACGGTCACCGTCGAGGCGACCGGCGAGCTGCTCGAACTGAAGCTGACCGTGAACACGATGGTGGACCAGCTCTCCGCCTTCGCCGACGAGGTCACCCGTGTGGCCCGTGAGGTCGGCACCGAGGGGCAGTTGGGCGGGCGTGCCCAGGTGCGGGGCGTCTCCGGGGTCTGGAAGGACCTCACCGACAACGTCAACTTCATGGCGTCGAACCTGACCTCACAGGTCCGGAACATCGCGCAGGTGACCACCGCGGTGGCCAACGGCGACCTGAGTCAGAAGATCACCGTGGATGCCCAGGGCGAGATCCTCGAACTGAAGTCGACGATCAACACGATGGTCGACCAGCTCTCCGCCTTCGCGGACGAGGTCACCCGCGTCGCCCGCGAGGTCGGCACCGAGGGCAACCTCGGCGGCCGGGCCCAGGTGCGAGGAGTGTCCGGCGTCTGGAAAGACCTCACCGACAACGTCAACTTCATGGCGGACAACCTCACTTCGCAGGTCCGCAACATCGCCCTGGTGTCGACGGCCGTCGCCCAGGGCGACCTCGGCAAGAAGATCACCGTGGAGGCCAAGGGCGAGATCCTGGAGCTGAAGTCGACGATCAACACCATGGTCGACCAGCTCTCCGCCTTCGCGGACGAGGTCACCCGCGTCGCCCGCGAAGTCGGCACCGAGGGCAACCTCGGCGGCCAGGCGCAGGTGCGAGGAGTGTCCGGCGTCTGGAAGGACCTCACCGACAACGTCAACTTCATGGCCCTGAACCTGACGTCACAGGTGCGGAACATCGCCCAGGTCACCACCGCCGTGGCCAACGGCGACCTGTCGAAGAAGATCACCGTCGACGCGCGCGGCGAGATCCTCGAACTGAAGGACACCGTCAACACGATGGTGGAGCAGCTGCGCGCCTTCGCCGACGAGGTGACCCGCGTGGCCCGCGAGGTCGGCACCGACGGCCGGCTCGGCGGCCGCGCCCAGGTGCTGGGCGTGAGCGGTGTGTGGCGGGATCTGACCGACAACGTCAACTACATGGCGGACAACCTCACTTCGCAGGTCCGCAACATCGCCCAGGTGACGACCGCCGTGGCCAACGGCGACCTGTCCAAGAAGATCGACGTGGACGCGCGCGGCGAGATCCTGGAGCTGAAGACCGCCATCAACACCATGGTCGACACGCTCTCCTCCTTCTCCTCCGAGGTCACGCGTGTGGCCCGCGAGGTCGGCTCCGAGGGCCAACTAGGCGGCCAGGCACGGGTCGAGGGCGTGTACGGCACCTGGAAGCGCCTGACGACCAACGTGAACGAGCTCGCCTCCAACCTGACCACCCAGGTCCGCGCGATCGCCGAGGTGGCCTCCGCGGTGGCCCAGGGCGACATGTCCCGCTCGATCACCGTGGAGACGCAAGGGGAGGTCGCCGAGCTCAAGGACAACATCAACCTGATGGTGGCCAACCTCCGCGAGACGACCCGCGCGAAGGACTGGCTGGAGTCCAACCTCGCGCGTCTGGCCGCGCTGATGCAGGGCCACCGGGACCTGATGGAGGTCGCCGACCTGATCCTGCGCGAGCTGACCCCGCTGGTGAACGCCCAGTACGGAGCGTTCTTCCTCGCGGACCCGGACGAGGACGGAACCTCGCTGCACACCACCGTTCCCGCAAAGGGACTGGCCTTCATCGCGGGCTACGGCTCGGCGCAGGGCGCGACCGTCGACACCGGGGGCATGCCGGTGCACGGTCTGGTCCGGCAGGCGGCCCGTGAGAAGAAGCGGATCCTGGTGGAGGAGGCCCCGCCGGACTACATCAAGATCAACAGCGGGCTGGGCGAGGCCGCCCCGAGCAGTGTCGTCATCATCCCGATCCTCTTCGAGGACAAGCTCCTGGGCGTCATCGAGCTCGCCTCCTTCTCCCGCTTCTCCGACGTCCACCTGGCGTTCTTCGACCAGTTCGTGAACACCATCGGCGTGGCCATCAACACCATCATCGCCAACTCCCGCACCGAGTCCCTGCTCGGCGAGTCCCAGCGCCTCGCGATGCAGCTCCAGGAGCGCTCCGACGAACTCCAGATGCAGCAGGCGGAGTTGCAGCGGTCGAACGCGGAACTGGAGGACAAGGCGGCCCTGTTGGCCACCTCCTCGCAGTACAAGTCGGAGTTCCTGGCGAACATGTCCCACGAACTCCGCACCCCGCTGAACTCCCTGCTGATCCTGGCGAGGCTGCTCTCCGACAACCCGGACGGCCATCTCTCCGACCAGGAAGTGCAGTTCGCGACGACGATCCACCGGTCGGGAAGCGATCTCCTCCAACTGATCAACGACATCCTCGACCTGTCGAAGATCGAGGCCGGCCGGATGGACGTACGCCCGAAGAAGCTGCCGCTCATCAAGCTGCTCGACTACGTCCACGCCACCTTCCGCCCGCTCACCCTGGACCGGGGGCTCGCCTTCGAGGTGGCGGTCGGCGAGGCCGTACCGCGCGAGATGTACTCCGACGAGCAGCGCCTCCAGCAGATCCTGCGCAACCTGCTCTCCAACGCGATCAAGTTCACCGCCAGCGGGCGGGTCGAACTGCGGGTCAACCGCATCAAGGACCCCGAGCACCGGTACGTCCGCGACAGCGACGACGTCATCGCGTTCGCGGTGTCCGACACCGGCATCGGCATCGCGCGGGAGAAACTCCCGGTGATCTTCGAGGCGTTCCAGCAGGCCGACGGCACCACCAACCGCAAGTACGGCGGCACCGGGCTCGGCCTCTCCATCAGCCGCGAGATCGCGGGCCTGCTGGGCGGCCGTATCGTCGCCGAGAGCGAACCCGGCAAGGGCTCCACGTTCACGCTCTACGTCCCGGTCGTCAGCCCCGGCAACACGGCCACCGGCCCGACCGCCGAGGACCGCCCGCTGCCGGACCCGGACGACCTGTCCAGCGAGCCCTACCCGACCGCCCACGACGCCGAGGACTCCTGGCCCGCGCCCACCAGGCTGGAGGCGTGGCAGTCCGGACGGGCGGGCCAGGTCCTGTCCGGGCGAAGGGTGTTGATCGTGGACGACGACATCCGCAACGTCTTCGCGCTCACCCATGTGCTGGGCCGGGTCGGCATGCCGGTGCTGTACGCGGAGAACGGCCGCGAGGGCATCGAGACCCTGGAGCGCAACCCGGACGTCGAACTCGTCCTGATGGACATCATGATGCCGGAGATGGACGGCTACGAGACCATCGCCGCGATCCGCCGCACCGCCCGCTGGGCCGGGCTGCCCATCGTCGCGCTCACCGCGAAGGCGATGCCCGGGGACCGCGAGAAGTCCATCGCGCGCGGCGCCAACGACTACGTACCCAAGCCGGTGGACGTCGACCAGCTCCTGACCGTCGTCTGCGCCCTCCTGGACCCCGAGGGCGCGGAGACGGAGGAGCGGACCGACGTCGAGGAAGCCGTGGTCCCGCCCACCGACGACTGAATGAGGCAGTCACATGAGCACTGAGGCAACGACCGACGACGGTGCCGGCATCCTCCTGGTCGACGACATGGAGGACAACCTGACAGCGCTGGAGGCGGTCCTCGGGTCCCTCAACGAGCCACTGGTGCGCGCCCGTTCGGGCGAGGAGGCGATGAAGGCCCTGCTCCGCCGCCGGTTCGCCCTGGTCCTCCTGGACGTACGGATGCCGGGCATGGACGGCTTCGAGACCGCCGCCAACATCAAACGCCTGGACCAGACGAAGGACGTCCCGATCATCTTCCTCACGGGAGCGGACGACGACTCGGGCTACGCCTTCCGCGGCTACGCGACCGGCGCCGCCGACTACTTGACCAAGCCGTTCGACCCCTGGGTCCTGCGAGCGAAGGTCAGCGTCTTCCTGGACCTGCACAGAAAGAACCAGCAGTTGGAGCGCCTGCTGTCACGGCAGCGGGCTGACTACCAAGAGGTGGGCAGGCGACTGACGGCCCTGGAGGAAGAGTTGACGGAGTCTCAGCGTGTCCAGGTGAAGGAACTCCGCCACCTTCTGGAGCGGCGGTGAGGTGTTCTTCAGGGGCGCGGGGAACTGCGCGACCAGCCACAACGCACCGCCGGCCGCACACGCTCCCCCGCCACCCCTTACGCCTCCCGAGACCCCGCGTACATCTCGTCGATGAGGTGCTTGTACTCCCGCTCCACAACAGGCCGCTTCAACTTCAGGCTAGGCGTGATCTCCCCGTGCTCCACATCCAGATCCCGCGGCAGCAACCGGAACTTCTTGATCGTCTGCCACCGCTGAAGCCCCTCGTTGAGCTGCTTCACATACCCCTCGACCATGGACACGGTGACCGGCGCGGCGACGACCTCCGCGTACGGCTTCCCCTCGAGCCCGTTCTCCTTGGCCCACTCCAGGATCGACACCTCGTCCAGCGCGATGAGCGCGGTGCAGAAGTTCCGGTCCGCCCCGTGCACGAGGATGTTGGACACGTACGGGCACACCGCCTTGAACTGCCCCTCGACCTCGGCGGGCGCGATGTACTTGCCGCCGGACGTCTTGATGAGGTCCTTCTTGCGGTCGGTGATCCGCAGGTACCCGTCGGGCGACAGCTCACCGATGTCCCCGGTGTGGAACCACCCGTCGGCCTCGAGGACCTCGGCCGTCTTCTCGGGCAGCCCGTGGTAGCCCTCCATGATCCCGGGGCCGCGCAGCAGGATCTCCCCGTCGTCGGCGATGCGGACCTCCGTGCCGGGCAGCGGCTTGCCGACCGTGCCGGTGCGGTAGGCCTCGCCCGGGTTGACGAAGGAGGCCGCCGAGGACTCCGTGAGGCCGTAGCCCTCGAGGATGTGGATGCCGGCGCCGGAGAAGAAGTAGCCGATCTCCGGGGCGAGCGCGGCGGACCCGGAGACACAGGCCCGCAGGTTCCCGCCGAACGCCTCCCGGATCTTCGCGAAGACCAGCGCGTCGGCGACCTTGTGCTTGGCGCTCAGCCCGAAGGACGCGGAGGCGACCCCGGTGCGCCGGAAGTTGTCCTGGCTCTCCTTGGCGTAGGCGCGCCCCACCTCGGCGGCCCACTGGAAGATCTTGTACTTGGCGCCACCGCCCGCACGGGCCTTCGCGGCGACCCCGTTGTAGACCTTCTCGAAGATGCGCGGCACGGCGGCCATGTAGGTCGGCTTGACGACCGGCAGGTTCTCGATGATCTTGTCGACGCGGCCGTCGACGGCGGTGACGTGACCGACCTCGATCTGCCCGGAGGTGAGGACCTTGCCGAAGACGTGGGCGAGCGGCAGCCACAGGTACTGCACGTCCTCGGGGCCGACCAGTCCGGTCGCGGCGATGGCCTTCGCCATGTAGGCCCAGTTGTCGTGCGGCAGCCGTACGCCCTTGGGACGGCCGGTGGTGCCGGAGGTGTAGATCAGCGTCGCGAGCTGGTCCTTGGTGATGGCGCCGACCCGCTCCTTGATCAGGTCGGGGTCCTTCTCCAGGCGGGCGGCGCCGCGCGCCTCCAGCTCGGCCAGGGTGAGCACGAAGTCGCTGGTCTCGACACCGGCGGAGTCGATCACCACGACGTTCGTCAGCGCGGGCAGCTCACCGCGCTTCTCGACCGCCTTGGCGAGCTGCGCCGCGTCCTCCGCGATCAGCACCCGGCTCTCGGAGTCGGAGAGGATGAACGCCGACTCGTCGGCGTTGGTCTGCGGGTAGATCGTGGTCGTGGCGGCACCGGCGCACATGATGCCGAGGTCCGCGAGGATCCAGTCGAGCCGGGTCGAGGAAGCGAGGGCGACCCGCTGCTCGGGCTGCACCCCCAGCTCGATCAGTCCGGCCGCGATGGCGTGCACACGCTCCGCGGCCTGCGCCCAGGTGAGCGACTTCCACTCGTCCGGGCCGTCGCCCGAGGCCGCCGGCACCGGGAAGCGGTACGCCTCGGCGTCCGGTGTGCTCGCCACGCGCTCCAGGAAGAGGCTCGCCACACTCGGCGGACGGTTCTCGATCAGTGTCTGTGTGTCGCTCACGACATCCTCCGGGGCCCGCGACAGTGCGGCTGGCTCTCAGGTTTGCGGCTGTTGTTTAACTCGCGAGTAACTATCGAGCAGAGATCAGAGTAAAGCGCGGCCGACCCGTTCGTAAGGGGCCACGGCCTGTCACTTCCTACAGAGCGCGACGTTACGCACGCGTAGGGGCCCGCCGCACTTTCGCACGACGGACCCCTTTTCCATCCGATTCGACGGGTAACCGGGAGTAACCCGCGGTTACTTCTTGCCCTTGCCCGACCCCGCGCTGTCATCACTGGAGAGGACGGCGATGAAGGCCTCCTGCGGAACCTCCACGGAACCCACCATCTTCATCCGCTTCTTGCCTTCCTTCTGCTTCTCCAGCAGCTTCCGCTTACGGGAGATGTCACCGCCGTAGCACTTGGCGAGGACGTCCTTGCGGATGGCGCGGATGGTCTCGCGGGCGATGACCCGGGAGCCGATGGCGGCCTGGATGGGCACCTCGAAGGCCTGCCGCGGGATGAGCTCGCGCAGCTTGGCGACCAGGCGCACACCGTAGGCGTAGGCCGCGTCCTTGTGCGTGATCGCGGAGAACGCGTCCACCTTGTCGCCGTGCAGCAGGATGTCCACCTTGACCAGGGAGGACGTCTGCTCACCGGTGGGCTCGTAGTCCAGCGAGGCATAGCCGCGCGTCTTGGACTTCAGCTGGTCGAAGAAGTCGAACACGATCTCCGCGAGGGGGAGCGTGTAGCGGATCTCGACGCGGTCCTCGGAGAGGTAGTCCATGCCGAGCAGGGTGCCGCGCCGGGTCTGGCACAGCTCCATGATCGAGCCGATGAACTCGGTCGGGGCGAGGATCGTGGCGCGTACGACGGGCTCGTACACCTCGTTGATCTTGCCCTCGGGGAACTCGCTCGGGTTGGTGACGGTGTGCTCGGTGCCGTCCTCCATCACGACCCGGTAGACCACGTTGGGCGCGGTCGCGATCAGGTCGAGCCCGAACTCGCGCTCCAGGCGCTCACGGATCACGTCGAGGTGGAGCAGACCGAGGAAGCCGACGCGGAAGCCGAAGCCGAGGGCCGCGGAGGTCTCCGGCTCGTAGACGAGCGCCGCGTCGTTGAGCTGGAGCTTGTCCAGGGCCTCGCGCAGCTCGGGGTAGTCGGAGCCATCCAGCGGATACAGACCGGAGAAGACCATGGGCTTGGGGTCCTTGTACCCGCCCAGGGCTTCCGTGGCCCCCTTCTGCTGGCTGGTGACGGTGTCACCGACCTTGGACTGGCGGACGTCCTTCACACCGGTGATGAGGTAGCCCACCTCACCGACGCCGAGACCGTCGGCGCCCAGCATCTCGGGCGAGTTGGTGCCGATCTCCAGCAGCTCGTGGGTGGCGCCGGTCGACATCATCTTGATGCGCTCGCGCTTGTTGAGCTGGCCGTCGATGACACGGACGTACGTCACGACACCGCGGTAGGAGTCGTAGACCGAGTCGAAGATCATCGCGCGGGCGGGGGCGTCCTTGACACCGACCGGGGCCGGGACCTCCTTGACGACCCGGTCGAGGAGCGCGTCGACACCGAGCCCGGTCTTGGCGGAGACCTTGAGCACGTCGGACGGGTCGCAGCCGACGAGGTTCGCGAGCTCCTCGGCGAACTTCTCGGGCTGCGCGGCCGGCAGGTCGATCTTGTTGAGCACGGGGATGATCGTGAGGTCGTTCTCCATCGCCAGGTACAGGTTGGCGAGAGTCTGGGCCTCGATCCCCTGGGCGGCGTCCACGAGGAGGACGGTGCCCTCGCACGCGGCGAGCGACCGCGAGACCTCGTAGGTGAAGTCGACGTGCCCCGGGGTGTCGATCATGTTGAGGATGTGCGTGTTGCTCTTGTCGTGGGTCGGGGCCCACGGCAGACGCACCGCCTGCGACTTGATCGTGATGCCGCGTTCGCGCTCGATGTCCATGCGGTCGAGGTACTGAGCGCGCATCTGGCGCTGCTCGACCACACCGGTCAGCTGGAGCATCCGGTCGGCGAGCGTGGACTTGCCGTGGTCGATGTGCGCGATGATGCAGAAGTTGCGGATCAGAGCCGGGTCGGTACGGCTCGGCTCGGGCACGTGGCTGGGGATCGCGGGCACGCAGGGTCCTGATTCTTGAGGCGTCCGCAGTGTCTGCGGTCTCGGGTCGGATCGATACGTAGCCTCCATGGTCCCACGGGCGGGGACCGGCGACCGGTTTGGGCCACGTGCAGGGCCGCTGGTAGTCTGGGCAGCTGTGTCTCATGCCCTCTCAGCGCGAGGCACAATCCAAGAAATCACCTGGTGCGGGATCTGGATCTCCTCTGCCCTTCGTGGCTCGGAAACTCCCTGGCCCCGTGCCTGAACCTGTAGAGGCTCATTCGTGGCGAACATCAAGTCCCAGATCAAGCGGAACAAGACCAACGAGAAGGCCCGGCTGCGCAACAAGGCCGTCAAGTCCTCTCTGAAGACCGCGATCCGCAAGGCCCGCGAGGCCGCTGCCGCGGGTGACGTCGAGAAGGCCACCGAGTACCAGCGCGCTGCTGCGCGTGCGCTCGACAAGGCCGTCTCCAAGGGCGTCATCCACAAGAACCAGGCCGCCAACAAGAAGTCGGCGCTTGCTTCGAAGGTCGCGGCCCTCTAAGGCCTCCCTCTTCTGATCTGACGCCGGAAGGACCCGAGCGGGCCCTCTCTCATCCGCTCCCGACCGGCACCCAGGAGCCACGCGCGGCCTGCGTTCGCCACGCGGGCGTGGTCTCCGAAAGCCTGAACCGAGGCCCCGACGCCCTCGCCCTTCCCCAGGACGACGGCATCGGGGCCTTCGGTGTCAGTCGGCCCAGAACTCGTTGTTCTTGTCGATGTCCTCGACGCACTCGTCGAGGTCGGTGACCTTGTCCCCGACGATCCGGAACACGATGCATCCCGTGTCGTCCAGGCGCCGGCCCTTGCGCTCCGCGGTGACCCGGCACATCCCGACCGCGTGTCCGCGCCCGTCGACGGCGATCCCCAGCATCTCGAGCCGCATCGACCCGCCGGTCGCCGCTCCGAGCCGCTGGTACATGTCGATGATCGCGTCCTGGCCCTTGAAGTCCCCCGAGAGCGGGTGACTACCGGGCACATGGTGCGTGGCGTCGCTCGCGATCAACTCCCGCAGGGTGTCCATGTCCCCGCGACTGAACGCCTCGAACCCCTTGCGTACGAGCGCCGCGTGCGGATGCTCAGCCATGACGACCGCCACCTTTCCGTTGTCCGGCGATGTTCGGCTGACTAGTCCGATTCTCCTCGGAGTAGGACACGGGGGCCAGGCAGGCGCGGTCGTGACCACCTACCCAGGGGCGGGACTGTATCGATATGCGGCTCCGCCGCGTGGGCGCGACCAGCCACAACCAACCCGCACCCGCCGAACAACCTCACCGGCACCCCGAACCGCGATCCTCAGCCCCGCCCCCGCGACCGCGCCGCCCGGGCGATCGCCACCACCGCCTTCTCCAGGGCGTACTCGGGATCGTCCCCTCCGCCCTTCACCCCCGCGTCCGCCTCGGCCACGGCCCGCAACGCGAACGCCACCCCGTCCGGCGTCCACCCCCGCATCTGCTGCCGCACCCGGTCGATCTTCCACGGCGGCATCCCCAGCTCCCGGGCGAGATCGGCGGGCCGCCCGCCCCGCGCGGAGGACAGCTTCCCGATCGCCCGCACCCCCTGCGCCAACGCGCTGGTGATCATGACCGGTGCGACCCCGGTCGCGAGCGACCACCTGAGCGCCTCCAACGCCTCCGCGGCCCGCCCCTCCACGGCCCGGTCGGCGACGGTGAAGCTGGAGGCCTCGGCCCGCCCCGTGTAGTACCGCCCCACGACGGCCTCGTCGATCGTCCCCTCGACATCGGCGACGAGCTGCGACACCGCGGACGCGAGCTCCCGCAGATCGCTCCCGATGGCGTCGACCAGCGCCTGGCACGCCTCGGGCGTGGCGGACCGCCCGGTCGCCCGGAACTCCTGGCGCACGAAGGCCAGCCGGTCCGCCGGCTTGGTCATCTTGGGACAGGCGACCTCCCGCGCCCCCGCCTTGCGCGCGGCGTCGAGCAGCCCCTTGCCCTTCGCCCCGCCGGCGTGCAGCAGCACCAGGGTGATCTCCTCGGCGGGCGCGCCGAGATACGCCTTCACGTCCTTGACCGTGTCGGCCGACAGGTCCTGCGCGTTGCGCACGACCACGACCTTGCGCTCTGCGAACAGCGACGGACTGGTCAGCTCGGCGAGGGTCCCCGGCTGCAACTGCTCCGAAGCCAGGTCCCGTACGTCGGTGTCGGCGTCAGCGGCCCGAGCCGCGGCGACCACCTCCTGCACAGCCCGGTCCAGCAGCAGCTCCTCCTGCCCCACGGCAAGGGTCACAGGAGCGAGCAGGTCGTCATCAGCACTCTTCTTGGCCATCGCGTACAGCATGGCACGCGCCACTGACAGCACGGCAGCGGCAGAGGGACCGCCGGTGCGCCAGCGGAACCCGCTCCTGCCCGACCCCGGCACCGCACGGCACGGCACGGCACGGCACGGCGGCGTACCGCACCGGCCACGGGCCTACGGCTCCTCCCGCCACCCCTCCCACTCCCCCGCGAACGCGTCCAGCTCCCCCGGATCCAGTCGCCCCGCCTCGTCGCGGAGCACGACCAGCCACTGCGCGTCCTCCGCGTCGTCCTCCCCCGCCAGCGCGTCCCGGACGACCTGCGGCTCCTCGGCCACCGCGAACCGCTCCCGCAGCGCCTCGACGACCTCCTCCGCGGCATCCCGGTCAGGCAGCACCAGCACATGTCTCACATCGCTCACGGAACCATTTTCCAGGTCACCGCCGCCGCCCCAGCCCACCCCCCCACCTGCCGCTATCCGACCCGGCCGGGGTGCCGTACCAGCGGCACCCGGTCCAGCGCGATGCCGAACCTCTCCCGGTACACCTCCAGCACCTCCTCGTCCGTCCCCAACTCCCGCTCCTCGCGCGCCCCGTCCGCCCCCGTCACCTTGAGGACCCGCCCGCTGAGCGTGATCCGGCCGCCGTCCTGCGTCACCCGCGAACACACCAGGGACTGTGTGAAGTGCGAGGCCGGCGAGGTGCTGTGCCACCACGCCCCGGCCACGAAGTCCCCGAGCACCCGTGGCCGCATCTCCAGCCGGTACTGGCTCCTGCCGCCCACCACGACATCCAGATCCGCGGCCTCACCCCCGCCCTTGGCCACCGCCCCGTCCCCGCCCCGCACTCCCGCCGCGTCGGGCCCCGCCTCCACGATCCGGAGGGTGCCGCCGGGGTCCTCCTGCTCGTCCCGCGCTCCGAACGCCAGCGGATAGTGACTGTGCGCCCCGAACCCGACGTCGGCCAGCCACTCTCCCCCGTCCACGCTCCGCACCCGCAGCGCCAGATGGTCGTACGGGATCCCGAGCCGCCCCTCGTCGCCGTAGACCCGCCCCGCGAGCAGCGTCACATCGAAACCGAGCGCGGCCAGCAAGCCCGCGAACGCCCCGTTCAGTTCGTAGCAGAAACCCCCTCTGCCGGCGCCCACCACCTTCTCCACCAGCCGCTCCTCCTCCAGCACGATCTCCTCGCCGAGGTGGACCGACAGGTTCTCGAAGGGCACGGTCTGGAGATGCCGCAGATGCAGCTCGCGCAGGACCTCCACCGTGGGCCATGCCGGGTGCTGGACTCCCAGGCGGCGGAGATAGGCGTCAACCTGTGTGGGATGCATGCCCTCAGTCTCGCGCCACCCACAGCTCCCCACCGCGAGCACCACGGCCTCCTCCCCGCTCGATGTTTCCGCCCGCGCTGCCTCCGGCACCCTCAGCCCCACTCCCCGCGCCCCCTTCACCATGGCCGCCGCGGTCGCCGCGGTCGCCGCGGTCGCCGCGGTCGCCACCGGACCCGACGACGGCCAACGCCCCGTCCCGGTCCGTCCGCAGCACCACCGCGCCCCCGGCCCGCAGCGCGGCGACCGTACGGGGCGCCGGATGACCGTAGGAGTTGTCGGCCCCGACCGAGATCAGCGCCAGCCGCGGGGCGGCCCGGCGTATCAGTTCCGGGTCCTGGTAGGCCGAACCATGGTGAGCGACCTTGAGCACGTCCACCCCCGCCAGCCGCGCCCCCGCCGGTGACCTCAACAGCTCCTGCTGCGCCGGGGGTTCGAGGTCCCCGAGCAGGAGGAAGCGCAGCCCTGCCGAACGGACGAGCATCGTGACGCTGGCGTCGTTGGGCCCGTCCGCCGCCACTGCCGCCGGGCCCGCGGGCGGCCACAGGACCTCCCAGGTCAGCGGCCCCGTACGCCGCCCTTCCCCGGCCGCCGCCCGCGTCACCGGGATCCGCCGGGCCGCCGCCTGCCGTCGTACGAACTCGGCCTGGTCCAGCGGTTCCTCGAACCCCGTCGTCTCGATCGCTCCCACCGACCGCCCCCGCAGCACCCCGGGCAGACCCGCCACGTGGTCGGCGTGGAAGTGGGTCAGGACCACGAGGGGCACCCTGGTGACGCCGAGGGTGCGGAGGCAGTCGTCCACCAGCGCCGGATCGGGCCCGGCGTCCACGACCACACCCGTGCCCTCACCCGCCGCCAGCACCACCGCGTCCCCCTGGCCCACATCGCACATCGCCATCCACCACCCCGGCGGCGGCCATCCCGTGACCACCCTGGTCAGCGGCGGCGGCTGCACCACCGCCAGTGCGAACAGCAGCGCGCACACCGCGCACCACCAGGGGTGTCCGAGCAGCCGTCGCCCGACGAGCAGCACGACTACGGTGGCGACGGCGAGGAGCCCGGCCCCCGCCCAGCTGCCCGGCCAGTCCACACCCCCGCCGGGCAGCGACGCCCCGGTGCGGGCGACCTCCGCGATCCATCCGGTGGGCCAACTCGCACACCAGGCAAGGCCTTTGGCCACCGGCAGCGCCAGGGGTGCCGTCGCCAGCGCCGCGAAGCCGAGGACCGTCGCCGGCGCGACCGCGAACTCCACGAGCAGATTGCACGGCACCGCGACCAGGCTCACCCGCGCCGACAGAACGGCGACCACCGGAGCGCACAAGGCCTGGGCGGCGGCCGCCGCCGCCAACGCCTCCGCCAGCCGGGGCGGCACCCGGCGCCGCCGCAGCGCCAGGCTCCAGCGCGGCGCCAGCGTCAGCAGGGCCCCGGTGGCCAGGACGGAGAGCAGGAACCCGTAACTGCGGGCCAGCCACGGGTCGTACAGCACCAGCAGCAGGACGGCCGTGGCCAGCGCCGGGATCAGTGATCTGCGGCGACCGGTCGCGAGGGCGAGCAACGCGACCGCCCCGCAGGCCGCGGCCCGCAGCACACTGGGGTCAGGCCGGCACACGACGACGAACGCCAGCGTGAGCCCACCGCCGACCAGCGCGGTCGTCCGCAGCGACATCCCGAGCCGCGGTGCCAGTCCCCGTCGTTCGACGAGCTGGGCGAGCCCGGGCGGACCGATGAGCAGGACGAGCAGGATCGTGAGGTTGCTGCCGGAGACGGCGAGCGTGTGCGCGAGGTCGGTCTCCTTGAACGCCTCGTCCAGCTCCGGTGTGATCCGCGAGGTGTCCCCCACGACCAGTCCCGGCAACAGGGCCCGGGCATCCGCCGGCAGTCCGTCGGTGGCCTCCCGCAGCCCGGCCCGCAGCCGCCCCGCGAACCGCTGCGCCCCCGACGCCTGCCCCACGACCTCGGGTCCCGCCCGGTCCCGCACCCGCAGCACGGCCGCGACCCGGTCGCCCCCGACCAACGGCGGCACCACCCGGGCGACCACCCGCACGCGCGTGGTCGGCAGCAGTCCGAGCCAGGGTGACCGCGACAGCTCCCCCGCGGCCGACGTGAACCCCGCGTGCTGTGACCCCGACGCCACCCCACCGGCAGCGGGACGCCACGCCCCCTTCCCCGCCTGCGCACGCACATCGACGATCACGAGCACCGGCGTCCGGGTCGCCACGGCCCTCCCGCCCACCGTCTCCACCCGCCGCACGTCGGCCTCGACGACCACGGCGGTCGGTGCCGCGTGGTCCCCGGTGATCCGGGGCCGGGTCAGGCGGGGGTCGGCGGTCAGTTCGACCTCGGCGGTCACCGTGGCGTACCGGCGGGCCAGTTCCGGCACCGGTCCCCGTCGCAGATCCGCCCCGTGCAGCCCCGCGGACACGGCGGCCGCCGCGACACAGAGCAGCACGGCGGCGACCGGGACCCTGCCCCTTGCGCCGATGCCCCGCAACCGTCGCCACCGACCCGACAACAGCGCGCAGGCGACGACGAGACACCCGGCCGCGAGCCCGGTGACCCACCCCGCAGGCATCCCGAGGGCCACCGCGGCCGTCACCCACGCCGCCAGCGCCGCGGGGACCAGTCGCAGATCCGTGGGGCCCTCCTGCCGGGGATGCGCGTCGCCGAGCCGTTTCCCGGAGGCGGCGTGCACAGCGGACCGTCCACGCCGTCCGGCTCCGGCAGGCCTGCGTGCCCCGCCCGGCCTGCGTGCCTCGCCCTCGTCCCCTCGCGGGACCTCCGAGCCGTGCCTCATGGCCGTACGAGATTCCGCAGGTCGGCGAAGCGGCGGTCGCCGATGCCGTTGACCTCGCGCAGCTCGTCCACCGAGCGGAAGCCGCCGTGCTGGGTGCGGTAGTCGAGGATGTGCTGGGCCAGCACGGGCCCGACACCGGGCAGGGTGTCGAGCTGGTCCACGGTGGCCGTGTTCAGGGAGACGGGAGCCGCCGCACCGGCCGGGCCGCCACCGGGAGCGGCCGGAGCACCGTTGGCTGGTACGCCTCCTGCGCCGGGCGCGGGAGCCGGGCCGCCGACCACGACCTGCTCGCCGTCCACCAGGAACCGCGCGCGGTTGAGGGCGTCCGTGTCGGTGCCCGGCCGCACACCGCCGGCCGCCTTCAGCGCGTCGGCCACCCTGGATCCGGCCGGCAACCGGTGGACGCCGGGTTCACGGACCTTGCCGCTGACGTCCACGACGATCTCGGCGCCCGCCGCGCCCTGGGTGTTGGGCATCCCGCCCGGGACCGCCGACCGGGTCTCCCCACCCCGACCGCCGCCCTCGCCCGCGCCGCCCTCGGCCGACCCGCCCTCCCCGAACGGTGCCGCCGCCCGGACGACTTCGGGCGCCTGGACCGACTGCGTTCGGCCGGTCCAGAAGTGCTGCACGGCGAACACCGCGGCCACGACCAGCAGTACGGAGAGGGCTACTACGTTCCGCCGCTCCAGCCCGTACCGCGCCTGCAACCACACCGGCAACCGCTCCCGCAGAGCCATCCCGGCCCGCTCCCGCCAGTCACCGCCCCCGACGGAACCATCACGCCGAGCCTCGTACCCGTCCCCGGAACCAGCCCCGTCGATCGGCAAACCGGAACCCGCCCCACCGATCGCCGAACCGGAACCGCCCCCGACGAGATCGACGGCACCGACATCCGGCACCTCCCCGGCCAAGTCCCGCCCACCCGTCGGCGGCCCCTTGCCCGAGTCCCTCCGGGCGCCCACCCGTTCGGCGAACAACACCTCCGCCCGGCGCTGGAGTTCGTCCGCCGAGGCGGCCTGCCGATGCCGGGACCGGCCGCCTCCCGCGCCTCGGGGAGCGGGCGGCCGGCGATGCCTCGCGCGTCCGTCGGAGTGGGGGCCGCGGCCCGGTCCGCTGGTTGCCGTCGCTGTACGTGAACGTGATCGAAGTGCCATGCGCCGAGGATCGACCAGACCCGCACTCTCGCGATGATCTTGGTCAATTCCCGTGGACTACCCACCGGTTGTGGACAACTCCGCCACCCGCACGAGTGAACCGCCCTCACGCCCGGCCCACATGTCTCCAGCGCCTCAGGCCGTACTGCCCCGTCACCGAGCCGAGACCACAACCCCCAACAACCCAGGCCCCGTATGCGCCCCGATCACCGCACCGACCTCGCTCACATGCAGATCGGCCAGCCCCGTCACCCGTGCCCGCAGGCGGTCCGCGAGGGCGGATGCCCGGTCGGGGGCGGAGAGATGGTGCACCGCGATGTCGACCGGCGCGCTGCCGGCCCGGTCCGCCGCGATCTCCTCCAGGCGGGCGATGGCCCTCGACGCCGTCCGCACCTTCTCCAGGGGCTCGATCCGGCCGCCGTCGAGCTTCAGCAGCGGCTTCACCGCGAGCGCGGAGCCGAGGAGGGCCTGCGCGGCCCCGATCCGGCCCCCGCGGCGCAGATAGTCGAGGGTGTCGACGTAGAAGTAGGCGGCCGTGCCCGCGGCCCGTTTCTCCGCGGCCGTGACCGCCTCGTCCACCGTGCCGCCCGTCTCGGCGGCCTCGGCGGCGGCGACCGCGCAGAATCCGAGGGCCATGGCGATCATGCCGGTGTCGACCACGCGCACCGGCACCGGTGCCTCACGCGCCGCCACGACCGCCGCGTCGTAGGTGCCGGAGAGCTCGGCCGACAGATGCAGCGACACGATCCCGGTCGCGCCGGACTCGGCGACCTTGCGGTAGTGCTCGGCGAAGGCCTGGGGGCTGGGCCGTGAGGTGGTGACGGGGCGTCGCTTCTGGAGCGCCTGGGCCAGCGAACGGGCCGTGATCTCGGTGCCCTCTTCCAGGGCGCGGTCACCGAGGACCACGGTCAGGGGGACCGCTGTGATGCCGTGCCGCTCCATCGTCCCCTGCGGCAGGTAGGCCGTTGAATCCGTGACGATCGCGACATGGCGGGACATGAGCTGGAGGTTACCTGCCGTAGCGTGCGGGCGGCAGCCCGGCCCCTGTCGCCCGGGGCTGCCGTGGCAGGTTCGGGGCGGGTGCCGGGCCGGGCGTCAAGTCGTGCTCTCCGGACGGGGTTTCTTCTGCCAGGGGTAGGTCGGGCGGACGCCGGGCGGGGTGATCGCGGGCCGCGTCGGTTCCTCGGCGGTGCGGGAGCGGGGCGTCTCGGGCCAGGTCTGCTGATCGGTGCCGCCGTCCGCCGCGGGGGCCTCGGGCCACGGCGGCGGAGTCGCGGTCGGCTCCGTCTTCGTCCAGTGCCGCAGGGCGCCTGACTCCACGTCGATCTGCGCGCTCAGGGTGTCCAGGTCGTCCTCGGCGAACCGGCGGGCGCGGTCACGGGCCGCCCAGCGCAGGGAGTCGGCCGACTGTGTGATGCGCTCGGTGCGCTCCCGCAGGCCGGGCAGGCGCTCGGCGAGCTTCGCCCGGTCGGGCTCGGACTCCAGGCGCTTGAGCTCGCCGTCCAGTTCGTGGCCGTGGGCGCTGAGGCGCTGGAAGAGGCTCATCGACTCCTTGAGGGACTGGTCCTCGGGGGCGCCCGCGTGCAGCGCGTCCTGGGTGGCGCGCATCGAGGTGCGCAGCTTGAGCCGCAGCTGGGCCAGTTCGCCCGCCGGGCCGAGCTGGGCGAAGGACTTGGCGCGCAGGGTGTGGTCCTCGACCGTGCGCCGGGCCTGGGTGAGGGTGCGGTCCACGCCTCGCTTGGCGGCGCCGACCACCTTCACTGTCGCGTACACGCCGAGCACCACGAAGAGCACGAAGAGCAGGGCCACGATCGCGATCACTGCTTCCACGTCTCTCCTCCTCCGACCGGCACGGCACGCGCCGCGCCGCTCTTCCAAGGTAAACGCAACGGGCAGGCCCGGAGTTCCGGAGGAACCCCGAACCTGCCCGCACGGCACCCCTAGGGGACACGGACCCCGCCCGGCACATCAGGCCGGACGAACCCTGCATCGAGCCTTACGCCGGAACGATGTTCACCAGCTTCGGCGCCCGCACGATCACCTTGCGGATGTCCGCCCCGTCCAGCGCCGCCACGACCTTCTCGTCGGCCAGCGCCACCTTCTCCAGTTCCTCGTCGGAGATGGCCGGCGAGACCTCCAGGCGGGCCTTGACCTTGCCCTTGACCTGGACCACGCAGGTCACGGTCTCGTCCACGACGTAGGCGGGGTCGGCGACCGGGAAGTCCTGGTGGACGACCGAGGCGGTGTGGCCCAGCCTGCGCCACAGCTCCTCGGCGATGTGCGGGGCCAGCGGCGTGACCAGCAGCACCAGCGCCTCGGCGACCTGGCGCGACACCGGACCGCCCGCCTTGGTCAGGTGGTTGTTCAGCTCGGTGACCTTGGCGATGGCGGTGTTGAAGCGCAGGCCCTCCAGGTCGTGCCGGACGCCGTCGATCGCCTTGTGCAGGGCACGCAGCGTGGCCTCGTCGGGCTCGGCGTCCACGACGGTGACCTCGCCGGTCGTCTCGTCGACGACGTTGCGCCACAGCCGCTGCAGCAGCCGGTACTGGCCGACCACCGCGCGGGTGTCCCACGGCCGCGATACGTCCAGCGGGCCCATGGCCATCTCGTACAGGCGCAGGGTGTCGGCGCCGTACTCCTCGCAGATCGCCTCGGGAGTGACGGCGTTCTTCAGGGACTTGCCCATCTTGCCCAGCTCGCGCTTGACGGGCTCGCCCTGGAAGAAGAACTGCCCGTCCCGCTCCTCGATCTCGGCGGCCGGCACCGGGAAGCCCCGGCTGTCGCGGTAGACGAAGGCCTGGATCATGCCCTGGTTGAACAGCTTGTGGAACGGCTCGGGCGACGAGATGTGCCCCAGGTCGAACAGGACCTTGGACCAGAAGCGCGCGTACAGCAGGTGCAGCACGGCGTGCTCGGCGCCGCCGACGTACAGGTCGACACCGCCGTGCGGCTGACCCGCGCGCGGGCCCATCCAGTACCGCTCGATCTCGGGGTCGACCAGGGCGGAGTCGTTGTGCGGGTCCAGGTAGCGCAGTTCGTACCAGCAGGAACCGGCCCAGTTGGGCATGGTGTTGGTCTCACGGCGGTACGCGCGCGGGCCGCGTCCGTCGCCCAGGTCCAGGGTGACGTTCACCCAGTCCTCGTTGCGGGACAGCGGGGTCTCCGGGGAGGTGTCCGCGTCGTCCGGGTCGAAGGTGCGCGGCGAGTAGTCCTCGACCTCGGGCAGCTCCAGCGGCAGCATCGACTCGGGCAGCGAGTGGGCGATGCCGTCCTCGTCGTAGACGATCGGGAAGGGCTCTCCCCAGTAGCGCTGGCGGCTGAACAGCCAGTCGCGCAGGCGGAAGTTGACGGTGCCCTCGCCGACGCCCTCGCTCTCCAGCCACTCGGTGATGCGCGCCTTGGCCTCGACGACGCCCAGGCCGTCCAGGGAGACGCCCTTGCCGGCGGAGTTGACGATCTTCGCGTCGTAGGAGACGAAGGCGTCCTCCCACGTGGAGGTGTCGGTGCCGCGGCCGTCGGTCGGCTCGACGACGCACACCACGGGCAGGTCGAAGGCGCGCGCGAACGCGAAGTCGCGGGAGTCGTGGCCGGGTACGGCCATGATCGCGCCGGTGCCGTAGCCCATCAGGACGTAGTCCGCGATGAAGACGGGGACCGGCTCGCCGTTGACCGGGTTGGTGGCGTACGAGCCGGTGAAGACGCCGGTCTTGTCCTTGGCCTCGGCCTGGCGCTCGACGTCGGACTTGGAGGCGGCCTGTGCGCGGTAGGCGGCGACGGCCTCGCCCGGGGTCGCGTGACCGCCGGTCCAGGCGTCGTGGGTGCCCTCCGGCCAGACGGCGGGCGTGAACTTCTCGACCAGCGGGTGCTCGGGCGCCAGCACCATGTAGGTCGCGCCGAACAGGGTGTCGGGGCGGGTGGTGAAGACGGTGATGTGCTCGCCGTCGATCGGGAAGTCGACGCGGGCGCCCTCGGAGCGGCCGATCCAGTTGCGCTGCTGCAGCTTGATGGCCTCGGGCCAGTCCAGCTCGTTCAGGTCGTCCAGCAGCCGGTCGGCGTACGCGGTGATCCGCATGTTCCACTGGCGCAGCTTGGCCTTGAAGACCGGGAAGTTGCCGCGCTCGGAGCGGCCGTCGGCGGTGACCTCCTCGTTGGCCAGCACGGTGCCCAGGCCCGGACACCAGTTGACCGGCGCTTCGGAGGCGTACGCCAGGCGGTACTCGCCCAGGACGTCGGCACGCTCGACGGCGGACAGGGCGTCCCAGGAGCGGCCGCCGGGAACCGCGCGCTCACCGGACTCGAACGCGGCGACCAGCTCGGAGATCGGGCGGGCCCGCTTCGCCTCGTCGTCGTACCAGGAGTTGAAGATCTGCAGGAAGATCCACTGGGTCCACTTGTAGTAGTCCGGGTCGATCGTGGCGAACGACCGGCGCTTGTCGTGGCCCAGGCCCAGCCGGCGCAGCTGGGACTTCATGTTGTTGATCGCGGCCTCGGTGGTGATCCGCGGGTGCTCGCCGGTCTGGACGGCGTGCTGCTCGGCGGGCAGGCCGAAGGCGTCGAAGCCCAGGGTGTGCAGGACGTTGTGGCCCGTCATGCGCTGGAAGCGGGCGTAGACGTCGGTGGCGATGTAGCCCAGGGGGTGGCCGACGTGCAGGCCCGCACCGGACGGGTACGGGAACATGTCCATGATGAACTTCTTGGGCCGGGCGACGACCTCCGGGTCGCCCGCCAGGTCGCCCTTGGGGTTCGGCGCCGCGTAGGTGCCGTCGGCGTCCCAGATGTCCTGCCAGCGTGCCTCGATCTCGGCCGCGACGGCGGCCGTGTAGCGGTGCGGCGCGGCCACCTCGGCGGGGGCAGCGGGGTTCGTCTCGCTCATGTCCTCAAAGCTCCATCGATCGTCTCTGCCAGCGGCTGTGTCGTCCGGAAACGAAAAATCCCCTCGCACAGGAGGGGAGGCCGCGCCGATTCCGACCACGTCTTCACCGGTGGTCGGGACTGATCAGCGCGGCTCGCTAAGCAGAAGGCGTACGGCACGCATGGCGTTAGGGTACCGCAGCCGTTGAGCAAGCCGCGACGAGCTTACGTATGCCTCTTTGGCACCGGGTGCCGCACTCGCCGCCGCAGTCGAGCCGCACCGTATCCACCCGAGAGGAACTGGAGCAAGGCCAGAGGTTACTTCGCGTAACAGCCGCTAAGGGGCGTCACGACGGCCCCGCGACCGTTTGATAACAACGCAATAACTCAAACGCCGTACCCATCGGTATGGCGCCACTTAGAGTGCGGCAGCGGGACCGCCTTCCCGAACCGCTCGGAGTTGCCCCCATGAACCCTCGTAGTAGCAACAGCACGCTCCCCAGGACGGGCCGGTCGGCCTATGGGGTGGCGACGGCCGTCTTCCTGCTGGCCATCCCTCTGGTCGTGGTGTACGGAGGCGTCTGGCTCCAGGACTTCCTCAACTTCGGAGCGGGCGTGGTGACGCTCGTCCTCCTGACCTGTTCCGTGATCTGGGGACTCGTCGCACAGGACCGGCTGATCCTCAACACCCGTCAGCGGATCGTCGCCCAGGGCGTGCACCGGATCACCGCCGTGGGCTCGATCTCGTTCCTCCTGCTGCACATCGGGATCAAACTCACCCTCGAACACACCACGTGGATCGCCGCGTTCATCCCCTTCGGCCTCGGCTTCAGCAGCAGCGGCGGCCTCATAGGACTCGGCACCCTGGCCGGCCAGCTCATGATCTTCGTGGGCATCACCGGAGCGCTGCGCAACCGGTTCGCCTCCCCGGCCCCGGTCGCGGCCCGCTGGCGGGCGATGCACATGCTGGCCTACCCCGCCTGGTGCGCCGGCCTGGTCCACGGCCTGTACGCGGGCCGCGCGGTCAAGGCCCCGATCTTCACCTACCTGTACGCGCTCTGCGTGCTCGGCGTCATCGTGGCACTCGCCCTGCGCGCGGCTCCCCGCCCCTTCAAGCGCAGGATCACCGACCGCGTCGCCGTACTCCTCGGCGCCGAGGAGCGCGGGGGCCGCGAGGAACTGGAGGCCTCCCGGGCCAGGCGGGCCGCGGAGACGGCCGCGCCGGGCCGCGAGAGCCGCGGCGAGGGCCGCAGGGGCGCCGAGTCCGGTGGCCGCCGCTCGGAGTCCGCCCTGCCCGGCTACGAGGGCCTGTCGCAGACCGGCTCCACCCCCGTCTACCAGACCCCGGCCCCCGAGCCCGCGGGCAGCGGGTTCGCCGCCGCCTACCGCGCCATGTCCCCCGGCGGGCAGCAGCCCTACGACACCGGCCAGACCGCGCGCATGGACATGCCCATGGACATGCAGGCCGCCACCGAGCCCATCGCGCGCGTGGACGGCGTCGGCAGCACCTCGGGCAACTGGCCGATCCCGTCCCCGCCGCCGGTCGGCGAGGCGCCCCCGTCCGCCTACGACCCCCTCCAGGACACGGGGTACAACATCCCCACCTATGGCGGCAATTCGGGCACGGCCAGCTATTTGACGGGTGATGTAGGCGACACCGGTGAGTCAAACACCATGTATGGCACGTACAACTCGAACGACACGTACAACAGCGGTCCCGCCACAGATCAGACGTCCGGCCAGTCGTACGGCTTCGACTCGCCGGGCTCGGGCGAACCTTGGAACACGCCTTCCGGAGGCTATAGGTGAACGAGGCCCTGCCCGACGTCCCGGAAGTCCGCGTGGTCGGGCTTCCCCAGCTCACGTCGGGCTTCGACCTTGTCGAACGACTTGACCTGCCCATGCACCTGAAGGTGCACGGGCCGCTCGAACCCATGGGCGGGGAGCAGCTCGCGAAGCTCTCCGAGGCCATCAACCTGAAGGGGCGCGGCGGTGCCGGCTTCCCCTTCCACAAGAAGCTGCGCTCGGTCGCCGAAGCGGCGATCAAGCGCGGCATCCGGCCGGTCGTCGTCGTCAACGGCAGTGAGGACGAACCAGCCTGCCGCAAGGACACGGTCCTCATCAACCGTGCCCCCCACCTCATCCTGGACGGCGCCCTCCTGGCCGCCGAGGCGCTGGGCGCCAGGACCCTCGTGATCGGGGTCACCCGGGAGTCGACCCAGCGCTCCATGGAGGCCGCCCTCGCCGAGCGCGGCCTCAGCAACGGCCGGCGATCGGCTCTCCGCGCGCGCGTGCAGCGCAATCCCGTCCGCATGGTCACCGGAGCGGCGGCCTCGCTGATCCGTTCCATCGACGGCGGCCCGGCCATCCCGCCCGGCCGCAAGGTCAGCGCCTCGCAGAACGGCGTCGGCGGCGCACCGACCCTGCTGTCCAACGCGGAGACCTTCGCGCAGCTGGCGATCGCCGCGCGCATCGGTCCGGAGCGGTACGGCAACACCGGTCTGTACGACGAGCCGGGCACCGTCATGCTCACGGTCTCCGGTGCCGTCGCGCGCCCCATGGTGATCGAGGTCCCGACGGGCGTACCGCTGCGCTACGTCCTGCAGTTGGCCGGCGCCCCGCCGGTCCCGCAGGGTGTGCTGACCGGCGGCTACCACGGCAAGTGGATCGACGCGGCGACCGTCAACGAGGCGATCGTCTCCCGCAACTCCCTGGACGCCGTGGGCGGGGCGCTCGGCGCCGGCGCGATCCTGCCGATCACTCAGGAGACCTGCCCGCTGGGCGAGTCGCTGCGGGTGGCGCAGTGGCTGGCCGAGGAGAGCGCGGGCCAGTGCGGGCCCTGCTACCTGGGTCTGCCGGCCGCCGCGCGCGGCATGGAGGACATCCTCAACGGCGGCGGCCCGGCCGCCCTGGAGGCGCTCAAGCAGGTCGCCAAGAACGTGAAGCGGCGCGGCGCGTGCTCGCACCCGGACGGCTCCGCGATGTTCCTGGAGTCGACCATCAAGGCGTTCACGGACGACCTGGCCGCCCATGTCCTCGGCAACGGCTGCGGACGGCCCGTGGAGGGCGTTCTGCCGCTCTTCGAGGGCGGAAAGATGCCGACGGGCATCCCGGGCGGCGGCGAGGTCGAGGAGAACGGCCCCAGCCGTCAGAAGATCTACGTCGACTGGACGCTGTGCCGGGGCCACGGCCTGTGCGCCGACATCCTCCCCGAGGTCTTCGAACTCGGCGCCGACGGCTTCCCGACCGTCGCCCAGGCGCAAGTGCCGCGCTACGCCGAGGCGAAGGCGCTGCGTGCGGTGCGTCGCTGCCCCGCGCTGGCCCTGCGCCTGGAGGAGGAGTCGCCGCGCGACAAGGGCCCCGCCCGCAACCTCCCGGTCCTCTCCCAGGGCCGTGGGCGGCGAGCGCTGGGCCGCTGAGCCGACGTCACGAAGGGGCCGCCCGGGATTCGGGCGGCCCCTTCGTCGTAACTGGCCCTGGAAACAAGAAGATCCCGCCGGATCGAGATGATCCGGCGGGATCTTTCTGTGGAGCTAAGGAGATTTGAACTCCTGACCCCCTGCATGCCATGCAGGTGCTCTACCAACTGAGCTATAGCCCCTTGCTTGGTGTTCCGCCCGGTTTCCCCGGCGGCGGAGCCAACATTACACGGTCTCCGGGGTGGAACACCAAATCGTTTCCCGGCTCAGGCAGTGACGAACGAGTAGAACCGTTTGAGCGTGCAGTGCTCCTCGAGGAGACGGCCGTAGATCGGCTCACCCTCCAGTTCGCGGTACGTCTCGATGGGGTCGCCTTTTATGATCAGCGCCCGCGCGCATTCCTCGCACCAGTACTGGTAGTCGGGATTGAGCGGCTCCATGTCGCGCACGATCGGTGTCCCGCTGCCGCACCAGTCGCACTTTCGCCTGTGTGCACCCATCGATCAGCTCCAGCTGTGGCCGCAGGCCGTGCACACGTAGGAGACCCCGCCGTTGTCGCCGAGTACTTGCGCCACGTGGACGGAACCGCAGGAAGGGCAGATGAGGCGGACCGTCGTGTCCCTTGTCGACGCCGCTTCGTGGAGGTGGCCGACCTCCACGAGGATGCTCGCAGGCATCACTGCTCCCTCCCGTCGGGCCGCGCCCCCTTCCGGCCGTTTGATTCTGCCACGGCCGGACCAATACGGTCAGCGACGCCTGAGTACCAGTCCGGACACGGGACCCGTCCCGACGGGTCCCGGCCGGCGCGAACGTGCACGCCAACAGCGCCTTCGCAGAGGTATACGCCTCAGAGGGGCCCAGTGACTCAAGTCGGTGGAGAAAGAGTGTGCCGAAGCACGCACCGGGCCAGGTGATCACGTACCGGGCCGGCCGCGACGCCCAGCGGCGGAGGAGGATCAAGCAGGACAGAGCACAGAAAATCCCGCCTCCGGAAGGAGACGGGATCCTCGTCACGATCTTCGACAACTCGACCGAGTGCCGATCTGTGGAGCTAAGGAGAATTGAACTCCTGACCTCCTGCATGCCATGCAGGCGCTCTACCAACTGAGCTATAGCCCCTTGCGTTCTTCCCGCTCGGCGGGCGAACAAGAAGAACTCTAGCCTGCGACCTGCCGGAAAGTGAAATCCGGGTCCGTGCCTGGTGGGCGCCGGTTCCGCCGCCGTTCAGTCGTCGTCCCCGAGCACCGGCTCCGGGAGGGTGCCGGCGTTGTGCTCCAGGAGGCGCCAGCCGCGGGCGCCCTCGCCGAGGACGGACCAGCAGCAGTTGGAGAGGCCGCCGAGGCTCTCCCAGTGCCGGGGCTCCAGACCGAGCAGCCGTCCGATGGTGGTGCGGATCGTGCCGCCGTGGCTGACCACCACGAGGGTGCCGTTCTCGGGAAGCTTGTCGGCGTGCCGGAGCACCACGGGAGCGGCGCGGTCGGCGACCTCGGTCTCCAGTTCCCCGCCGCCGCGGCGGACCGGCTCACCGCGCTTCCACGCGGCGTACTCCTCGCCGTGCCGGGCGATGATCTCCTCGTGCGTGAGCCCCTGCCAGACGCCCGCGTAGGTCTCGCGCAGCCCCTCGTCGTGGGTTACGTCCAGGCCGGTGAGCGCGGCGAGCTCGGCGGCCGTGTTCGCGGCCCGCTGGAGGTCGGAGGCGACGATCGCGTCGGGCTGGAGCGAGGCGAGCAGCCGGGCGGCGCGGCGGGCCTGGCCGACGCCGGTCTCGGTGAGAGCGACGTCGGTGCTGCCCTGGAAGCGGCGCTCCACGTTCCAGGAGGTCTGGCCGTGCCGCCACAGGATGACGCGGCGGCCCCGGCCCCTGCGGCCGTCGGCAGCGGTCACCGCTGCTCCCCGAACTCGGCGTCGTCCTCCTCGGCCCGGAGCTTGGCGTGCTCCTCGCCCTTGCCGCGGGTCGCCTTGGCGTCGGCGGGCAGCTCCAGCTCGGGGCAGTCCTTCCAGAGCCGCTCCAGGGCGTAGAAGACCCGCTCCTCGCTGTGCTGGACGTGGACCACGATGTCCACGTAGTCGAGGAGGACCCAGCGGGCCTCGCGGTCGCCCTCACGGCGCACCGGCTTGGCGCCGAGCTCCTTGGAGAGCCGCTCCTCGATCTCGTCGACGATGGACTTGACCTGACGGTCGTTGGGCGCGGACGCCAGCAGGAAGGCGTCGGTGATCGAGAGGACGTCGCTGACGTCGTAGGCGATCACATCATGGGCGAGCTTGTCGGCGGCCGCCTGCGCGGCGGTGTGGACGAGCTCGAGGGAACGGTCAGTCGCGGTCACTACAAGGCTTTCGGTCGGCGGTCACTTGACCTCAAGGGTCTCACGGACCGCCGACGCCACCCCACGTGATTGTTCCGCTAGGACCCCGAGGACGGCTTGTAGTCCCGCCCGAGGATCACGGCGACGTCCGCGCTGGAGGAGACCGTGCCCTTGGTCACGGCGCCGGCGGGCAGGCCGAGGGTCTTGGCGACCTCGGCGGCGTTGGCCTTGTCGCCCGCGTCGGCGTAGACGACCTTGGAGGTGGTCTGCGTACCGGAGGGCGTGCCGCCGTCGAGGAAGGTGAAGCCGCCGTTGAGGAGGACGACCCGGGCCTTCTCGGTGTTGTCCTTGGTGCCGGTGGCGTTCTGGACGGAGACGCTCACGGCCGCGTCCTTGTCGGGGCTCTTCGCCTTGCCGCCGAGGACGTCCTTGACCACGCTCGCACTGGCCGCCGCGCTGAGGGTGCCGTCCTGCTGGACGGGGAGCAGCGTGGTCCGGTAGTCGCCGCCCTTGGCGAGGTCGGCGAGCTTGGCGAGGAAGGTGCCGAGGTCCTTGTCGGTCAGGGACGGGTCGAGGATCTGGGCCAGGGTCTGCACGGTGGTCGTCGCGGCCGTCGGATCGGAGGACAGCTTGCGCAGCACGCCCTGCATGACCTGCCCGAAGCGCTCCAGCTGGGCGTCCTGGGACTCGCCGGGAGCGCGGTAGGTGGCGTAGGCGACGGCCATCTTGCCGCTGAGGGTCTGGTCCTTCCCCTTGCTCACCAGGGGCGCCTGGCCCTTCTTCTTGGCGGCCGGGTCGGGCACGGCGGTGTTCGTGTCGAGGTCGATGTTGCCGACGAGGTCGACGAGGTTCTGGAGGTAGGGGGTGTCCAGGCGCCAGGTGCCCTCGATGTCGGTGCCGAGGACGGTGTCGAGGGCGTCGACGGTCCCCGAGGAGCCGTCGTCGTCGACGGACTTGGCCAGGGTGGTCGTGGTGCCGTCGTCGGCCGTGAGGTTGAGGGAGTTGGGGATCAGGACAGTGGTGCCCCGGTCGGTGGTGGTGTTGTCGACGAGCAGCGCGGTGGAGGTGCCGCCCTTCGCGGTGTTGTGCAGGTGGACGACGATCACGTCACGGTTCTGGGCGCTCGCCGCGATCGAGGTGCCCTTCTTGCTCTCCGGGTCCGAGAGTCCGGGCAGCTTCCCGGCGTACCAGAGCCAGCCGACACCGCCGACCGCGACCAGGGCGAGGACGACGACCAGGGCGACGAGCCGGCTGCGGGCCCGGCGCTTGGCCTCCTCGCGGCGCTCGGTGCGGTTCTCGGTGAAGTTGAGCCAGTCGATGACGTCCTCGGAGTCCCCGTCGGGCTCCTCCACGAAGGCGAACTGGGCGGTGTGGTACTGCCGTTCGTCGTCGTCACCGGCACCCGCTGCGGGACGGCCGGCCGGCGCGGTCTGCGGCGCCTGGCCGGTGGGGCCGCCCTGCTGGGGGATGTAGGCCGTCTGCTCGGTGACCCGCTGCTGCCGTCCGCTCGTGGCGGCCTGTCCGTAGGGGTCGTACGCCGTCCCCGGACCGGTGCCCTGCCCGGCCCCGCTCCCGTCGCCGTACGGGTCGTAGGACGGGGTCGGCGCCTGCTGACCGGTGTCGCCGGCGGCGTAGGGGTCGTACGGCGGGACCGGGTTCTGGGTGCCCGTGGCGTACGGGTCGTAGCCGTAGCCCTGCTGTGCGTACGGGTCGTACTGCTGCCGCGGAGCCTGTTGCTGCGGCTGGACCTGCTGGTACACCGGCCGGCCGTACTCGTCGTAGCCGACGAGTTCGTACTGGTTCTCGGGATCGCCGCCGTAACCAGCGTCGTATCGGTCGTTCACCGGTGCCCCTCTCGGCTCACTCGCCGCGGTACAGCTCGCGCTTGTCGATATAACGCACGACGCCGTCCGGCACCAGGTACCAGACGGGGTCGCCCTTGGCGACTCTCGCCCGGCAGTCGGTGGAGGAGATCGCCAGGGCCGGGACCTCGACGAGCGAGACCCCGCCCTCGGGCAGCCCGGGGTCGGCCAGGGTGTGGCCGGGCCGGGTGACCCCGATGAAGTGCGCGAGGGAGAACAGTTCCTCCACGTCCCGCCAGGTGAGGATCTGGCCGAGGGCGTCGGCGCCGGTGATGAAGAAGAGGTCGGTGTCGGCGTTGAGGGACTTCAGGTCGCGCAGCGTGTCCGTGGTGTAGGTGGGGCCGCCGCGGTCGATGTCGATCCGGCTGACCGAGAACTGGGGGTTCTCGGCGGTCGCGATGACCGTCATCAGATAACGGTCCTCGGCCGCGGACACCCTGCGGTGCGTCTTCTGCCACGGCTGGCCGGTCGGTACGAACACGACCTCGTCCAGGTGGAACTGCGCGGCGACCTCGCTGGCCGCCACGAGGTGTCCGTGGTGGATCGGGTCGAACGTTCCGCCCATGACCCCGAGGCGGCGCTTGCCGGGGTTCGAGGGGCCGTGGTCGCCCGGGCCGGTAGGCATGTCCTGCTCTCCCATGCGTGCAGACCCTACCGGCCCGACCTGAGGGCCCCGGACGGCACGGGCCCGGAGTGCCCCGTGACGGGCACGGAGTGCCTCAGCGGTCGCGGTTGAAACGGGTGGTGATCCACAGCAGGAGCAGCAGGATGATGAACGCGGCGCCGCCGGTCACCAGGGGGTCGAGGCTCTCGTGGTTGCCGCCGTGCTCCTCGCCCTCTGCGGCGAGGGTGACCAACTGGGCAGCGGTGCTGTGGAAGCTCATCTTCGGCAGACCTATCCGGTGGAGGAGGGACGGGACAACGACGTCGGCCCATGGTAAGCGGGCCCGGTGAGGCCGATCACGCCGACTCCACCATTGGGGAACCTTCGCTCCCGCTCACTCGTCCTTCCGCTTGTACCCCCGCAGCAGGAACCACGCGGTGAACGCACAGCCCACGAACATCACGACCAGGACGATCCGGAGCAGATTTCCGGCGCCTTGCTGCTCGGCGGCGCCGGCGGCCTCGGTGAGCCAGGCGGCTGGGGTGTGCTCCATGACGTGGACTCCTTCGCTGTACTGCCCGTCCACGCTATCTCCGCCTAGGCTGGGCTCTGCTTCGGGGGGCGCAAAGGGCCGCACAAGGGTCCGCAAAGGATCACCGCGGTCGAAGGGGCACGCCCTGAGACGGCACCGCCATAGACGCACATGGGGGAAGACATGTCCGACGACGGCCATCAGAACAACGGACACGAGCACGTACCGAGCAGGCAGCGCCGGCGCTTCCCGGGCATCTCCTCGCGTGCCTACGAGCACCCGGCCGACCGCTCCGCGCTGGTGGCGCTGCGCAAGCTGAGCGGTTTCGACACGGTGTTCAAGGCGCTCAGCGGTCTGCTTCCCGAGCGGAGCCTGCGGCTGCTGTTCCTGTCCGACTCGGTGCGCGTCTCCGACCAGCAGTTCGCGTACCTCAACGACATGCTGCGGGACGCCTGTTACATCCTGGACCTCGAGAAGGTCCCGCCGATGTACGTCACCCAGGACCCGCAGCCCAACGCGATGTGCATCGGCCTGGACGAGCCGATCATCGTGGTCACCACGGGTCTGGTCGACCTTCTCGACGAGGAGGAGATGCGGGCCGTCGTCGGCCACGAGGTGGGCCACGCCCTCTCCGGCCACTCGGTCTACCGGACCATCCTGCTGTTCCTGACCAGCCTCGCCCTGCGGGTGGCGTGGATCCCGCTGGGGAACCTCGCGATCATGGCGATCGTGACCGCGCTGCGGGAGTGGTTCCGCAAGTCGGAGCTGTCGGCGGACCGGGCGGGCCTGCTGGTCGGCCAGGACCTGCGGGCCTCGATGCGCGGCCTGATGAAGCTGGCCGGCGGCCACCACCTGCACGAGATGAACGTGGACGCGTTCCTGAAGCAGGCCGAGGAGTACGAGGCGGGCGGCGACCTGCGCGACTCGGTCCTGAAGATCCTCAACGTCCTGCCGCGCACGCATCCCTTCACCACGATCCGCGCGGCCGAGCTGAAGAAGTGGTCGGAGTCCCGCGACTACCAGCGGATCATGGACGGCCACTACCCGCGCCGCTCCGAGGACAAGGACACCTCGGTCTCCGACAGCTTCCGCGAGTCGGCGGCGAGCTACGCGAGCAATGTGAAGAACTCCAAGGACCCGTTGATGAAGCTGGTCAACGACATCGCGGGCGGGGCGGGCGACCTGGGCGGCAGGGTGCGCAGGGGCTTCGGCGGCTTCTCGAGCTCGGCCCCGCGGGACGGCGAGCCCCCGAGGGACACGCCGCGGGACGGCGAGGGCGGCTGAGACTGCGGCCTGGGCGCGGGGGGCTCACACCTTCGGCTGCGCACTGGTGGCCAGCGACCCGCAGAGGGCCGTGGCACTGCCGGTCGCATAGGGATCGGTCCCCGCGGGCCCGCCCGCCTTCGCGGTCTGTCCGGCCAGCAGCGGATGCAGCCGGTTCGTGGAGTCCTCCGCGCAGGACAGCGGCCCGGCCTGGACGTACGACACGACCAGCTGGGCCGTGTGCATCCGCAGGTCGTCCCGGTCGAACCGGAAGTGCAGCTCCCGCCGGACGGTGAACAGCGAGACCTCGCTCGATGCCGTCGGGACGGCGGACCGCAGCGCGTACACGAACGTGTGGTCCGCCGTGACCTCCAGCGTCGAGGAGTCGGTCTCGGCGGCCTGGAGGCTCCCCTGGACCCGGATCCGGGCGTCGGCCAGCCGCGCCTCGGCGGGGTCGAAGCGGACCAGCCAGCCGGTGGGTGCGTGCCGTCCGTCCGCCGCCGGGTGGGCGAAGCTCTGGTCGAACTGGTCGAGTTGGTCGGTGTCGAGCAGGACCCGTACGGCACGGACCTGGTGGCCGGCGAGGACGTCGGGGTCCAGCGAGGACCGCACGATGTAGTCCTTGGCGGTGGTCAGCGCGCTCACCACCTGGCTGTCGGAGAAGTGCTCGGTGCGGCGGGAGGCCGGCAGCGGGATGCCCTCGGCGCCGGCCCGGTACTGCGCGGCGGGGCTGTGCGCGTACAGGTACTCGGCGTCGGGGTGTCCCGGGACCCTGCCCGCGGGAGCCAGCGGGATGACGGTCATCCGCAGCGGCTCGACCGGCTGCCGGAGCGCGGAGCTCTGGTAGGGGTGCCGTACGCCCATGTAGATCGCCGTGCCGAAGGCGACGGCGATCAGCAGGACCAGGATCAGCACCTGCCGGGACAGGCCCCGCCTGAGGGGCGGGCGGCGGCGCACGGCGGGCGCGTGGTCGGCCATGCGCTCCTGCGCGGAGAACTCCTGGAGGCGGGCAGCACGAACGAACGACTCGTCGAACACGACGGATCGGTATTCGTCCTCTCCACCTGCCGGGCCGCCCTCGGGTGTCCCCTCAGGCGGGTCTCCTGGCGCTCCCATATCTTCAGAGTAGGTCTCGGGAAGCTCAGGTAAACGCCCTGCCGCACGACAACTTCTGACAGGTTCTCACCACGTCCGAAACAGATCGCTCAGGGTGTGCGCGGTACGGCGGACACGGCAGGCGGGGAGTAGTCCGCGGACGCCGAGGGCGTCACCGTGCTGCCCTGTTCCAGGCCGGTCGAGGCGGGGGGCGGTATCCGGTCGCGGCTGCCCGAGGAGGAGCCCCGGTAGACCGCGGTGAAGGCCAGCGCGACCATGCCGATGCCCATGACGAGGGCCAGCATCCAGGCGACCGGGCGGTGCCAGCGGACCTGTTTGCCGTAGGCGCCGGGGACGCCGTAGCGGCCTTCGAGGACCTCGGTGTCGTCCAGCTCGTCGAGCTCGGGATCATGGCCGAAACGGCCGGGTCCGTACCCGTCCTCGTACCGGTCGGCTCCGGGGTGCGCGCGGCGGGCCTCGGCCTCGGAGGCCTCCGCTCTCGCCTGGGCAGCGGCCAGGAGGCGCTCGACGGCGGTCGGCTCGTGCACCACGGCCGCCCGTACGAAGGCCTCGTCGAAGACCACGGAGGCGAACTCTTCGTCCGACACCCCGCGGTCGTGGTCGTCGTCGGGCTCCCAGCCGTCAGGGAACGGCGTACCCCCCACGTCCTCCGGCACGGATCCAGAGTAGACCTGGGGGGTCATTTTGGGCAGACGACAGGGAAATTCATCCGCCTGATGAGACACCCCGGCAGGGCACGGGAAAGGGGCCGGGGCGCCTGCCGGACGCATATGCCCAGGCCGCGCGCCCCGGGGCGACCCGGTTCAGCGGCGGATGTGGCCGTCCCCGGTGACGATGTATTTCGTGCTGGTGAGCTCCGGCAGGCCCATCGGACCGCGCGCGTGCAGCTTCTGCGTGGAGATGCCGATCTCCGCCCCGAAGCCGAACTGGCCGCCGTCGGTGAAGCGGGTGGAGGCGTTGACCGCGACGGTCGTGGAGTCCACCAGCTGGGTGAAGCGGCGGGCCGCCTGCTGGGAGGTGGTGACGATGGCCTCGGTGTGCCCGGAGGTCCACAGCCGGATGTGCTCGACGGCCTTGTCCAGCGAGTCGACCACGGCGGCGGCGATGTCGTAGGAGAGGTACTCGGTGTCCCAGTCGTCGAGTGTGGCCTCGACCAGGGTCGCCTTGGTGTCCTTCGCGTAGGCCAGCACCCGCGGGTCGGCGTGCACGGTGACGCCGGCCTCGGCGAGGGCGTCCAGGGCCCGCGGCAGGAACTCGGGGGCGATGTCCTGGTGGACCAGGAGGGTCTCGGCGGCGTTGCAGACGCTGACCCGCGAGGCCTTGGAGTTGATCAGGATGTCGATCGCCATGTCGAGGTCGGCGTGGGCGTCGACGTAGACGTGGCAGTTGCCGGTGCCGGTCTCGATGACGGGGACGGTCGACTCCGTCACGACGGTCCGGATCAGCGAGGCGCCGCCGCGCGGGATCAGGACGTCGACCAGGCCACGGGCGCGCATCAGCTCCTGCACGCTCTCGCGGGACTGGCCGGGCACCAGCTGGACGGCGTCGGCGGGCAGCCCGGCACCGCCCACGGCGTCCCGCAGGACCCGCACGAGGGCGGTGTTCGACTCGTACGCGGAGGCGGAGCCGCGCAGCAGGACGGCGTTGCCGGACTTCAGGCACAGGGCGGCGGCGTCCACGGTGACGTTCGGGCGGGCCTCGTAGATGATGCCGACCACGCCGAGCGGGACCCGGACCTGGCGCAGGTCGATGCCGTTCGGGAGGGTCGAGCCGCGGACCACCTCGCCGACCGGGTCGGGCAGTGCCACGACGTCCCGGACATCGGAGGCGATGGCGCGCACCCGCTCCGGGGTGAGGGTCAGCCGGTCGATGACCGACTCGGCGGTACCGGCCTCGCGGGCCTTGGCGACGTCCTTCGCGTTGGCCTCGACGATCTCGCTCGTACGGACCTCCAGGGCGTCCGCGATGGCGAGCAGCGCGTCGTCCTTCTCGGCCCTCGGCAGCGGGGCGAGGTCGGCGGCGGCGGCCTTGGCCCGGTAGGCGGCCTGGACGACCGGGGTCATGGAGTCGTACGGCGAGAGCGAGGTCATAAGGGAAGGGTAGTGCGCCGGACGGGGACGAACACCGCGCATTCCACAGCGCGAGACGGGATCAAAGGGACACACACGGGGAGTCACCGAGGGACCCGCCCAAGATCACCGTGTTCAGTACGGATGCACCCCGACCGGCGACGCGGGAGCCGGCCCGTACCCCTCGGCGATGCGTTGGTGGTAGGTCTGGCGGTCGATGACCTCCAGGCCGACGATCTCCCACGGCGGCAGGCCCGCGGTCTGGCGGTGCTCGCCCCACAGGCGCAGGGCGACGGCGGCCGCGTCGTGCAGGTCGCGGGCCTCCTCCCAGTACCGGATCTCCGCGTGGTCGTTGGCGTAACGGCTGGTCAGCAGGAAGGGATGGTCGTGGGCGAGCTGTTCGAGGGCGCGCCGGACCTCCTTCAGCGGGGCCTCCTCGCCGGAGACGCTGAGGGTGACGTGCCACAGGCGCGGCAGGTCCTCGGGCTTCTTCTCGAACCGGTCGCCCGCGGCGACGCTCGTCAGGGCCCGCTCCTCACCGGCCGGCCTCGCCACGGCGTTGCCGGACCCGTCGCGGGAAGCCGCCGCCCCAGGGCGCACTCGTCTCACGACGGCCTCCTTCAAGCACAGATCGACCCCACGGGCCGGGCGGAATGTGTCCCTGGGACAAAGTTGAGCAGGCCGCAAGGGCTCGTGGGGCGGTTTTGCGGAACGTCCACCTCAGGGCGACGCCCTTGGCAGGGCGTTCACCCCGTTTTCGGGCACACCGCCCCCGAAAGGCACCGGGCGGCCCTCAGGGGTGCAGGATCACCAGGTCGTCCCGGTGGACGACCTCCCGCTCGTACGCCGCCCCCAGTTCCCGCGCCAGCTCCCGCGTCGAGCGGCCGATGAGCCGGGGCATCTCCTTGGCGTCGAAGTTCACGAGCCCGCGGGCCACCGCGCGCCCGGTGCCGTCCCGCAGTTCGACGGGGTCGCCCGCGACGAACTCGCCCTCGACGGAGGCGATGCCGGCCGGCAGCAGCGACGTACGGCGATCCACGACCGCCTTGACCGCCCCGTCGTCCAGGGTCAGCGACCCCTGCGGGGTGGACGCGTGCTGGAGCCACAGCAGCCGGTCGGCGGAGCGCTTGCCGGTCGGGTGGAAGTACGTGCCGGTGTCGCCGCCGGACAGCGCCTCGCCCGCGTGGATCGCGCTGGTCAGCACCACGGGGATGCCCGCGGCGGCCGCGATCCGGGCGGCCTCGACCTTGGTGACCATGCCGCCGGTGCCGACGCCCGCCTTGCCCGCGCTGCCGATCTCGACGTCCGCCAGGTCCTCGGGACCGCGCACCTCCGCTATCCGCGAGGTGCCCGGCCTGCTCGGGTCGCCGTCGTAGACACCGTCGATGTCGGAGAGCAGGACGAGCAGGTCGGCGTGGACCAGGTGGGCCACCAGGGCCGCGAGCCGGTCGTTGTCGCCGAAGCGGATCTCGTCCGTGGCGACGGTGTCGTTCTCGTTGACGATCGGGAAGGCACCCATCGCGAGGAGCTTGTCGAGGGTGCGGGAGGCGTTGCGGTGGTGGGCGCGGCGGCTCATGTCGTCGCTGGTCAGCAGCACCTGTCCGACCCGGACGCCGTAGCGGGCGAAGGAGGCGGTGTAGCGGGCGACGAGCAGGCCCTGGCCGACGCTGGCGGCGGCCTGCTGGCGGGCCAGGTCCCGCGGGCGGCGGCGCAGGCCCAGCGGGGCGAGTCCGGCGGCGATGGCGCCTGAGGAGACCAGGACGATCTCGCGCTCTCCCCCGCTGCGGCTCTTGGCGAGGACGTCGACGAGCGCGTCGACCCGGTCGGCGTCGAGGCCGCCGGAGGCGGTGGTCAGCGACGAGGAACCGACCTTGACGACGATCCTGCGGGCCTCGCCCACGGCCTGCCTTGCCCCTGCCACCTTGTGTCCTGTCCCCTCGCGCCACTGTGGGTACCTCGCCCGCAATGTACGCGAAGGGGACGCGGTGACGCGCGCCCGTCCAGTCCCCGGACCCGGAACGGGACGACGGCCTGGCCGCACCGTCCCGCGCTCATACCACCTCCCCGCCCCGCCCGCACACGTACACGCGCGTGTCGTCCGCAGCTCGACTCGCGTTAACCAAGGCGTCCGTCTCGCGACGACCCTGGAGTGACCCCCGTGCGAAAACCCCTGTCCCGCCTCCGCTCCGCGGTGCGGCTGCCGGGCCGGCAGACCACGACGAGAGTCCTCGTCGCCGGCGTCCTGGCAGCCGCCGTCGTCGCCCAGGCCGTCGCCGCCCTGCGTCCGCACGTCCCGCTGCTGCTCGCCGCGACCGCCGCGTCCCTGGCCGTGGAGGGCGTCCTGCACCGCTGGCAGCGCGGCATGGTCTCGCTGTTCGCCAAGTCGCACGCCGACATCACCGTGCGGTTCCTCCTGCGCGACCTGCTGCTGGTGCTCGGCCTGCTGCGGCTGACCCCGGAGGACGAGGAGACGGCGTACGCCGCCCTGGTGGCCGGTCTGCTCGCCTTCTACGCACTGCACTGCGCGGTCCAGGCGGCCTCCGTCCTGGTCCGCCGCACCCGCACCCTGCCGGTCGTCACCCGCAACATCGACGCCTCGGCGCTCCGCCTCACCCCGGCCCCGCCCGCCCTGCTGCGCCGCCCCGGCCCCCGCCTCCTGGTCCACGGCCTGCCCGCCACCACGGGCCTGCTGGTCACCGCGGCCACCGGTGAACCCCGGTGCGCGGCCTTCGGCATCGCGATGTCCCTCGGGCTCGCCCTGATGGGCCTGTACGACCTTCTCGTACGACTGCTGCCGAGCCGTCGGCCGGCGGGCGAGCAGGAGGTCCTGGACTGGTTCGACGCGTGGCTGGCCGAGTACCGGCCGACCGTCGGCCTGTACTTCTCCGGCGGGGTCTCCTCCGCCTACCAGGCGAACATGTGGCTGGAGCCGCTCGCCAAGGCCGGTGGGAAGCCGCTGATCGTCCTGCGCGAGCGGTTCATGATGCAGAAGATCGCCGCGACCGACGTCCCGGTCGTGTGCCTGCCGAAGGTCTCCACGCTGCTGCGCCTGGAGCAGTCCACGCTCCAGGTCCTGATCCACCCCTCCAACTCCGGCAAGACCTCGCAGGTGCTGCGCATCCCGACGATCAAGCACACCTTCGTCAACCACGGCGAGAGCGACAAGCTGTCGTCCTGCAACCCGTACGCGAAGGCCTACGACGAGGTGTGGGTGGCCGGTCCCGCGGCCCGTGAGCGGTACGCGGCGGCCGAGGTCGGCGTCGAGGACAAGGACGTGGTGGAGATCGGCCGCCCCCAGCTGGACGCCGTACGGCCGTACGCGGGCCCGCCCGCCGGTCCCGTGACCGTGCTGTACGCGCCCACCTGGGAGGGCTGGGACGGCAACCCCGGCAACACCTCGGTGGTCGAGGCGGGCGAGAACATCGTGCGGGCGCTGCTGGCGGACCCCGGGGTCCGGCTGCTGTACAAGCCGCATCCGCTGACCGGCTCGGTGGACGCGCGGGCGGGCGCGGCGGACCGGCGGATCCGTGAGCTGATCCGGGCCGCGAACCGGGAGCATGCGGGGCAGCGACCCGCTGACGACGGTGAACTGGCCCGCCGGACCCGGGAGCTGGACCGGCTCACCACCGCAGACTTCCGGGCCGCCGCGGACTCGGTCGAGCGGATGCTGCTCCAGTCCACGCCGGAGCCGGGCCGCGCGGCGGCGGTGACCCGGGCCACCGAGGCCTGGGAGCGGGCGTACTGGGCCTCTCTGCCCGCGGGGGAGCACCAGGTCGTCACCGACGCCCGGCCGACGCTGTACGCCTGCTTCAACCGGGCCGACCTGCTGATCAGCGATGTGTCGAGTGTGGTCAGCGACTTCCTGGCGAGCGGAAAGCCGTACGCGGTGGCGAACACCAGCGGGCTCGGTGAGGAGGCGTTCCGGGCCGCGTTCCCCACGGCGGGAGCGGCGACCGTGCTGACGCCGGACGCGGCGGGGGTGGCGGGGCTGCTGGATGCCGTACGGCACCCGGAGCGGGACGAACTCCGCTCGGCGCGGGCCGAGTTGAAGCGGCGGCTGCTCGGGCCTGACGAGCCGTCCGCGCAGGAACGGTTCGACAGGGCCGTACAGGCTCTCGCGGCGGCGGCTCGCAGGCGGGGCCTGCCGGGGCAGCGCCGGGAGCAGGAGACGGTGTCGGCCTCCGGAGAGCTCGCGCAGGAGACCGTGTCGGCCTCCGGGAGGCTCACGCTGCCGGGATGAGGACCCTGCGTGCCTTGCGGACCGCCCGCCGCAGCAGCTGGTCGACGCCGACCTCCCGGTAGCCCGACACCTCCCGGGCCTCCCGCGGCTCGGCCAGGTAGAGGGAGTCCGGCAGGCCCGTCGCGCGGTCCCGGAAGTGCGGGTACGCGAAGTACACCCGGCGGCCGCCCTTCTCCAGCACCGCCTCCGGCGTCTTCGTCGTCCTCATGAACTCCAGGACCTCCAGCAGGAGATCGGGGCGTTCCGACGCGACGAGCTGGAGGCGCAGGCGTTCGTGGACGCGGAGGCGGTGGGCCACCTCGCCGGTCCAGTGGGCGTCCATCAGCGGCTTGGCGAGGGCCAGCTTCTCCCGCCGTACCGCCTCGCTGTCCTTCAGGAACTTCGGGCCGAACTGCGGGAGCAGGGTGACGAGGAAGGGGCGCACCATCAGGGCGTCACGGTGCGCGCCCGCCGGGACCATGTCGGCGATCAGGTTCATCAGGGCGCGCGCGGAGTCGAAGCGCAGGGTGTGGCTGCCGGTCTTGGTGACGTGCTTGCCGTCCTCGCGGCCCACCAGGTAGTAGCAGGTGTGGTCGGCGATCACGGAGACGCCGTCGGCCCGCAGATAGGCCTCCATGGTGAACAGCGCGTCCTCGCCGGTCCACAGGGACTCGTCGAAGCGCATGCTGTGCCGTTCCAGGAAGGCGCGGCGGAACAGCTTCTGCGCGCTCAGCGTGAACTTGATGTTCGAGGAGAAGATGTCGGTGCGCTCCAGCGTCCGGCCCCACATCGAGGTCGGCGGCTTGCGGTTGACGCCCTCGACCCGGCCGAGGACGACGTCGGTGCCGTTGCGGTCGGCCGCCGCGACCATCCGCTCCAGCGCCTCGGGGCCGAGCCGGTCGTCGGCGTCCAGGAAGAACACGTACCGCCCGGTGGCCTTGCCCAGACCGACGTTGCGCGGGCCGCTGGGGCCGCCGGAGTTGTCCTGCCGGACCACCATGACGTCCAGGGACGTGCGGGCGGCGAACTCCTCCAGGTACTCCCCCGTGCCGTCCGTCGAGCCGTCGTCGACCGCGATGACCTCGATGCGGTCGTGGCCGAGGGTCTGCGCCTCCACGGAGTCCAGGCAGGCCACCAGGTAGGGCATGGCTTCGTACGCGCCGATGACCACGGTCACGTCAGGCTGGGCAAAGGTCATTTCTCCCCCAGTAGCGGTGGGTTTCGTCCGGCACCAGGAGATACGCAGAAGGGCCCGGTTTTCGGGAATCACCCCCGAAAACCGGGCCCTTTCTTTGCGAAGAGCAGGTCAGGCCTTGGTCGTGGCCTCCGCGGCCGAGGCCGCCGCCCGTGACTCCTGGCCGACGTTGCGCGCCTCGGCCTTGATCGCGAGGTTCGCCACCGCGGTGTTGAACTGCTCGATGGAGGTGGGCTCGTCGGGGCCGAGCAGGTACTGCCTGAGCTCCACCCGGTCCTCGGCCAGCGGGTCGCCCGCCGGGTCGCGGACCGCGTCCAGCAGCCCACCGAGTTCGGAGGCCTTGTTGGACAGGATCGTGGCGGCCCGCACCGCCGTGTTCTGCCGCTTGAACTCCTCCACGCCGAGCCCGGCGGAGTCCGTGACCGCGTACGGCTTGCCGCTCGCGATGAAGTCGGAGACCACGCTGGAGATGTCGGAGACCATCGCGTCGGAGACGTTGAAGCAGTCGTACAGCCGCGGCTCGGAACCGGTGATCACGCGGTGCTCCCACACCGGGAAGGAACGCCAGTAGGCGTCGTTCCACTCGCCGCGCAGCCGGGCGATCTCCTCGTACCTGGCCACGTCGACCACACCGTCACGGGTGGCCTCGGCCTCGTCGCCCTTCTCGGTGCCGCCGTTGCCGACGAGGGCCGTGAGCCGGGCCTCGATCCGGGCCAGCTCGGCCTTGGCCGCGGCCACCGCGGCCGTATCGGCCTGGAGCCGGGGGTCGGCGGCGCGCTCGGCGGCGGCCTTCTCGATCAGCGCGGTGACCTTCTCGTGCGCGGCACCCGCCTTGGCGAGGACCGTGCCGGTGAAGGGGTGGGGCTTGTAGAGGACCCGGACCGGCGGGTCGGCCTTGAGCAGCTTCTTCACGATGTTCTCGCCGGCCAGCATGAGCGAGGTGTTGCCCGGGTCGCCGTCCCAGCCCTCCCAGGTGGGCGCGTACAGCACGGTGGGCATACGACCGTCCGGAACGCCCTGCCAGTCCTGGATCGGCGCGAGCTGCGGGCGGCCCACCTCGACGATGTCCTCGTCGCGGACGCCGACGTCGGCGATGGCGTAGCGGTCCCGGCCGGCCCGGCCCGCGACCCACACCTCGTCGTACGCCTTGCTGAACGGGTTGACGCTCGCCAGCTTGTCGCTGTCGCCGTGGCCGATGAAGACGTGCTTCATGGTGGGCACGCGCAGCAGGTGGATGTTCTTGCCGACGTTGGCCGCGTACAGCGCGACCCGCACCGAGGACAGGTCCATGTTCATCAGGTGCACCCCTCCGGGCACGCAGATGACGGGGACCGTGGTGGGCGCGAGGTTCTGCAGGATGACGCGCTCGCGCAGCAGGATCAGCGGCTTGGAGTCCAGCTGCTCCATGGTCTCCAGCCACATGTTGACCTGGTAGGCGGAGTCCTTGGAGCCGGAGAAGTACAGCACGGTCTCCGGCTGGTAGTCGCGCAGCCACTCGTCGACCTTGGCGAGGACCTTGTCGGCGTTCGGCGGGACCTTCTTGCCCCGCACGTACGGCATCAGCGCGACGACGTACAGGGTGCCGAGCCCTATGGTCACGCCGATGCCGATGAAGCCGGGCGTCGCGGAGTCCAGCTGGGCGGCGACGAGTATGCCGACCACGGCCGCGAGGTCGAGGTGCAGCATCTTCTCGGCCGACCGGTTCAGCAGACCGAACCGCGGGGCGTCCGGGATGCGGATGCGGGAGGCCAGGTCGACGTTGCGGGTGGCGACCGGGAGCCGGCGGCGGTTGCGGATCAGGGTGACCAGCGCGCCGTGCGGGGCCTGGAGGCCGTAGAACGCGATGAAGCAGGCGGTGGCCCCGTAGAAGATCAGGTTGTTCGAGAGGTCGAGCCGGGCCAGCAGCAGGATCAGCAGGAGCTGTCTGATCAGGAAGCGGATCGACAGACCGGCGCGGACCTTGCTGAGGCGGTTGATCAGGTAACTGCCCTGGCGGTGCAGATAGTGGTCCGCAAGGTACGTGACGGCGGTCGCGGCCGCGAAGGCGGGGACGCTCGGGATGAGCGCGGCCACCATTATGGCGGGGAATCCCGCCAGCATGAGGACCGCCGCGGCCAGCTCGGCCGCACTGCCCACCCGGGCGACGCGAATAGCGGTGCTTATCACTGAAAACCTGCTCTGGGAGGGATGCCGGTTGTTTACGGATTCAGGCCCCTGCGAATGCACCATGAACGGGCAGCCACAGAGGCCTGAATTACGGGAGTCTATTTGCTTTGATTATGCCACGCCGTCCTGACGGTCCAGGACACTGGCGAGCGCCGCCTCGAAGCCGGACGCCTGGCCCGCGGAGGCCGTCGGGTCCTGCTGGCGGACGTCGATGACATGGCCGGTCAGCTCGGAGAGCAGCACGTCGAGCGAGGTGCGGGCGACCGCCTCGGAGGACAGCAGGCTGCCCGCGGGCTCCTGGCCGAAGGCCTTGGTGCGCATGGGGGTGGCGGTCCGCTCGGGGTTGATGCAGTTCACCCGGATGCCGTCACCCGCCCATTCGTCGGACAGCGCCTGCGTGAGGTTGACCATCGCGGCCTTGGTCGAGGAGTACAGGCTGTACTCGGCGCGGCCGCGGGTGTAGCTGCTGGAGGTGTACAGCAGCAGCTGGCCCTTGGTCTCCGCCAGGTACTTGTAGCTCGACCGCGCGATCTGCACCGGGGCCAGGTAGTTGACCTTCAGCGCCTCCTCGATGGTGGCGTTGTCGGTCTCCGCGAGCTTGCCGATGCGCAGCACGCCGGCGGTGTTGACGACGTAGTCGATGCGCCCGGTCTCGCCGTACGCCTTGGACAGCGCGTCGTCGACCTCCTCCGGGTTCTCGACGTGGGTGCCGGTGGTGGAGCGGCCCAGCGCGTACACCTTGGCGCCGTAGGACTCGGCGAGCTCGGCGATGTCCTTGCCGATGCCGTAGGAGCCGCCGAAGACGACGAAGGTCTTGCCGGTGAGGAGCTCGCGGTAGGCCTCGTCGCCGTTCTGCTCGGGGGCCGCGGTGGAGGCGAGCTGGAAGAGCTTGTCGGCGATGAAGACGTCGACGGGCTGGGTGACCTTCATGTTGTACTCGTCACCCGCGACGACGTGGATCGGCACGTCCGGCAGGTACTTGAGCACGACCGAACAGTCGTCCGTGGCCTGGAAGTTGGGGTCACCGGCGGCGACCTGGTAGGCCCGCTTGATGGTGGACAGCTTGAAGGCCTGCGGGGTCTGGCCGCGGCGCAGCCGGGAGCGGTCCGGGATCTCGGTGATGAACTCGCCGTCCTCGCCGTGGGTGCGCGTGACGATGATGGTGTCCGCGGACGGGATGGCCACGTCGACGGCCTGGTAGCGCTCCAGGGCGGCCACGCAGTCGTCGATCACGCGCCGCCCGAGCAGCGGACGGACCGCGTCGTGGAACAGGACGTTGAGGTCCTCGCCCTCGGCCAGGCCCTCGCCGAGGGCCTCGATGGCGCGCTCGGTGGTCTCGTTCCGGGTGGAGCCGCCCTCGATGATCTTCTTGACCTTGGTGAACCCGGCCTTGGCGACGATCTTCTCTATGTCGGGCACGTAGCCGGGCGCCATCAGGACGATGATGTCGTCGATGGAGTCGGCCTTCTCGAAGGTGGTCAGTGTGTGCTCGATGACTGCCTTGCCGGCGATCTTCAGCAGCTGCTTGGGGATCGAGAGACCCACGCGCTGACCGGTACCACCGGCCAGGATCACTGCGGTGGTACGGGGCTTGGCGATGTGCTGGGACACAGAAGACCTACCTCGGGGCGACAGGGAACGGGGAAATGGTCCCACTTGCGGTTACCGCAGTGCAAGGTGACCGCCGTTCACCGCATATGTACGCGCTACCTGTCATTCATCTTGCACTGCGGGTGACACAGGGATGTTGCCCGGGGCAGGCGTCCCCGGCACCGCGGAGAGGAGACCGGGATCACTTACGGCCCGCGTCCCCGGGCCCGTTTACCAGGGAATTCCTTGTGAAGATTCCGCAGCTTTTCGGTCTCGGTGCGAGCAAGAGAACAAAAGAGGAGCGTGGGTCCGCGACGGGACCACGCCCCCCTCACACACCGTCCTCACACCAGCCGGACTCCGGGCTCGCCGTCGTCCACTCGCAGCTGGGCGATCGTGCTCGGCGTCGCCTGCGGCCTTACCACCGTGTCCACGACTCTGACCTGCGCGTCGATGCCGAACCGGTCGATGTCGAAGAGGTGGTAGCCGCGGTGGGCGTCGATGAACTTCCAGTGCGGGTTGTCCGCCTTCAGCGGGTCCCACTGGGCGTGGAAGGCGGCCTGGTCCTGGTCGCCGTTGCTGGAGATCGAGGTGCCGACGAACTCGGCGCCCACGACGTCGGACGAGGGGTCGGCGTAGTCCGCCTTCAGGTCGCTGATCATCGTCAGGTGGCGGTCCCCGGAGAGCACGACCGGGTTGCGCACGTCCCGGAACTCCTCCAGGAGGGCGTTGCGCTCCACCTGGTAGCCGTCCCAGGCGTCGTAGTACCAGAGCTTGCCGTCGCCGGGCAGGATGTCGGTCTCGGCCATCATGATCTGCGAGGCGACGAGGTTCCAGCGGGCCGGCGAGTCGTTCAGCCCGTCCAGGAGCCACTGCTTCTGCTCGGCGCCGAGCATGGTGAGCGCCGGGTCCTGGGCGGCGGCCTGGCTGGTGACCTGGTCGCTGCGGAACTGCCGGGTGTCGAGGACGTTCAGCCGGACCAGGCGGCCGAACTCCAGGCGCCGGTACATCTGGATGTGCGGCCCGTTCGGGACCGCCTCCGCGCGTACCGGCATGTGCTCGTAGTACGCCTGGAAGGCCGCCGTCAGCCGGGCCACGAACGCGTCGTGCGGCTGCTTGTCGGGGTCCTGCGGGATCTCGCCCGCCCAGTCGTTGTCGACCTCGTGGTCGTCGAAGGTGACCACCCAGGGCACGTTCGCGTGCAGCTCGGCGAGGTCGGGGTCGGTGCGGTACTGGGCGTACCGGTTGCGGTACTGCGCGAGGGTGTACGGCTCCCCCGCGCCCTCGTGCCGGCGCGGACCGGACGAGGACGGCGCCGACTCGTAGATGTAGTCGCCGACGAACAGCACGACGTCGGGGTCCTGGTCCAGCATGTCGGCGTACGGCGTGAAGTAGCCGTTCTGCCAGTTCTGGCAGGAGGCGAGCGCCACGCGCAGGGTGCCCATGGTGGTGTACTCGGCGGGGGCGGTGCGGGTGCGGCCGGTGCGGGAGAGCTGGCCGTCGGCGCGGAAGCGGTACCAGTAGGTGCAGCCCGCGCGCAGGCCCCGTACGTCGACATGGACGCTGTGCCCGTACTCGGGCAGGGCCTGGGCGGTGCCCTGGACGACGGCCTTGGTGAAGTTCTCGTCCTCGGCGAGCTGCCAGTCCACGCTGACGGCTCTGTCGGGCATGCCTCCGCCGTTGAGCGGGTCGGGGGCGAGCCGGGTCCAGAGCACGATGCCGTCCGGCAGCGGGTCACCGGAGGCCACGCCGAGGCTGAACACACCGTCGGGCAGCGGGGTGTCCGCCGCCCGTGCGCTGGCCGGCAGCCACAACTGGGCGGAGGCGGCTGCGCCGAGCAGGGCGGCGGATGCGGTCAGAAAGCGGCGTCGGCCGGGTGATGCTGCTCCGTACATGGGCGAACTCCCTTGCGTCGCTTACCTCGTGGACACCCTGGAAGCTCACGCTTCGGGGTGATCCGGGCGTTGAACCAGGGTGTTCGCGTGCATGACAAATAGGTAGACAACAGAAGAGCCGTTGCGACTCGGGAATCACATGATGAACATGATTCCGGCGCAACGGCCTTCAGGACACCGCCGTCTGACGATCTTTTGGTTCTAGTTGGCGAAGCCCGAGCCCAGACGGGCCTTCGCCGCGGTGGTGCCGAGGAGCGTGTGGCCGAAGACGATCGTCCCGTTCGGCCCCAGGACGGTGGCCGGAACCGGCACTCCGCCGGGCGAGACGACGTGCTCCGCCCGGGAACGGAAGGACCACACGGACCCGGCGCTAGCGTTCTCGCCGGGCGCGCCGACCGAGACGTCGGCCAGTCCGTCGCCGTTCGCGTCACCCGCATGGACGGCTCCGCCGAAGGCGTCGCCCTTCTCGGAGGCCCCCGGCACCCCCGTACTGTCCTGCGTGACCACCTGGTGGGAACCGACTCCGGTCAGCCCGCCGGCCCCGCCGCTCAGCACGACGACCGAGCCCGCGTCCTTGATCGAGTTCGGGGCGGAGGCGGGGCCCAGGTCCTCGCCGGGCACACCCGTGACCACGTCGAGGTATCCGTCGCCGTTCACGTCCGCGAGCTGCACGTCGGTGCCGAAGCGGTCGCCCTTCTCGGCGGTGCCGGGCACCCCGGGGCTGTCCTGGTTGACGGCCTGCTCCGCCACTCCGTCAGGAGCGCCCGAGGTGCCGGGTATCCAGGTGACCCGGCCGCCCTTGGCCCGGTAGGCGTCGTAATCGCTCGCATAGCCGTCGACCGCCCGGCCCACCACGATGTCGGCGTAGCCGTCCCGGTTCACGTCCCCGACGGCGAGGTTCTCGCCGCCCTGGAGCGTGGCGCCGTCGATGTCCCAGACCAGGGTCCAGTCCGTGAGGCCGTCCTTGGTACCCCACCAGTACGCGGTCCGCCGGGAGTCGAAGTTCTCGCCGGTCTGGGCGGCGACGACGTCGGTGATCCCGTCGCCGTTGAGGTCGCCGACGTCGAGGTCGAGGACCGTGCTGGGGTACCGGTCCTTCACCACCTGGCGGTCGCCCCGGGCCGAGCCGGAGCGGGTGAAGGGGCCGCCGGTCGCCACCAGGCCGTAGTGGTCCACCGCGGTCAGCAGATCGGCCGCGCCGTCCCCGTCGACGTCCCCCACCGCGAGGTGTCCCTTGCTGCCGAGCCCGTCGTGGGCCCTGCCGGAGGCGAGGGAGGCGCCGCCGGACAGGCCGCGGGGGCCGCCCCACAGGACCTGCACCAGGCCGGACCCGCCGTTCTCGCCGCCCACGCCCACGACCAGGTCGGTGTATCCGTCCCGGTCCAGGTCGCCGGTGGTGAGCGCGCTGCCGAACCGGTCGCCGGCCTCGGAGCCGCCCGGGACACCGGCGGTGTTCTGGCTGAACACCCGTTTCGTCGAGGTCTTCAGGCCGCTCGGCGAGCCGTACAGCACACCGACGAACCCGGCCTTCGCCCGGCCGGCCACGGTCCCGTCGGGCGCCCCCACCGCGAGGTCGGCGTAGCCGTCCCCGTTGAAGTCGTCCCGCACCTCGTGCGGCGCGGCCCCCGCGACCGCGGGCAGAGCGACCACACCGCCGAGCGCCAGGGCCACGGCAAGCGCCGTACGCCACCCTCTTCGTTGAACGCGCATGCCGCATCCCTTCTGTGACGGTCGTACAGATGTGCCCGGTACGACTCACAGCAAGGGCGGTTGGTTGTCCTGCCGTGGGGCAGGACGTCGGCCGGCGTTCACCCGGGTGACGGGGACGCCGGCCGGTCGGCTCAGAAGGGCTCGAAGTCGTCGAACTCCTGGGAGGCCTCGTCCCGTTCGGCCTGCTTGTCGCGGCGGCGCTGGGCGGCGGGCCGGGGCTCCTCGAAGCGGTGGTCCTCGCCACGCCGGCCGAGCATCTCGGCACCGGCCATGACGGTCGGCTCCCAGTCGAAGACGACCGCGTTGTCCTCGGGGCCGATGGCCACGCCGTCGCCCGAGCGGGCGCCCGCCTTCATCAACGCGTCCTCCACACCGAGGCGGTTGAGGCGGTCGGCGAGGTAGCCGACGGCCTCGTCGTTGTTGAAGTCGGTCTGGCGGACCCAGCGCTCCGGCTTCTCGCCGCGCACCCGGAACAGGCCGTCCTCCTCGCGGACCACGGTGAAGCCGGTGTCGTCCACGGCCTTGGGCCGGATGACGATCCGGGTCGCCTCCTCCTTGGGCTTCGCGGCCCGCGCCCTGCCGACCAGGTCGGCGAGCGCGAACGACAGCTCCTTGAGGCCCATGTGCGCGACGGCGGACACCTCGAAGACGCGGTAGCCGCGCGACTCCAGGTCGGGCCGCACCATCTCGGCGAGGTCCTTGCCGTCCGGTACGTCGATCTTGTTCAGGACGACGATCCGCGGACGGTCGCCGAGGCCGCCGTACTCCCGGAGTTCGGCCTCGATGATGTCGAGGTCGGAGACCGGGTCGCGGTCGGACTCCAGGGTGGCGGTGTCCAGGACGTGCACCAGGACGCTGCACCGCTCCACGTGCCGCAGGAACTCCAGGCCCAGGCCCTTGCCCTGGCTGGCGCCCGGGATCAGGCCCGGCACGTCGGCGATGGTGTAGACGGTCTCGCCGGCGGTGACCACGCCCAGGTTCGGGACGAGGGTGGTGAAGGGGTAGTCGGCGATCTTCGGCTTGGCGGCGCTGAGCACGGAGATCAGCGAGGACTTGCCGGCGCTCGGGTAGCCGACCAGCGCCACGTCGGCGACGGTCTTGAGCTCCAGCACGATGTCCTGGAGGTCACCGGGCACGCCGAGCAGCGCGAAGCCGGGGGCCTTGCGGCGGGCGGAGGCCAGCGCCGCGTTGCCGAGGCCGCCGCGACCGCCCTGGGCGGCGACGTAGGAGGTGCCGTGTCCGACGAGGTCGGCGAGGACATTGCCCGCCTTGTCGAGGACCACGGTGCCGTCCGGCACCGGCAGGACCAGGTCCTGGCCGTCCTTGCCGGAGCGGTTGCCGCCCTCACCGGGCTTGCCGTTGGTGGCCTTGCGGTGCGGGGAGTGGTGGTAGTCGAGCAGCGTGGTGACGGACTGGTCGACGGTCAGGATGACGTCGCCGCCCCGTCCGCCGTTTCCGCCGTCGGGGCCGCCGAGCGGCTTGAACTTCTCCCGGTGGACGGAGGCACAGCCGTGACCTCCGTTACCCGCGGCGACATGCAGTTCGACGCGGTCCACGAAGGTGGTCATGGTTCGGTGCCTCCAAAAACGGTACGAGTACTACTTCAGTAACACGCGAAAGGCGGACCCGCCTTCCCACCAGGGAAGTGAGGTCCGCCTCGCGAAAAGTTCGGTCTAAGCGTGAGCTCAGGCGACCGGAACGATGTTCACGACCTTGCGGCCACGGTGGGTACCGAACTCCACCGCACCGGCGTTCAGCGCGAACAGCGTGTCGTCGCCGCCACGGCCGACGCCCGCACCCGGGTGGAAGTGGGTACCGCGCTGGCGGACCAGGATCTCGCCCGCGCTGACGACCTGACCACCGAAGCGCTTCACGCCGAGGCGCTGAGCGTTGGAGTCACGACCGTTACGGGTGGACGATGCGCCCTTCTTGTGTGCCATCTCTCCTCAGTCCCTTACTTCGCAGCCGCGGGGATCTCAGTGACCTTGATCGCCGTGTACTGCTGGCGGTGGCCCTGACGACGGCGGTAGCCGGTCTTGTTCTTGTAGCGAAGGATGTCGATCTTGACGCCCTTGTGGTGGTCCACGACCTCGGCCTGGACCTTGATGCCGGCCAGGACCCACGGGTCGCTGGTCACAGCGTCGCCGTCGACAACGAGCAGGGTCGAGAGCTCGACCGTGTCGCCAACCTTGGCAGTGGAAATCTTGTCAACCTCAACGATGTCGCCGACAGCAACCTTGTGCTGGCGACCACCGCTGCGCACGATGGCGTACACGCGGATCTCACTCTCTCGCTCGGGAACGGCACCCCCGCAGTCCAGCCGCCCGGCAGAGCGAACGGCCTCTCCCGGCCAGAACAGCGACCCGAGAGGAAGAGGTTTACGGGGATGTGGCGTGTCACCAGTGGACACGCCGACGGTCAAGAGTACGGGGCCTCGGCCGAACGGGTCAAACCGGGCCCCGCCTCGCTCAAACCCAGGATCAGGAACCGAGGCCCTGCCGGTACGCCACGCACTCCTCGTAGGAGGGCAGCAGCCCCTGCTCGCGCGCCTCGGCCAGGGTCGGCGCCTGCTCGTCCTTGGGGGACAGCAGCGGTTCGACGCCCTCGGGCCACTCGATGCCGATCTCCGGGTCCAGCGGGTGCACACCGTGCTCACGCTCGGGGGCATAGCCCTCGGAGCACAGGTAGACCACGGTGGCGTCGTCGGTCAGCGCCATGAACCCGTGGCCGAGCCCCTCGGAGAGGTAGACGGCGTGGTGGTCCTGGTCGTCCAGGCGGACGATCTCCCACTGGCCGAAGGTCGGCGAGCCCACCCGGATGTCCACGATCACGTCGAGGACCGCGCCGCGCACGCACTTGACGTACTTGGCCTGCCCGGGCGGCACGTCGGCGAAGTGGATGCCGCGCAGGGTGCCCCGGCTGGAGACGGACATGTTGGCCTGGGCCAGGCTCAGCTGGTGGCCCGCAGCCTCCGCGAAGACCGGGGCCTTGAACCACTCGTGGAAGCTGCCGCGGCCGTCGGGGAACACCTTCGGCTCGAACACCCAGGCACCGGAGATGGAAAGGGGTCGCATCGCGGGTCTCAGCCCTTCTTCTGGTTGGTCAGGGCGCGCTTGATGCGCCCGGCGGCCCGGCGCCACAAGGGGCGCGGTGCCTTCTTCGCGGGGGCGGCGGCCTTCTTCGCGGCGGGCTTCGCGGACGGCGTGTGCCGGTCGATCACCTTGGCGGCACCGTCGGCGTCCACCACGACGTCCACGGGGAGCCGGGTCCACTTGCGCTCGCCGCGGGCCGCGGAGGGCACCCCGACCCGGACCGCCCAGCGCATGCCGGTGAGCTTCTCCAGCGGCAGCGTGGCGGTGGCGACACGGCCGTCCAGCGTGGCGTCGGCCGGGTACTTGCCGACGTTCTTGCGCTCGAAGCGCAGCTGGACGGTGTCCCCGCCGGTCGCGGCGATGTGCAGCGGCAGGGGCAGCCGTACGGCGGAACCCTCGACCGTGCCCTTGGCGGGCGGCATGAAGGCGACCGCCTCGCCCTCCAGCTTGTTGGTGTGCTGGTCCACGTCGAGCGAGAGGTTGCCGGGGCCCTCGGTCCAGTACGGCAGCACGAGCCGCGTGGGTTCGCCGGTCAGGGCGGCCAGGCGGCCGGCCTCGACACCCTCGCCGCGCACCGCGCCGAGCCGGGTCTCCTTGCTCCAGCCGCAGGACTTGATCCTGAGGTGCAGGTCCCACAGGCCCTTGTCGAGCGGGGCACCGGAGGCCGCGGTCTCGGGGTCGAGCTCCGCGCGGGCGGAGATGCGCTGCCGGAAGACACCGTCGCCGGCCGCGATCTCGTGCAGCTCGCTGGTGACGGGCAGGTAGAACTGCCGGGCGTCCTCGCGGTGCCGGACCACGAGGTCGACGTCGCTCTTGGCGAGCGGGGCGTCCAGCTTGATGCCCTGGTCGTCGAGGGCCTTCAGCGCCTCGTCGGACAGCGGCAGCCCGAGCAGCTGCCGCTCGCCGTCCCGACGGAACGTCATCGGCTCGCCGTCGATCTGGAGTTCGGAGTCGAAGCCGACCTTCAGAGTGCCGTCCTGCCACTCCAGCGAGGTGAGTTCGCCGGTGGGCTTGATCCCGGCCTCCCACTCGGCGAGCGTGCGGATGTCCTGGTAGCGGTCGGCGAAGACCAGCCCCGCGACCACCTTCTGGGTGAGGCCGAGACGGGCGACGACACCGGGGCCGAAGCGCTCGGTGACCACCTTGTGGATCTCGGTGTACAGCTCCTCGGCGTAGTCCTCGGGGAGCTTGAGGAGGCGCTGGCCGCGCAGCCGCTCGACCATCTCGTTGCGCAGCCAGCGGCTGAACAGCTTGTCGCGCAGCGCGCCCGGCTCGGTCAGCTCCTCGACGACGTCCAGGGCCTCGCGCAGGTTGCCGAAGTAGCCGACCGGGTCGAAGCGCTGGAAGCCCGCGTTCGAGCCGTCGTCACGGGTGATGTGGTAGTAGCACAGGTAGTCGCCGAGCACGGCGACGCTCTTGGCGCGCAGGTAGGCCTCGACGACGAAGACGTGGTCCTCGAGTCGCCGACGGCCCTCCTTGAAGCGCATGCCGTGCTCGTTGAGGAACTCCCGCCGGAACATCTTGTGCGGGGTGAGGCTGTCGATCAGCGGCGCGTTCTCCACGGTGGCGCGCGGCCGGTTGACCCGGAACAGCTCCTGCGGCACCGGGCGCCCGATGCCCGCCATCTTGCCCACGACCACGTCGGCCTCGTTGGCCTTGCCGTAGTCGTACATCCGCTCGAGAGCCTCGTCGCCGAGCCAGTCGTCGTGGTCGACGAACATGACGTACTCGCCCTGGGCGGCCTCGATGCCGGTGTTGCGGGGGCGGCCGGACCAGCCGGAGGCGTCCTGGTGGATGACGTGGATGTGCGGGTGTTCGGCGGCGAGTTCGTCCAGCCGGGCCGGGGTCTCGTCGGTGGACCCGTCGTTGACGAAGAAGACCTCGAACTCGTCCGGGGTGAGGCTCTGCCGCAGCAGGCCTCCGATGCAGTCCTCGACGTACTTGCCGGGGTTGTAGACCGCGATGACGACGCTGACCTTGACCGTCACGCCGTGTTCTCCTTCAGATGGACCCGGTGGATCTCCGGGAAGGCCTCGGTGAGGGCCGTACGCCAGTCGCGCAGCGGCTCGATGCCGGCCTCGGCGAACCGGCCGTGGCCGAGGACGCTGTAGGCGGGGCGGGGCGCGGGGCGCACGAAGGCCTCGCTGGTGGTGGGGCGGACCCGGTCCGGGTCGGTGCCCAGCAGCCGGAAGATCTCCTGGGTGAAGCCGTGCCAGGTGGTCTCGCCGGAGTTGGTGCCGTGGTAGACGCCCGCCGGGGCGGTACCGGCCAGGGCGCCCAGGCCCAGCTCGACCAGCAGGCCCGCGAGGTCGGCGCTCCAGGTGGGCTGGCCGCGCTGGTCGTCGACGACGTCGAGGGTGTCCTTGACGCCCTCCAGCTTGATCATCGTCTTGACGAAGTTGGGGCCGCCGGTGCCGTACAGCCAGGCGGTGCGCACGACGTACCCGCGCTCGGTGGCGAGGACCGCCTTCTCGCCCGCCAGCTTGGTGCGGCCGTAGGCGCTGCGGGGCGCGGTGGGCGCGTCCTCGGCGTAGGGCGCGGTGGCGTCCCCGGCGAAGACGTAGTCCGTGGAGACGTGCAGCAGGACGGCGCCGGTGCGGGCGCAGGCCGCGGCCAGGTTCGCGGGCCCGTCGCCGTTGATGGCGAGCGCCTCGTCCTCACGGGTCTCGGCGTCGTCGACGGCGGTCCAGGCCGCGCAGTTGACGACCACGTCGGGCCGGTGCTCTTCGAGTGCCGCGCTCACGGCGTCGGCGTCGGTGAGGTCCAGCGCCTTGCGGTCGAGGGCGACGTACCGCTCCCCCGACTGGGCCAGCCGGGCCAGGACGTCCTGGCCCAGCATGCCGCCCGCGCCCGTGACCAGCCAGGTGCGGTTGTCGGTCACAGCGCGGCCCGCTCCTTCAGCGGCTCCCACCAGGCGCGGTTGTCGCGGTACCACTGCACGGTCTCGGCGAGGCCCTGCTCGAAGCTCTTGCGGGGCTCGTAGCCGAGCTCCTCGCGGATCTTCGTGCAGTCGACGGAGTAGCGGCGGTCGTGGCCCTTGCGGTCCTCGACGTACTCGACGCTGGTCTCCCAGTCGGCGCCGCACGCCTTCAGCAGCAGGCCGGTGAGCTCCTTGTTGGAGAGCTCGGTGCCACCGCCGATGTTGTAGACCTCGCCCGCGCGGCCCTTGGTGCGCACGAGCTCGATGCCCTGGACGTGGTCGTCGATGTGCAGCCAGTCGCGGACGTTGCCGCCGTCGCCGTACAGCGGGACCTTCTTGCCGTCGAGGAGGTTGGTCACGAAGAGCGGGATGACCTTCTCGGGGAAGTGGTGGTGCCCGTAGTTGTTGGAGCAGCGGGTCACCCGCACGTCGAGGCCGTGGGTGCGGTGGTACGACAGCGCGATCAGGTCGCTGGACGCCTTCGCCGAGGAGTACGGCGAGTTGGGCTCCAGCGGGTGCGTCTCGGGCCAGGAGCCCTCGTCGATCGAGCCGTAGACCTCGTCGGTGGAGATGTGCACGAAGGTCTTGATGCCCGCGCGGTGGGCCGCGTCGATGAGGGTGTGGGTGCCGACCACGTTGGTGCGCACGAACTCGGCGCCGCCGTCGATGGAGCGGTCCACGTGCGACTCGGCGGCGAAGTGCACGACCTGGTCGTGCTCGGCCATCAGCTTGCCGACCAGCTCGGGGTCGCAGATGTCGCCCTGCACGAAGGCGAAGCCCGGGTGCTCGCGCACCTCGTCGAGGTTGGCCGGGTTGCCCGCGTACGTCAGCTTGTCCAGGACGGTGACCGAGACGTCACCGGGGCCCTGGGGGCCGAGCACGGTACGGACGTAGTGCGAGCCGATGAAGCCGGCACCGCCGGTCACCAGAATCCGAGTGGTCATGAAGAGATCTGCACCTTGCTGTGATCACCGAGCACGAGCCGGTGTGCCTTGGGGTTACGGGGCGCGGGCGTGACCTCGACGTCACGTCCGATGAGGGAGGCCTCCACGCGGCGCACGCCGGTCACGGACGAGCCGCGCAGCACGATGGAGTACTCGATTTCGCTGTCCTCGATCCGGCAGTCCTCGGAGACGGACGTGAACGGGCCGATGTAGGCGTCGTTGACCACCGTGCCGGCGCCGATGATGGCAGGACCGACGATCCGGCTGCCACTGACGCTGGCACCGGCCTCGATGCGGACCCGGCCGATGATCTCGCTGGACTCGTCGACCGTGCCCTTGTTCACCGGATCGACGGTCTCCAGGACCGACCGGTTGACCTCCAGCATGTCGGTGACGTTGCCGGTGTCCTTCCAGTAGCCGGAGATGGTCGTGGAGCGGACGTCACGCTTCTGGTCGATCAGCCACTGGATCGCATGGGTGATCTCCAGCTCCCCGCGCCAGGACGGCTCGATGGAGCGGACGGCCTCGTGTATGGCCGGCGTGAAGAGATAGACGCCGACGAGGGCGAGGTCGCTCTTGGGCTGCTTCGGCTTCTCCTCCAGGCCCACCACGCGGCCGTCGGCGTCGAGCTCGGCGACACCGAAGGAGGTGGGGTTGGGGACCCGGGTCAGCAGGATCTGGGCCTCGGGCCGCTCGGCGCGGAACTCGTCCACCAGACCGGTGATACCGCCGACGATGAAGTTGTCGCCGAGGTACATGACGAAGTCCTCGTCACCGAGGAACTCCTGCGCGATGAGCACGGCGTGGGCGAGGCCCAGCGGCGCGTCCTGCGGAATGTAGGTGACCTTGATCCCGAACTGGGAGCCGTCGCCGACCGCCTCGCGGATCTCGTCCGCGGTGTCGCCGACCACGATGCCGACCTCGCTGATCCCGGCCTCGGCGATCGCCTCCAGGCCGTAGAACAGCACGGGCTTGTTGGCGACCGGCACCAACTGCTTGGCGGAGGTGTGGGTGATCGGGCGGAGGCGGGTGCCCGCTCCCCCGGAGAGCACGAGAGCCTTCACGAAAATCCCTATTTGTCTAAATTAAGCGTCAATCTCGGCTCACATCATAACCCTGGGCACAGGCCGGGGATTCACCGGCCATTCACATGATCGATCACCGGTTGACAACTGTCTGTCGGACGCAATAGCCACAGAATCACGAAATCCGCCCCCGGCGAACCGGGGGCGGATTTCGATCTCCGGACGATCTTCAGTTGGCCGAAATCATTCGGTGTCCGTCGGTCAGGCCTCGTCGGTCTGGGACGAGACGGACGGCTGCGACGACTGCTCGGCCGCCACCGTCTTCTTCGACGCCGCCTTCTTCGCGGTCGTCTTCTTGGCGACGGTCTTCTTCGCTGCCGTCTTCTTGGCCACGGTCTTCTTGGTCGCGGCCTTCTTCGCCGTGGCCTTCTTGGCCGTCTTGCGGGCCGTCTTCTTGGCCGGAGCCGCCTCCTCGGCGGACTCCTCCGCCACGGCGGGCTCCGCCGGCTCGGCCGGCGCCTCCGCGGACGGCACGACCACGACGGCCGCCTCCTCGGACGCGGTGGGCGCGGTGGCCTTGCGGACGGCCCGGCGACGCGGACGCGCCGGGGCGGCGCTCTCGGCGGACACCTCGGGCGCGGGCTCGGGCTCCGCCGCAGGCGCCTCGGCCACCGGCGCGGCCTCGGCGACCGTCACCACGGTGGCCTCCGCCCCGGCGGGCGACCCGGCCGGTGCGGACACCTTGCGGGTGGCGCGACGACGGGTACGGCCCTTCGGTGCCGCGTCCTCGGCGGGAGCGGCCTCGACGACCGGGTCCTCCGCGGCGACCGGCGCGGCCTGCGCCTCGGCGGCCGGCTCCGGCTGCACGGGACGCTCGGCCTCGGCCTCGGCGGGCACCGCCTGAGCGGTCGGCACCTCGGCGGTCCCGGAGACCGGGCCCTCCTCGACGGCCGGCTCCTCGAAACCGCCCGACCTGCGCGACCCGCCGCGCGGCGCACCGGCCGGAGCCGACGCCCGACGGCCCGTCCGACGACGGCCACGCCCGCGCGTGGCGGCCGCCTCCGCCTCGGCGATGCTGCTGTAGAGCTCCTCGTCGGGCTCGAACTCGGCCGGGGCGAGCGAGATCGGCTCGGCCACCTCGGCGGCGAGCTCGGCCTCCGTCTCGACCTCCTCGGGCGCCTCGGGAGCCTCCACGGCGACCGCGGCCTCGTGGGTGTGCTCGTGCCCGTCGCCGCCGCGCCCGCGCTTCTTGCGCTTGCCGCCGCCACCGGCGGAGCTCGGCTGCTCCATGTGCACGATGACACCGCGGCCGTTGCAGTGGACGCAGGTCTCGGAGAAGGACTCCAGCAGGCCCTGGCCGACCCGCTTGCGGGTCATCTGGACCAGGCCCAGCGAGGTGACCTCGGCGACCTGGTGCTTGGTCCGGTCCCGGCCCAGGCACTCCAGCAGACGCCTGAGCACCAGGTCCCGGTTGGACTCCAGGACCATGTCGATGAAGTCGATCACGATGATGCCGCCGAGGTCGCGCAGCCGCAGCTGACGCACGATCTCCTCGGCCGCCTCCAGGTTGTTCCTGGTGACCGTCTCCTCCAGGTTGCCGCCCTGGCCGGTGAACTTGCCGGTGTTGACGTCGACGACGACCATCGCCTCGGTCCGGTCGATCACCAGCGAGCCGCCACTGGGCAGCCAGACCTTGCGGTCCAGCGCCTTGGCGAGCTGCTCGTCGATCCGGTACGTGGCGAAGACGTCGACCTCGGAGGTCCACTTCTGGAGCCGCTCGGCGAGGTCGGGGGCGACGTGGGAGACGTATCCGTGGACGGTCTCCCAGGCGTCCTGACCGCTGACGACGACCTTGGAGAAGTCCTCGTTGAAGATGTCGCGGACGACCCGGACGGTCATGTCCGGCTCGCCGTAGAGCAGCGTCGGGGCGTTGCCGCCCTTGGCCTTCTTCTGGATGTCCTCCCACTGCGCCTGGAGCCGCTCGACGTCGCGGCGCAGCTCGTCCTCGGAGGCGCCCTCGGCGGCGGTGCGCACGATGACACCCGCGTCCTCGGGGACGATCTTCTTGAGGATGGTCTTCAGACGCGCCCGCTCGGTGTCCGGCAGCTTGCGGCTGATGCCGGTCATCGAGCCCTCGGGGACGTACACGAGGTAGCGGCCCGGCAGGGAGACCTGGCTGGTCAGACGCGCGCCCTTGTGCCCGATCGGGTCCTTGGTGACCTGGACGAGCACGGACTGGCCGGACTTCAGCGCGCTCTCGATGCGGCGCGGCCCGTTGGCCATGCCGAGCGCCTCGAAGTTGACCTCACCGGCGTAGAGGACCGCGTTGCGGCCCTTGCCGATGTCGATGAAGGCGGCCTCCATGGACGGCAGGACGTTCTGGACCTTGCCCAGGTAGACGTTGCCGACGTACGAGGTGGCCTGCTCCTTGTTGACGTAGTGCTCGACGAGCACGCCGTCCTCGAGCACGCCGATCTGGGTGCGCTCGCCGTGCTGACGCACGACCATCACCCGCTCGACGGCCTCGCGGCGGGCGAGGAACTCGGCCTCGGTGATGATCGGGACGCGCCGGCGGCCCTGCTCGCGGCCCTCCCGGCGGCGCTGCTTCTTGGCCTCCAGACGGGTCGAGCCCTTGATGGACTGCACCTCGTCGGACGGCTCGGTGCCCCTTTCCCGCGGGGGACGGGGCTCGCGCACCTTGACGACGGTCCGCTCGGGGTCGTTGTCACCGGGCTCGGCGTCGACGGAGGAGTCACCGGACCGGCGCCGGCGGCGACGGCGGCGACGGCTACTGGAGCTGGAGCCGCCGGACTCGTCGGAACGGGCGTCCTCGTCGTCCTCGTCCTCCTCGTCGTCCTGGGAGGACTGCTCGGCGGCGGGGTCGTCCGAGTCGTCGGAGTCCTCGTCACCGGAGGCCTCGGCGGACTCGCCCCGGCGGCGGCGACGGCCACCGCGACGACGGCGGCGACGCGAACCGGTGTCCTCGGACTCGTCCTCGTCGACGGAGTCCTCGGCGCGCTCGTCCGGCTCCTCTTCCTCGACTTCCTCGACGGCGGTCTCGGCAACCGTCTGCCGCGCCTCGGGCTCCTCGGGGGCACCGCGGCGCCGGCGGCGGCGCCGCGACCCGGTCTGCTCCTCGGCGGTCTCCTCGACGGCTTCTACAGCCTCGACGGGCTCGGCGGACGCGACGGCCTCGGCCTGCTCGTCCCGCCCTGCCTCCGCCTCGGCGGCGGCCTCGGCGGCCGCCCGCTGCGGGGTCTGGAACTGCGGCTCGGTGAAGACGGGGGCCTGGAACACGGCGACGGCGGGCCGCGCGGGGCGGCGCGAGCCGTTCTCCTCGTCCCCGGTGCCGGCGGTCCGCCGCGCGGGCTCGGAGAACCCGGTGGCGGCCTGGCGAACGGCCCGGCGACGGCCCCGACGGGGGGCGGCGTCCTCGACGGGGGCCTCCGCGGCGGGAGCCTCCGTGACGGGTTCGGCGGGGGCCTCGGCGGCGGGCGCCTCCTCGGCGGTGTTCTCGGCGGGCGTCTCGCTCTCGGCGGCCGGGGCGGACACGCGACGGGTGGCACGGCGACGGCGACGCGGAGCCGCGTCCTCGGCCTCGGCCTCCGCGACCTCGGCGGGCGCGGGGGCCTCGGCGGGCGCCTCCGCGGTCACCGGCTCGGTGGTCGACGGTTCGGCGGTCTCAGGGGCCCCGGCGGGCGCGGCGGCCCGCCGAGTGGCCCGGCGCCGGGTACGCGCGGCGGGCGCGGGGGTCTCCGCGGCGGGCGTCTCGTCGGCGGCCTCGGTCGCGGCGGCGACCGGCACCACGGTCTCGGTTTCGGCTGCCGCGGTCTCGGCGGGGGCCGCGGCCGGCGCCGACACTCGGCGGGTGGCACGCCGGCGCGGGCGCGCCGGGGCCGCGTCCTCGGTCGTGGCCTCGACGGCGGGCGCGCTCTGCGCGGTCACGTCATCGGCGGGCGCCTCGGCGGCCGCGGGCACCACGGTCTCGGCGGCATCGGCCGCCGTGGGGGAACCGGCGGGCGCGGACGCCCGGCGGGTGGCACGCCGACGCGGACGCGCGGCGGGCGCGGCGGCCTCGGCAGGTGCCTCGGTCTCCGTGCCCTCGACGGTCTCGTCGAGCTTCTCCTCCTCGTCGGAGACGAGGTCCTCGGCCTCCGCGGCCGGTATGGCCGGGGCGACGACCTCCTCAGCCGAGGCGGCGCCGTCGGTCGGCGGACCCGCCGGCCGGGACGCGGCACGGCGCCGACGACGCGGCGGCAGGGTGTCGCTGGGGGTGGTGTTGGCTTCGGAGTCCGTGGCGGACTCTGCGGCTTCGGTCGGTTCGAGCATGCGGGCTTGTCTCCCGTCAGGCTCCCGGGCGCCGCGCCTGGCCCGGCGGATATGCCGGTGACGTCCGCGGCTCGCGCGATGCGCGGTGCCGCCGTCCGGGGCGCGGGCGCCGCACGGGAGCTCTCTGTGTCCTGTCTCGCCGGTTCCGTACGCCCTCTTGGCTACGGCCTGGCGAAAGTCTTCTGTGTGGGTGCGCTGCCCGACCCAGGTGGCTCCCGAGTACGAGGGCTGCGCTACGACGCCCGTCCTTCGCGGGACCTTCCCTACGCCGGCGCCTTCGCGGTGGCGGTCGGTTCGGCCGTTGAGTGGGCCTCGACCGCCTCGCGGTCGGGCGCGAGCGGGTCGGTCACCGTGCCGGTCTCTTCATCGAGCAGCCCCTGCGCCAGCCTGGTCACCGCTGCGGGGACCGGCGGCGCCAGGTCGGCCACGGCGCGGAGACCGGACAGGACGTCGTCGGGTCGAACGGCAGGCGTCACGTGCCGAACAACCAGCCGCAGTATCGCACAGGGCTGGTCCGTCGGCCTATCAGCAGGTTCACTGTGCGTTTCAAGTTGTACGACAGCGGGGCGCGCGTCGAAGGTCCGGAGGCCGTTCTTGGTGGTGCGCTGGACCTCCACCGCCTCGGCGGCGTTGAACGCGGCGACCGCCTGCTCGGCCTCGGCCGGCTCCACTCCGTCCAGCCTGAGCTCCCAGACGGAAGCCGTGAGCCGGTCGGCGAGCCCCGAGGTCCTGGCCTCGACCGCGTCGACGATGTCGAGCCCGGTGGGCAGCGACTCGTCGAGGAGGAGCCGCAGCTTCTCCGGGTCGCGCGCCTGGGTGAGCGCGATCTCCAGGTACTCCGCCTCACTGCCCGTGCCGGTGGGTGCGGCATTGGCGTACGACACCTTCGGATGCGGTGTGAACCCCGCCGAGTACGCCATGGGCACCTCGGCGCGGCGCAACGCACGCTCGAAGGCGCGCTGGAAGTCACGGTGGCTGGTGAACCGGAGGCGGCCGCGCTTGGTGTAGCGCAGTCGGATGCGCTGCACCGCCGGTGCGGGCGGCGGGCCTTCGGGCTGTCGCTTGCCCAGTGTCGCTCAGTCCTTCGTGAGTGCGGTCGTACTGCTACCAAGAGTACGTGTGTCGGCGCCGGTCGGTTCCCGCCGGGCCACCGCTTCCCTCGCACGGGGTTCGCCGAAGAGCATGCGCCGGAAGTCGGCGCGGGCCTCGCGCACGGTCTCGCGGGCGGAGGCGAGGGCGGCCCGGGTGATCCGGCCCACAGCGCGGGCGGCCGCGGCGACCGGGCGCAGCACCACGTCCCGGACCACGTGCCCGACCGGGGTCAGCACCGTGCGGTACACCCAGCGCACGGGCTCCACGAAGATCCACCGGAAGAGGGTCCCGAGGAACCGTCCGACGGCGAGCGAGATGTGCCCGGCGATCCGCCAGGCGTGCCCGAGCGCGTGCCACACCTCCCGCCCGACGACGGCGAGGACGCGTCCGACGGGCGCGAGGACCCAGCGCCACAGGGCGACGGCGGGCAGCACGAGCAGCACGCGGGCGATCCAGTACAGGGCGACGCCGATGCCGTGGACGATCGTGCCCGCCAGCCACACGAGCCCGCCGGCGCACCAGGCGATCACACGCCAGACCGGCGTGAAGATCCAGGCGAGGACGGCTCCGACACCCTTGAGGAGCCACACGATGCCGTGCCCGATCGGGGTGAGCACGCGCGCGTACACCCACTCCAGCGCGGCCGCGATCCCGCGCGCGGCCCAGGCGATGCCGTGCCCGACAGGGGTCAGCACGTACCGGTAGAGCCACACCAGGGGGATGACGAGGAGCACCTTGCCGAGCCATCCGACCGCCTTGGCGAGGGGCACCACGACGTAGCGCCACAGGGCCGTCAGGGGCCAGACGACCAGCGCCCGCCACAACGGCCGCAGCAGGCTGTCCCGCAGGAACCGCCCGGCGACGACGAGCGCGTCCCACACCATGCGCACGGGCACGACCAGCACGAGCACGACGATCCGTACGGGGATGCGGATGGCGACGGTCAGACACCCCTCGGGCGCCGGCTGCCCCGGCGCGGGCTGCTTCTCCAGGTCCATAACGACGTAGACGCCTCAGTTCCCCGTCCGGATCCAGAACCGCAGCTTCACACCGCGCCGATCCTCGAATTCTCCGCCATTGGCCTCGATCACCTTACGAGACGCGGTGTTGGTGACGTCACACGTGATCAGGGCCCGCTCGATGCCCAGTTGACGACAGACCGGCAGCGCGGCCCGGAGCATCGCGGTGGCGTGCCCCCGCCGCCGGGCGCCCGGGCGGACCGCGTAGCCGATGTGACCGCCGAGTTCGAGCAGATGCAGGGTGAGCCGGTGCCGTATCGAGAGCGTGCCCAGGAAGGTGTCGCCCTGGACGTACCAGAGGTTGGTCATCGGCACCCGGTCGGGTGTGCGCGGGCGTTGGGCCTCCGCGCGGCGTCGGTCCAGCCGGGAGACCTGGAACCGGGCGTCGGGCGGGGTGAGCCGGGGCATCTCCTCATGATGGCGGGGACCCGTGCAGTATGTCCCCATGATTACGCTCACGAAGGAAGACGGCCCCGCCGACCTGGACGGCGTCACCCATCTGTCCATAGGGGTCTCCTGGGACCCCACGGCCGGCGCCAGCGGTGGAGTGATCGGCAAACTGCGCCGCAAGTCCGGCACGGACCTCGACCTGATCGCCATCGCCATGCACGACGGCGACCCGGTACGCCTCGCGGGCCTCGACTCCCTCGACCCCATCGGCAACGGCTCCCTGCTGCACAGCGGTGACAACCAGACCGGCCACGGGGACGGCGACGACGAGACCGTCACCGTCGAGTTCGCGAAGATCCCCCCGCACATCACGTCGATCGTCTTCGTCGCCGCGGCCTACAAGAAGGGCAGTTCCTTCCAGAAGGCCCGCAACATCAGCTTCAAGGTCTACGACGCCACCGGCGGCAGCTCCCAGCAGGTCGCCGACATCTGGCCCAGCATGCTCACCACGGACAACGGCTGCGCCGTCGCCAAGGCGGTACGGGTCGGCACCGCGTGGAAGCTCGAGGTCATCAACGTGACGGGCAAGATCAAGCAGGGCGACGAACTGGCCCTGATGCGCTTCGCGGCGAGCAAGTAACGGTCCCGGTCGCGAGCGGGAGGGCCACGGCGGGCGAACCGCCGCCCTGGTCCTGCCGCGGAGCGACCGATGAGTTCCGGTGCCCGCCGAGGTCTGTCCTCTCGGAAGAGACCGCTGCGCGCTCACTCCGTGAGGGGACCACATGACCACACACGCACTGCCCCCGGTCGTCGACACCGCGACCTGGCAGCACCGCCTCGACGAACTCCGCGCCCGTGAGAAGGCCGCCACACGGGAGCTGGACGCCATCGCCGCCGAACGCCGGCGCCTGCCGATGGTGGAGATGCCGGACTACACACTGGAGGGCGAGGACGGCCCCGTACGGCTGGCGGACGTCTTCGAGGGCAAGCGGCAGCTGATCGTCTACCACCACATGTGGTCCACCGGCCAGGAATGGCAGTGCCCGGGCTGCACGGGCTTCACCTCGCAGTTCACCCGCCTGGACTTCCTGGACGCCTACGACGCACGGTTCGTCGTGGTCACCCAGGGCCCGATCGAAGAGGCCCTCGCCTACCGGCACCGGGTCGGCAACCGGATGACCTGGTACTCGACGGCCGGCAGCCCCTTCGGCGCCGACGTAGGCGCCCCGCCCGACGGCGGCTTCGCGGTCAACGTCTTCCTCCGCGACGGCGACACCGTTTACCGCACCTGGCACACCACGGGCCGCGGCACCGAACAGCTCAGCCACACCTTCCCCCTGATCGACCTCCTCCCCTACGGCCGCCAGGAGGAATGGCAGGACAGCCCCGAGAACTGGCCCCAGTCCCCCACCTACAGCCGCTGGCCGACCTCCAAGCACATCGCATCCCTCTACGGCCCGACCACGGACCACACCCCCTGAGGACGTCGGCCCCTTCTCGACGACGGGACGAGGACGGGGTGGACCGGTCAGCCCGCCAGCTCGTCGAGCAGCGCACGTACGCGCCGCCCGATCCCGTCCCGGATCGGGCGCACCGCATCCACGCCCTGTCCGGCCGGGTCATCGAGCTGCCAGTCGAGGTACCTCTTGCCTGGGAAGACGGGACAGGTGTCCCCGCAGCCCATCGTGATCACGACGTCCGACGCCTGGACGGCGTCCACGGTGAGCACCTTCGGTGTCTCGGCGGAGATGTCGATACCGACTTCCTTCATCGCCTCCACCACGGCGGGGTTGACGGAGTCGGCGGGCGCCGAGCCGGCGGAGCGGACCTCGACCCGGTCCCCCGCAAGGTGGGCGAGGAAGGCCGCGGCCATCTGGGAACGACCCGCGTTGTGGACGCAGACGAACAGCACTGATGGTCGGTGGCCGAGAGCAGTCATGACGTGTCCTTCTGGTGACGATGATTCAAGGGGCAGCGGAAACGCCGACGTTCGGCGGCATTCGGGACATGGGCGGTCGCCGTGCCGGAATGTCGCCGTGCCGGAACGGGGACGCCCGGACAACGCCTGGGTGTCACGCGGGCACCCTGGCAGGCTCGGCTGTGGTCAGGAACGCGGCCAGTCGCTCCAGCACCCCGGGCAGCACCCAGTAGTAGACCCAGGTTCCGCGCCGCTCGCAGTCGATGAGTCCGGCCTGCCGGAGCAGCTTGAGATGGTGCGAGATGGTCGGCTGCGACAGATCGAAGGCCGGCGTCAGGTCACACACGCACACCTCGCCGCCCTCCCCGCGCGAGGCGATCATCGACATCAGCCGCAGCCGGACCGGGTCGCCCAGGGCCTTGAAGACCTTCGCCAGCTCCGCGGCTCGACCCTCGTCCAGCGGTGCGGACGCAAGCCCCTGGCAGCAGCCTTCATCGGCGTCCTGGCCGAGGATCTTCAGCTCTTGTTTCGACATGGCTCTATGTTGATGTTTTTCAATTCAAGGCGCAAGCTTGCATCAACAAACGTCAATACAGTCCGTTCCGGGGTAACGCCAAGCCCCCGTCATCCAGGAGTGAGACATGTCCGACCAGTCCACCGACCTGCGCGAAACCGTCCGACAGCGCTACGCGGCCGCAGCCGTGAAGGTCACCGAAGGCGGCAACGCCTGCTGCGGCCCCGAGCCCGTCGAGGTCGACGAGAACTTCGGCTCCACCCTCTACGCCGCGGACGAACGCGACACCCTGCCCGCCGAAGCCGTCGCGGCCTCCCTCGGCTGCGGCAACCCCACCGCCGTCGCCGACCTCCGCGAGGGAGACCGCGTCCTCGACCTCGGTTCAGGAGGCGGCATCGACGTCCTCCTGTCCGCCCGCCGCGTCGGCCCCACCGGCAAGGCGTACGGCCTAGACATGACCGACGAGATGCTCGAACTCGCCCTGTCCAACGCGGCCAAGGCCAAGGCGACCAACGTCGAGTTCCTCAAGGGCACGATCGAGGCGATCCCGCTGCCCGCGAACACCATCGACGTGGTGATCTCGAACTGCGTGATCAACCTGTCCACGGACAAGGCCGGCGTCTTCGCCGAGACCTTCAGGGTGCTGCGGCCCGGAGGCCGCATCGGCGTCTCCGACGTGGTCGCCGACGACTCACTGACACCGCCCCAGCGCGCCGAACGCGGCGACTACGTCGGCTGCATCGCAGGAGCCCTGTCCTTCACGGAGTACCGCGAGGGCCTCGAAGCGGCAGGCTTCACCGACATCGAGATCACCCCCACACACCCCGTCGCCGACGGCATGCACTCGGCCATCGTGCACGCCACGAAGCCCCTGGCCGGGGAGTGCTGCTGAAAGTTCAGTTCTCCTGCTCAGGCTCAGGGAAGAACCTTGTACTTCAGCTTGTAGAGGGCTCCCGCACCGTCGAACTGCTTCTGCACCTCTCCGTGACCGGCTTCATCGGACCGGAGGAACACGGTCCCCAGAGAATGGACTGTGCCGTCATCGACCGCTTTGAGGGCGACCGCGACTTCGCCGTGTTCCTCGGCGAACGGCAGGAAGAGATTCATGTCGTCCAGATCCCATACCTCGCCCTGCTGCACGGTCACCGTGCCGTGGTCGGGCAGGAATTGAACGCCCCCGACTCGACTCATGACTATCCGATCCTCCCCGTCGGAGTCCTGAGACTTCACCACGTTCAACTCCAAGAGCTTACCGAGAGGAAACGACATGAGATCCTCCAACTGACCTCGAACGATTCTCCGGTCGGAACGAACGGACGGTGCTTACGGGACAGCCGCGGCGTCACGGGCTCGGCAAGGCGAAGCGCAGCTCGAACTTCCCTTCATGGCCCGGGACATGACTCCGGAAGAGGGTGCCGAAGAGGTGGTCGTCGAAGACGGTGACCTTCCAGGCATCCTCTTCCGCAGGCGGCGGATTCTGTACGACGTGCCGGAAGCCGAGGAATGCACCGGGATGTCCCAGCGCATCGAAGTTCCTGGTCCCCATCTCGACGGACAGAGTCGTGATCGGCACCGTCACGTTGACGCCCAACGTCTCTCCTTGGGCGATATACCCCTCGAACAGCTCCTCGCCGTCCACGCGAAGGATGATCAATTGCTGATGGTCGCCGCTCGCCATGACAGGAGCAAAAACGTCCTCAAACTTGATGTTCGTCATCGCGTTCTCCAAACTCCTCTGCCGCAGCGCATGGAAATGAGACGCGGAAATGAGGGGGGAGTCAGCCCGTGAGCACGTCGAGCCCCGTGCCGTGACGATCCCGGCCACGTTGCTCGGATGTCGAATTCGCTCCACTTCCCATGTTCCCTCCGCTACCCCCTACCAGGCAACTCAGCCATCGGACCGAGCATGGGAAGCCCCCAGAAAGAGAGAACTGACAACCTCACGCCCGAAGCACGGTCTGCTCACGGCAAGTTGCGGCTCCGATTCGGCCACAGCCTGTTGCGGCACCTGAAGGGCACCCGCTGAAGACCAAGGGCATGACACTGACACTGGCCTCGGACAGCGTTGAGCCGCCTCCTGATCGAGAGGCAGAGAGAGCTGATCAACCAGCACCAATGTTGATCTTCAAGCTGGGAGATAACCGGTCCGCGCCAACGACCCTGGTGCCAGCGGGCAACTGAAGAGTGCGGAGGGAAAAGACTTGCCGCAACGAAGTCACATCGATTTCAGGGACAGGAGTTTCCAACGTCAACCGGGTAAGGCGGGGAAAATCTCCGAGCCAATCCCAAGAACTGTGCAAATCCGTCGCAATGCACAGACCTACGAGGCGATCAGCCGCGCAATAGCGCTTAATCTCTCCAGGACTGATAGGCGCTACGATCTTCAATAGCGATCTTCCGCCGAACCTACGCAGAGCCCGAAGTTCTCGACTGCTTGAAACCACGAAATAGAGGTCACCCTCCTGCAAATGGGCGATAACTTCTTCACCATAGCGGTCAGTGTCGAATCGACTCCACGCCAGGGCTAGTTCAGTACGCACTCTTAAATCATCTACGTCGCGAAATCTACTCAATACTGAAATGGCAGCATCAGTCCCGACCCGAACGGCGGTCAGGACGGTGAAGAAGGCCTCATCCAAAGTAAGGTTTTTGGGACCTTGCAGCAGTTCGAGTACGACCGGCCCGACATCTGCGAGACCACGAGTCTGGGCCATAGAACGAGGAGGGATGAGCTTCTCGGCACGGCGTTGAACTTCGGTTCGCACGGAAGGATCAAGCTCTGTGGCGTCGTCCAAGCAAGCCGCAGCTAACAGATGAAGGCGGTGGCGAATATCTGCGGACGAGTCGCCACGCTCGACCAAACCGGTCAGCAATCGCGTACGTTCCGTCGGACGCGCGTGAGCCACGGCCATTCGGATGACATCCTCCCATTGGTCAAGGTGGGCATTGCCACCCAGGAAGTCGAAATCAAGGCTCTCCACGGCGGCTCTTGCTCCGAGGTAGTCTTGAAATGTCCTGTGGATGAACTGCACAGTTCCTTCAATGGGCTCGATAAGCAGGCCGCTTCGAACTAGAAGATGTTGGTAGATCTGTTTCACCGTGCCCTGCTGCGCTACACGCGGCATCGCGGTCAACGCTTGGGACAGCAAGTCCAGTACGTCGCGCTTATCCATCTCAGAGCGACCGTTACGGATCAACCAATAGGCCAGTTTTTGGATCAGCTGAACCTGGTGAGTTTCACCGATGCGCATGTCGCCCTCTTTGTAGACACCACGCTCCCGGTCTCGCCTGGACAGCAGCATGGAGAGAGCCGCGTCATAGAGTTCTTTACGCCCATCAGGAAGGTAGCCCCTGCGATCTCGATGTAGCGCACAAATCAGTGCGCACATAAGCGGGTTGGTGGCAAGCCGGGCAAGTTCCTGCTTGGCCCGTATCGCGTAGAGCAGTTCCTTTCCATACACATCTGCACTTCCGGCCGCCCTATGCCAACGTTCGATGAACGCGGCGATATCGTCGCGACTCATGGGCGACAGATCCAGTTCCGAGAACCCCTCGTCAGCGAGCCAGTGTTCTCGTACGGCCGATGGACGTGAAGTCACAAGCCAATGATTTTTAGGGTATGAATCGATGAGGTCTTTCAGCCAATTGCGGGCTTCCTCGCGTTCTTCCTCGGGTATCTCATCGATTCCATCGACCAACATCAGCCCACGCCCTGCTGTGAGAACACGGTCATACCAGCCTGTGGGCTGGGCATGGGCAATCGGGCATCCCACGGCAGCAAGGAATTCGTCCGGGGCAGGCAGCCTTGCGCCGGCTCGGGTCAGTGACCGCAAAGGCAGTACGAACGGCACCAAACCATGCAGATATAGGAGCCGTTTATCGAGATCGTTACGAACGGCACTGACCGCCAACCACTGCACCAACGTGGTTTTTCCGGAACCTGCCACTCCTCGCAACAGCACTCGATCACGCCCTGCAAGGACCTTTTCGGCGGGAAGTACTAGTGGAACCTCGCCAATTGCAGTCTCGGTCGCCTCTAAGCTCAGGTAAGCCGCATCGAGGGGCCACGAGGCCGAAGATTCGGACAGATCGAGGCCGAAAATGGTTAACTTGCCATGCTTTTTAGAGATATAGCGCCCATACCTTTCTTCAAAACCGCCATCAGCCGGGGATGGATTTCGCAGAATAAGTACATCGATCCTTGAAGAGAGTTCTTCGATTTTGCGACTTTGCTCGACCAGCGTGCGAGGCACAAACGTGGATCTCGTGGTGAAGAAGTGCAGGATGTGCAAGCAGGCTGTATCCACGACGTTTGCATGTAGTAGCACTGCATCACTTGAGAGGCCAATCGTGGCTGCCTGATTGCTAGACCGCAGAAGCCGGGACAGTTCCAAGTAGCCGAGCCGGACCGCTTGCACATCGTCCATGTCGATATGCCCAAGAGAGCTGAGCGAGTGCGCCACCGCGTTCACCACTGCACGTTGCTCGTAACCAGCAAGGCGCTCCGAGACTCCGGTCGACTGCGCTGCACGGTCCACCAACTCTTCTGCAACCTTGCGGAGATCAGAGTCCGAGAGAGTCCGCTTCTCGCCGCGGAACGAAACTAGCTGGGAGATACGTATGGGGCGGTCAACAAGACCAGCACCGGGACCGTCCACCACAAAAAGTTTCTTCACCAACGGGACAACAACGCTCGATGCGAGTCGAGCCCCAATGCTCACTGGTTCCATGGAGCGTCAGCATAGAACTCCGAGGCCTGTCGTGACTGTTGAATGTACTACTGGGGCCAAAGTGAAAAGATCTCCCCGAGGGGCAGATGTCCACCCGCCGTCCCCAGAGCATCAGAGTTCAAGTTCCACCATACGAACAGTTGAGAGTTGTCCCGCAATCCAGAGAGGCTGAGAGTCATGCGGTGTCCGGGTCGGCGCCGACGGCACCAGCCGAGCGAAGCGAACGTCCGAGGTCTCCGGTGAGGATGCGGGGGTGTCGCCGCCACCACCACAGGTCGGGACCGGGCAGCCTGTGGAACAGGTTGAGTGCCTGACCGTCGTCGTCGACGGTCGCGGCCTTGTACCGGTCGTCCAGAACTTTGATCTGCGGGGTCCAGAGCTGGACGATGTGTTCGTCTAGCAGGAGCCACACCTCGTGCAGCCAGTTTCGGCAGTAAAGGTCGTTGGTGTACTCGTAGACGTCGTCGCCGTAGCCGCGCTCCACGGCGCTCACCAGCGCGGCCCACGCGTTCACTCTCTCAGCGACCGTGAATGCCGTCCGCCAGCCGCGCTGATGCAACAACTCTCCTGCCTCGGTTTCAGTAGCCACGGGTGTGAGGCTCACATGGCGAATCCGTGCGGGCGACTGAGATGTGTCCCGCCAGAAGCTGGCGGGCTCCGAAGCGTGATCAAGGTGAGACGATCTCGCCGTGGCCGGTGTGATCACAGCGTCGGAGCCGTCCTGGATAGCCCCGTTCACTGAGCTGAGTTCGCGGCAGTTCGGCAAGCTGGTGACGGTGCTGCGTCGTGAGGGTGCGGATGCGGTCCGCAAGGGTCGGCCGTGGCCTTCCGCTGGAGAACCGGGCACGGCTGATCGCGGCGTACCGCAAGGTGCGTGCCCGAGTGGAGCATGTGATCGGCCGGATGAAGAACTACAAGATCCTGCGTGACTGCCGACAACGAGGCGACGCCCCCACCACGCCGTCCAAGCCGTCGCCCACATGCACAACCTCGCCCTCTCATCATGACCAGAAGACCGCGATCACAGGCTCTGGCCTGCCCGAACACGGCCTTGTGCAACACCCTTAGGGGCCAAGTTCGCTGCCGCAGATGAGTCCTGCGAGCGTTCCCGAGCACTGAGAACCCAACCAGCTACTTCTTCACCACAGTCCGAGGCAGAAGTTTCTTTCCGGTCGGGCCGATCTGGATGTGGGAGTCCCTCTGCGGACAGGGTCCGAACCGCAACCGCTCAAGCCAGTCGACGAGAGAGCGACAGTCGGCGTCGCTCGCGGTCGACGTCGATGACGACAACCGTCAACTGATCGCCGACTTCTACAACATCCGCCAGCACCGCCACTGGCACCGAGTTCAGCTCGGACAGATGCACCAGGCCCTCGATGCCGTCGGCGAGCTCCACGAAGACACCGAACGGGACCAGTTTCGTCACCCGTCCGCTCAGCCTCTGCCCCACCACCACGCCTTCGACGAACTCCAGGAAGGGGTCCGGCTTCGTCGCCCGCAGGGAGAGCCGAGCCTCCCCGTTCCATGTGTCGAACTGCAAGAACTCACACGACACCCGCTGCCCGACCTCGACGACATCGGACGCCGCCTCAAAACGACGCCAGGACAACTCGGGATACGTGATGAAGCCGACGCCGGGATACACCGGATGCTCGGGGCCCTCATCCAGCGCCACGAAGACACCGAACCGCTCGATCGCCGCCACCGTGCCGGCCAGGAGCTCACCATGGCGAAGCCGCTTGAGGAACGCCCAGAGCTCCGTTTTCTCCGTGGCCGCCATCGACAGCCGCACCCGGCCCGCGTCGAGATCAACCGCGGTTACCTCGCCGGCGACCCTCTGCCCGACCACGGCAACGTCGGAGAAGCGCCGACGCCAGGAACCGTCCAACGGCCCCACCGTTCCGAGCGGCCGGTCGGTGAAATCGTCCAGGAGCACCGACATCTCGGACCGAGAAACCGAAGCGACCTGCCCACGGCACACGTCACCGACACGGAGCTCTGCCAGAAACCGCCGGACGTCATGCCCGACCGACGCATCCCCCATGCCGCCAAGGCTCTCACGGAGAGATCTCTATACCCACTCCACCTCAGACGGAATGGCTGCGCTCTCCCGGGGACAGTACGTCTGGGCCAGGTCTGACTATGAGGCATCGGCATAGGCGAGGTAAGTGCAGCGGAAGAGCAGCAGGTCGACGCAGGCACTGGCCACGCCCTCAGTAGCTGGCAGTCCGGTCAAACTTGGTGACGTTGAGCTTGATGCCCTTCACGCTCTTGAGCGTCGTGGGGAACTCGCCCCGAGCCGTCTGGCCAGGTTGCACGTTGGTCTCCAACTGCGAACCGTCCTCCACGCGTGTGCCGCCGGCGTCGACCGCCTCCCAGTCCCAGGAGTAGTTGGACTTCTCGCTGCTGCTGTTCTTGATCGTCCAGACGAGCCAAATGTTGGTGATGCCGGCCTGCGAGCGGTCGTCGAGTGTGAAGCTGATGAGGTCGGCCCGCTCACTCGCGGGTTCGCGTGTCTGCCCCTGCTTGGTCTTCGCTGTGGGGGTCGCACTGGGTGCAGAGGTGGTGCTGTTGTCCTTGTCCCCAGACGCGATCACCAGCACCACGATGACGATCACGACCACCGCGGCCAGAGCTCCGGCGCACCCCCAAAGACAGCCACGACCTCGTCGCTTCTTCTGCGGTGGCTCAGGGGGCGATGTCCACTGCCCGGGAGACGGAGAGGCTGGGCCGGGGCTCCCCCATCGAGGACTGCCCCCAGGCGACTCACTCGCTGACATGGCGCCTCCTCCGTAGCGGATATCGCCACGCTAGGAAGCCACGGAGCACGTCGCGAACAGAGAGCAGCCACTCGGGCGACAGCCACAGGATGAGGGCCTACAGGGGCCCGCAACCCCTCAGACCCACCCCACCTCGGAATGGACAGTCTCCGAGCCCCCAGAACGGCAGCGGCATTCCCTGCGTCTCCCGCACGATCCCCGGCCGCCCACTCTCCACACCGAGCGCCCTCAGGACAGCAGCCGACTCCTGCTCACTGCCGTCCCCGAGGGCAGCCACGATGCGCCGTAACGCCTCGCTCACCTCAGTGCGAGTGCCCACTCGCCGCCGGCGCCGCCCCCGCGTTCTTGACCGTCAGCGGAAGCAGCTTCTTTCCGGTCGGGCCGATCTGGATGTGGGTGTCCATCTGCGGGCACACCCCGCAGTCGAAGCAAGGAGTCCAGCGGCAGTCCTCGACCTCTGTCTCGTCGAGGGCGTCCTGCCAGTCCTCCCAGAGCCAGTCCTTGTCGAGGCCCGAGTCGAGGTGGTCCCAGGGGAGGACCTCCTCGTAGGTCTTCTCGCGGGTGGTGTACCAGTCGACGTCGACGCCGAAGGCCGGCAGCGTCTTGTCGGCGCACGCCATCCAGCGGTCGTAGGAGAAGTGCTCGCGCCAGCCGTCGAAGCGGCCGCCGTCCTCGTAGACGGCGCGGATCACCGCTCCCACCCGCCTGTCGCCCCTCGACAGCAGGCCCTCCACGATGCCCGGCTTGCCGTCGTGGTAGCGGAAGCCGATCGAGCGGCCGTACTTCTTGTCGCCGCGGATCTTGTCGCGGAGCTTCTGGAGGCGCGCGTCGGTCTCCTCGGCGGAGAGCTGCGGGGCCCACTGGAACGGGGTGTGCGGCTTGGGGACGAAGCCGCCGATCGACACCGTGCAGCGGATGTCGTTCTGGCCGGAGACCTTGCGGCCCTCGGCGATGACCCGCGTCGCCATGTCGGCGATCTGGAGGACGTCCTCGTCGGTCTCGGTCGGCAGGCCGCACATGAAGTACAGCTTCACCTGGCGCCAGCCGTTGCCGTACGCCGTGGAGACCGTGCGGATCAGGTCGTCCTCGGAGACCATCTTGTTGATGACCTTGCGCATGCGCTCCGAGCCGCCCTCGGGGGCGAAGGTCAGGCCCGAGCGGCGGCCGTTGCGAGTCAGCTCGTTGGCCAGGTCCACGTTGAAGGCGTCCACGCGGGTGGAGGGGAGGGACAGGCCGATCTTGTCCTCCTCGTACCGGTCCGCCAGGCCCTTCGCGATGTCGCCGATCTCCGAGTGGTCCGCACTCGACAGCGACAGAAGACCCACCTCCTCGAAGCCCGTCGCCTTGAGGCCCTTCTCCACCATGTCGCCGATGCCCGTGATGGAGCGCTCGCGGACCGGGCGGGTGATCATGCCGGCCTGGCAGAAGCGGCAGCCGCGGGTGCAGCCGCGGAAGATCTCCACCGACATGCGCTCATGGACCGTCTCCGCCAGGGGGACGAGGGGCTGCTTCGGGTAGGGCCACTCGTCCAGGTCCATGACCGTGTGCTTCGACACGCGCCACGGGACACCCGACTTGTTCGGTACGACGCGGGCGATACGGCCGTCGGGGAGGTACTCGACGTCGTAGAACGCCGGGATGTACACCGACCCTGTCTTCGCGAGGCGGAAGAGGACCTCCTCGCGGCCGCCCGGCCTGCCCTCGGCCTTCCAGTCACGGATGATCTTCGTCATGTCGAGCACGGCCTGCTCGCCGTCGCCGATGATCGCCGCGTCGATGAAGTCCGCGATCGGCTCGGGGTTGAACGCCGCGTGGCCGCCGGCCAGGACGATCGGGTCGTCCAGCCCCCGGTCCTTCGACTCCAGGGGGATGCTGGCCAGGTCCAGCGCGGTGAGCATGTTGGTGTAGCCCAGCTCCGTGGAGAAGGACAGGCCGAACACGTCGAAGGCGCCCACCGGGCGGTGGCTGTCCACCGTGAACTGCGGGACGTGGTGCTCCCGCATCAGGGCCTCCAGGTCCGGCCACACGCTGTAGGTGCGCTCGGCGAGGACGCCCTCCTGCTCGTTCAGGACCTCGTAGAGGATCATGACGCCCTGGTTGGGCAGCCCGACCTCGTAGGCGTCCGGGTACATGAGCGCCCAGCGGACGTCGCAGGACTCCCACGGCTTGACGGTCGAGTTGAGCTCTCCGCCGACGTACTGGATCGGCTTCTGCACATGCGGGAGCAGCGCTTCGAGCTGCGGGAACACCGACGCGGCGGTTTCGGCTGACATCTCGCACTTCCATGGGCTGACAGGGGTGACCATCTAGCCTAACGCGGCGACGACCACCCCCCGTACGCCCCGCGGCCTCAGAGGCCGTCCGCCGCGCCCTTCACGCCGTCCCAGAACCCGGGCAGCTCCGCCTCCACGGTCGCCGCCCGCTGTTCCTCGCGGCCGTACAGCAGCCCGTACGTGAAGGCGCTCTCCCCCGCCGCGTGGGCGACCGCGGAGAGCTCGCGCAGGGTGCCGCGGGCCATCACGCTGTCCTGGTGCTCCCCGAGCAGGTTCTGGAGCGACTTCATGGACTTGACCATGGACTTGGCGGGCTCACCGAGGACCGGGCGGGCCGCCTCGGCCGCGTAGCGGGTGCGCTTGGTCTTCTTGCGGGCCTCGTGGATCGCGACGTCACGCTCGGTGCCGGGCTCCAGCTCCAGCGCCCGCCCGACCAGCTTGGACACCTTCTTGAAGTCCTTCGTCACGGCCTTGGCGATCACCTTGTGCGGCTTCTTCGCGGCAGCCTTCAGCAGCGGCGGGTCGGCGATCAGCGCGTCCAGGGCGTCGAGCAGCGCGAGATGGCGGTGCGAGTCCAGGACGCCGATCAGCCGGGCGCTCGCCCCGCCGGGGCTGTCCCCCGCCCAGACGTGCAGCCGTTCGGCCACGGGTCCGGAGACCAGCGTCCCGGGCACCTCGTCGAGGGCCGTGGAGAGCCGTTCGGCCAGTACCTCGCGGTCCCGGTCCACGCCCAGCTCGCCGGCGAGCCACTTCAGCTCGTCGCCGACCGGGTCGGTGACGGCCCGGTCCAGGACCTTGCCGTACGACTTGAGAGTGCTGCGGAGCCGGCGCGTGGCGACGCGCATGCTGTGCACGGAGTCCTCGGTGTCCTGGCGGACGGCGGGATCGAGCGCGACGATCGCGTCCCGCTGTTCCCGGAGGTACGCGAGGACGTGGTCGCCGGCGGTCACGGGGTCCCCGGGGCGGGCGGCCGGCTTCTTCGGTGCCGTCTCGGCGAGGGCCCTGGCCAGTTTCGAGGAGGACCCGGAGCGCCGTACGCCCGCCTTGCGCAGCCGTTTCTCCACCTTGTCGAGGAAGGCGGGGTCGCCGTCGTCGGCGAGCTCCACCTCGATCTCGGTCCACTGGGCGACGCCGACGCCGCCGCTGAGCCGTTCGGCGTGCACGGCGTCCACGCTGACCTCGGCGAGCAACTGCCCGTCCCCGTCCAGGAGGTGGCGCACATCGCGGTCCGAACGCAGCCGGACGACGGGCAGCAGCTCCACGTTCCGGGTGCGGGAGCGGACCAGTGCGGCGAGTTCGTCGGGGAGGGTGTCGGAGAGCGGGGCGCGGATCTCGTCGCGTACGCCCTCGGAGACGGGGAGTTTGAGGTGCCAGCCCGCGTCCGAGCCGCCTGTTCGGCGGCGCAGGGTGATCGAGGACGCCAACAGGCGTTCGTCGGCCGTGTCGTAGTAGATGGCGTCCAGACTCGCCACGCCCTTGTCGACGACGGCCTCGACGCCGGCGACTCCGGTCAGGTCCGGCAGCCCGCTGTCCTCGGACTCGTACTTCCGCTCGATCTCCCGCTTTGTGTCCGCCATGACCCGAATCTAATGGTCAAACGCCGGTCACGGCAGGGGGCCGCCGCCGGTCGGGGCACTCCGGCCCCGGTCGGCCGAGGCACTCCGGCCCCGGTCGGCCGGGGCACTCCGGCCACCGCCGACCGGGGCACCCCGCCTACGCCGACATCGGCACCCCGTCTACGCCGACATGGGCCGCTGCACCCTGATCGACTGCAACAGCCCCACCGCCACCCACACCGCGAACATCGAGGATCCGCCGTACGACACGAACGGCAGGGGCAGGCCGGTGACCGGCATGATGCCGAGGGTCATGCCGATGTTCTCGAAGGCCTGGAAGGCGAACCAGGCGACGATTCCGGCGGCCACGATCGTGCCGTACAGCTCGGTCGTCTCGCGGGCGATCCGGCAGGCCCGCCACAGGACGACGCCGAGCAGGACGATGATCAGGCCCGCGCCGACGAAGCCCAGTTCCTCGCCGGCGACGGTGAAGACGAAGTCGGTCTGCTGTTCGGGGACGAACTGGCCGGTGGTCTGCGAGCCGTGGAAGAGGCCCGCGCCGGTCAGACCGCCGGAACCGATCGCGATCCGGGCCTGGTTGGTGTTGTAGCCGACGCCGGCCGGGTCGAGGCTCGGGTTGGCGAAGGCGGCGAAGCGGGCGATCTGGTACTCGTCCAGGATGTGCAGCTGCCACACCGCGACCGCGCCGAGCGTGCCCGCGCCGAGGAGGCCGAAGACCCAGCGGTTGGAGGCGCCGGAGGCGAGCAGCACTCCGAGCACGATGATGACCATCACCATGACCGAGCCGAGGTCGGGCATCAGCATCACGATCAGCATCGGGATGGCGGCGAGGCCGAGCGCCTGGAGGACCGTGCGGTGGTCGGGGTAGGGCTTGTCGCCCGCGTCGACCCGGGCCGCGAGCAGCATCGCCATGCCCAGGATGATCGTGATCTTCACGAACTCCGAGGGCTGGAGCGAGAAGCCGCCGCCGAGCACGATCCAGGAGTGGGCGCCGTTGACCGTGGAGCCCAGCGGGGTGAGCACCATGAGGATGAGGAAGACCGAGGCGCCGTAGAGCAGGGGCACTGCGGTGCGCAGGGTGCGGTGGCCGACCCACACGACGCCGATCATCAGGGCGAACCCGATGCCGGTGTTCATGAGGTGCCGGATCAGGAAGTAGTACGGGTCGCCCTGGTTGATCTCGGTGCGGTTGCGGGTCGCCGAGAAGACCAGGAGCGAGCCGATCATCGACAGCGCGAGGGCCGAGAACAGTATCGGCCAGTCGAGCCGGCGGGCGAGCGAGTCACGGGCCAGCAGCCGGGTCCAGCCCGCGCGCTCGGGGCCGTAGCCGGAGACCTGGAAGCTGTTCGCCCCGGTCATGTGAGCATCCTCCGGTTTCCGCGCGCTCGGCGCCGACGACGGGTGACACGGTTCCCGCCCGTCGCCGTGTTCACGGTCGCGGCCGGCTGGGACTCGTTCGGCTCGGGCGCGCCCTCCTGGCTCACCCGCTGGTCCTTGGCCGGGTCCTTGGCGATCTTCGGGGACTTGACGGTCCCGTCGGTCTGGATCTTCGGCAGGCTCGTCTGCGGGCTCGGCAGCAGCGCGTTCTTCTTGTCGATCGTGCCGTCGGCCGCGACGCCGTACAGGGCGTTGTAGATGTGGCGCACGGCCTCACCCGAGGCGCCGGAGCCGGTACCGGCCTGAGCGATCGTCATGACGACCGTGTAGTCCTTGGAGTACGTGGCCAGCCAGGACGTGGTCTGCTTGCCGTAGACCTCGGCGGTGCCGGTCTTGGCGTGCAGCGGGATCTTGTCCTGCGGCCAGCCGCCGAACTTCCAGGCGGCCGTACCGCGGGTGACGACGCCTTCCAGGGCGGCGTCCATGCCCTTGAGGGTGGCCTTGCTGACCGGGAGCCGGCCGGTCGCCTTGGGCTTGATCTCCTGGACCGTCTTGCCGTCGGCGCTGATGATCGCCTTGCCGATGCTCGGCTGGTACATGGTGCCGCCGTTGGCGAGCGCTCCGTAGATCCTGGCCTCCTGGATCGGGGTGACGAGGGTGTCGCCCTGACCGATGGAGTAGTTGATGGAGTCACCCTCGCGCATCTTGTTGCCTTCGAGGCAGTTCTCGTAGGCGATCTTCTCGACGTAGGAGCCGTCCTTCTTGCCGGTCTTGCACCACGCGTCCTTGTTGGCCTTCCAGTACGACTCCTTCCACTGGCGGTCGGGGACGCGGCCGGTGACCTCGTTGGGGAGGTCGATGCCGGTCTCCTTGCCGAGGCCGAACTGGTGGGCGGCCTTGTAGAAGTAGTCCTTCGGCTCGCCCTTCTTGGGGTTGATGCCGCCGTCCTTCTTCCACTCCCGGTCGGCCAGACCGTAGAAGACGGTGTCGCAGGAGACCTCCAGGGCGCGGCCGAGGGAGATGGGGCCGAAGCTCTCGCCCTCGAAGTTCTTGAAGACCTGGCCGCCCACCGAGTACGAGCTGGTGCAGGGGTAGCCGCCGTCCCACTCGTAGCCGGCCTCGACCGCGGCGGCCGTGGAGACCACCTTGAACGTCGAACCGGGCGCGGACTGACCCTGTATGGCCCTGTTGAGCAGCGGGTAGTCGGAGTTCTTGCTGGTGAGGTTCTTGTAGTCCTTGGCGGAGATACCGCCGACCCAGACGTTCGGGTCGTAGGTCGGGGCGGACGCCATCGCGACGATCCGGCCGGTCTTGGCCTCCATCACGACGACGGCGCCCGAGTCGGCCTTGTAGTTCTCGCCGGTGATCTTGTCGAACTGCTGGCGGGCGATCTTCATCGCATTGTGCAGTTCGTACTCGGCGACCCGCTGGACGCGGGCGTCGATGCTGGTGACGAGGTTGGCGCCGGGCTGGGCCTCGTCGGCCTCGGCCTGGCCGATGACCCGGCCGAGGTTGTCGACCTCGTAGCGGGTGACACCGGCCTTGCCGCGCAGTTCCTTGTCGTACTGGCGCTCGAGGCCCGAGCGGCCGACCTGGTCGGAACGCAGGTAGGGCGAGTCGGTGTCCTGGGCCTTGGTGATCTCCTCGTCGGTGACCGGGGAGAGGTAGCCGAGGACCTGGGCGGTGTTGGCCTTGCCGGGGGCGGCGTAGCGGCGGACGGCCTGCGGCTCGGCGGTGATGCCGGGGAAGTCCTCGGCGCGCTCGCGGATCTGGAGGGCCTGCTTGGCGGTGGCCTCGTCGGTGATGGGGATCGGCTGGTAGGGCGAGCCGTTCCAGCAGGGCTGAGGCGTCTTGGCGTCGCAGAGGCGGACCTTCTGGATCACCTCGGCGGGCTTCATGCCGAGGACGCCGGCCAGCTTGGTGAGGACGGCCTTGCCGTCGTCCGGCATCTTCAGCAGGTCGGTGCGCGAGGCGGAGACCACGAGCCGGGTCTCGTTGTCCGCGAGGGGCACTCCGCGCGCGTCCAGGATCGAGCCGCGCACGGCGGGCTCGACGACCTGCTGGACGTGGTTGCCGGAGGCCTCCTTGGCGTATTCGTCGCCCTCGCGGATCTGGAGGTACCAGAGGCGTCCGCCGAGGGTGCCGAGGAGGGACAGCACGAGGATCTGGATGACGACGAGACGGATCTGGACCCGTGGGGTCCGTCCGGTCTCGGGGATGTTGGTCACTGCGGCTGCCGCCCCCTCTCAGTGTGTGTATGTGTCATATACGGCGAACCTGTGAACGGGGTCCGCCAACTGCCGTGGGGTCACAGCCGCTTGACTCCCTTGATGCGGCCCACGCGGGCCGTACGGGTGCGTGCCTTGTTCTTGAGGCCGCCCAGGCCCCCGCGCTGGCCGCCGATCTTGAGGCCGGTGCCGGAGGAGAGCCAGCCGGAGGAGATGTCCGCGGACTTGGCCGCGGAGCTCGTCTCGGCCAGCGGGTCGTTCTCGGCCTTGCGGGCGAGCGCCATGATGCCGGGGACGACGAACGGGGCGAGCAGCAGGTCGTACAGGGCGGCGGTGAACAGCAGGCTGGGCAGGCCGACATGGCGGGCGGTGGTGTCGCCGACCAGAGCGCCGACCCCGGCGTACAGCAGGGTGGTGCCGAGGGCGGCGGCGACCACGACGACCATGGGTCCGGTGGCCGACTTGAGGCGGCCGTTCTCCGGCTTGGCGAGTCCGGCGAGGTAGCCGATCACGCACAGGACCAGGGCGTACCGCCCGGCCGCGTGGTCGGCGGGCGGGGCGAGGTCGGCGAGGAGGCCGGCGCCGAAGCCGACGAGGGCGCCGCCGACATGGCCGTAGACCAGGGCGAGGCCCAGCACGGTCAGGAGCAGCAGGTCCGGGACGGCGCCCGGGAGGTGGAGGCGGGCGAGGACGCTCACCTGGACGACCAGGGCGACGACGATCAGGGCCGACGAGAGCAGGATCCGGTTGACGCGCATCAGGTACAGCTCCTACTGCTCTTGCTGGATCTCGCCGTCGAGCGGCGCGTTGGCGGACGGGGTGACGGTGACCGTCACGGTCGGCGTGGGCGTCGGTTTCGGCTTGGCGGGCAGCACCGTGTCGCGCGGGTCCTTCTTCGGGGCCTCGACGACGATGCCGACGATGTCGAGCTTGGTGAAGCTGACGTACGGCGTCACGTAGAGGGTGCGGGTGAGGTCGCCGCCGGAGGGGTCGACGCGGGAGACCACGCCGACCGGCACGCCGGGCACGAAGGGCTTGTCGGCCTGGGAGCCGAAGGTGACCAGGCGGTCGCCCTTCTTCACCTCGGCCTTGCCGTTGAGGAGTTCGACGCGCAGCGGGCGGTCGCCCTGTCCGGAGGCGAAGCCGAGCTCGTCGGAGGCCTCCATGCGGGTGCCGACGGTGAAGTCGGGGTCGTTGGCGAGGAGCACGGTGGCGGTGTCGGGGCCGACCGTGGTGACGCGGCCGACCAGGCCGTCGCCGTTGAGGACGGTCATGTCGCGCTGGATGCCGTCGTGGGCGCCGACGTCGACGGTGATGGTCCAGGAGAAGCCCTGGGCCGCACCTATGGCGATGACCTGGGCGCCCTTGATGCCGTACTGGCCCTCGCCGGCGATCTTCAGCATCTTGTCGAGCTGCTTGAGGCGGCTGGAGTTGCGGTCGTCGCTGCCGAGCTTCGCCTTGAGGGCGGCGTTCTCCTGCTCCAGCTCCGCGAGCCGGTCGTGCCGCTCGCCGGAGTCGCGGATCGCCGACACCGCGTTGCCGACCGGGTTCACCGCGGACGACACACCGTCCTCGACCGGGCCGAACACGGCGGCCGCGGCCTGGCGGGCACCGTCGACCGGTGAGTCCTCCCCGCCGCGGATGTCGACCGTGATCAGCGCGAACGCGACGGCGATCAGCAGCACCAGGAGCAGCCGGCTCTCTCGTGTGTCCCTCACGTGCGGCGGCCGTGCCCTTCTCATTGAAGTTGCGTTTATGGGAGCTTATGCCTCGATATCAACGATCCGCCGCACGAGAGGAGATCATCTCGTACGGCGGAATCGAAGAGTTACGTCATCTGCGCGGCTGGGCGTCCAGCACCTGCTGGAGTGCCTCGAACTCCTCGACGCACTTGCCGGAGCCGAGCGCCACGCTGTCCAGCGGGTCCTCGGCGATGTGGATCGGCATGCCGGTCTCCCGGCGCAGCCGCTCGTCCAGGCCGCGCAGCAGGGCGCCGCCGCCGGTCAGAACGATTCCGCGGTCCATGATGTCGCCGGAGAGCTCCGGCGGGCACTTGTCGAGGGTCGTCTTGACGGCGTCGACGATGGCGTTGACGGGTTCCTCGATCGCCTTGCGGACCTCGGCGGCCGAGATGACGACGGTCTTGGGCAGTCCGGAGACGAGGTCCCGGCCGCGGATTTCGGTGTGCTCGTCAGCGTCCAGGTCGTACGCCGAACCGATCGTGATCTTGATCTGCTCGGCCGTGCGCTCACCCAGCAGGAGGGAGTACTCCTTCTTGATGTGCTGGATGATCGCGTTGTCCAGTTCGTCGCCCGCGACGCGGATGGACTGGGCGGTGACGATGCCGCCGAGGGAGATGACCGCGACCTCCGTGGTGCCGCCGCCGATGTCCACCACCATGTTGCCCGTGGCCTCGTGGACCGGCAGGCCGGAACCGATGGCGGCCGCCATGGGCTCCTCGATGATGTGCACCTGGCGGGCGCCGGCCTGGGACGACGCCTCGATGACGGCGCGGCGCTCGACGCCGGTGATGCCCGAGGGGACACACACGACGACGCGCGGCCTCGCGAGATACCGCCGCTTGTGGATCTTCAGGATGAAGTAGCGGAGCATCCGCTCGGTGATCTCGAAGTCGGCGATCACGCCGTCCTTCAGCGGACGCACGGCAACGATGTTGCCGGGGGTCCGCCCGATCATCTTCTTGGCCTCGGCACCGACTGCCAGAATTCCACCGGTGTTCGTGTTGATCGCGACGACGGACGGCTCGTTGAGTACGATCCCGCGACCCCTGACGTACACCAGCGTGTTGGCGGTCCCGAGGTCGACAGCCATGTCACGGCCGATGAACGACATTGAGTTCCCCATCAGGATTCGTCTGGCCTTCCCGGGAGCTTTTGAGGGCTTTTCAGGTCGGCGAAGTGGGTGCTGTGACGTGAAGGCTTCCATCGTAGACGCGCCTGCACGAACACTGCGCGAGGGTCTTCGCCATTGTCAGCAGATGTGAAGCCGCCCCGCTTGTGGAGACGGTCCATAGGGGGCACGCGTTCCCCCGATCGGCGCGCATATGCCAAGGGACGGCCGAAAAACATCGGCCGTCCCAGGTCAGGCACGGGAGCAGGCTGACGTCCCGTCAGAAACGTCCACGAAAAATCCGTACGGGCTAGGCGCGGTCCGGGAAGAACACCTTGACCTCACGCTCGGCCGACTCGACGGAGTCACTCGCGTGGATCAGGTTCTCGCGCACGATCACACCGAAGTCGCCCCGGATGGAGCCGGGCGCGGCGGCGATCGGGTCGGTCGGGCCGGCGAGCGCGCGCACGCCCTCGATGACCCGCTCGCCCTCGACGATCAGCGCGACGACCGGGCCGGAGGCCATGAACTCCACCAGCGGCTCGTAGAAGGGCTTGCCCTTGTGCTCGCCGTAGTGCTGCTCCAGCGTGTCCTCGTCGAGGGTCCGCAGCTCCAGCGCCGTGATCGTCCAGCCGGCCTTGCGCTCGATACGGCTGATGATCTCGCCGGTCAGGCCACGACGGACGGCGTCGGGCTTGAGGAGGACGAGGGTGCGCTGGCTCACGAGGGACTCCTTGGCTGCTGACATGTGCGGTGGGACGAGATTACAGGGCGTGTCGGCCGGCCGGTCACACAGCGTCAGGTGTAGAGGGGTCTGCCTGCACGGCCTGGGCGGCGAACCGCGCCTTCGCCTCGTCGATCTTCCGGCCGTAGTGGACGGAGGCCCACCACAGCAGCGCGAACAGCACGCCCATGACGAACATGGCCGGCAGCACGAAGCCCGAGGCGATCAGGGCGATCTGGAGGGCCCAGCCGAGGGCGATGCCGCCGGGCCGGGTGACCATCCCGCACAGCGCGAGGCACAGGAACATGGCGATGCCGCTGACGGTCCAGACCGTGGAGGTGGCGAGATCCGGGTCCTTCATCGCGACCAGTCCGGCGAAGCCGATGACGAAGAACTCGCCGATCAGGGTCGATGCACAGAGCGTACGCATGGCGCGGCTCAGCCCCTTCCGAGCAGCAGCCGGGCCTCGCCGACCGTGATGACCGACCCGGTGACGAGCACGCCGCCGCCCGCGAACTCGCCGTCCTCCTCGGCCAGCGTGATCGCCTCCTCCAGCGCGTCCGGCAGCCGCGGCTCGACCTGGACCCGCTCCTCGCCGAACACCTCGACGGCGATCGCGGCGAGCTCGTCGGCGTCCATCGCGCGGTGGCTGGAGTTCTGGGTGACGACGATCTCGGCGAAGATCGGCTCGAAGGCCTCCAGGAGCCCCCGCACGTCCTTCTCGCCGCTCGCGCCGACCACGCCGATCAGCCGGCTGAAGTCGAAGGCCTCGCCGACCGCCTCCGCGGTGGCACGGGCGCCCGCGGGGTTGTGGGCGGCGTCCAGGACGACGGTCGGGGACCGCCGTACGACCTCCAGGCGACCCGGCGAGGACACCGCGGCGAAGGCCTTGCGGACGGTGTCGATGTCGAGGGGGTCGGGGCGCTGGGCGCCGACGCCGAAGAACGCCTCGACGGCGGCGAGCGCCACCGCGGCGTTGTGCGCCTGGTAGGGGCCGTGCAGCGGGAGGTAGACCTCTTCGTACTCGCCGCCCAGGCCCCGCAGGGTCATCAGCTGGCCGCCGACGGCGACCTGCCGGGACACGACCCCGAACTCCAGGCCCTCGCGCGCGACCGTGGCGTCCACCTCGACGGCCTTCTTCAGCAGCACCTGGGCCGCGTCGACCGGCTGCTGGGCCAGGATGACGGTGGCGTCCTGCTTGATGATCCCGGCCTTCTCGGTGGCGATCTCCCCGGGGGTCCCGCCGAGCCGGTCGGTGTGGTCCAGGTCGATGGGGGTCACGACCGCGACATCGCCGTCGATGACGTTGGTCGCGTCCCAGGAACCGCCCATCCCCACTTCCACGACGGCCACGTCGACGGGCGCGTCCGCGAAGGCGGCGTACGCCATGCCGGTCAGCACCTCGAAGAACGACAGCCGGTACTCCTGCGCGGCGTCGACCATCTCGATGTACGGCTTGATGTCCTGGTACGTCTCGATGAACCGCTCGGCGGAGATCGGGGCGCCGTCCAGGCTGATGCGCTCGGTGATCGACTGGACGTGGGGGCTGGTGTAGCGGCCCGTGCGCAGTTCGAAGGCGCCGAGAAGGGCCTCGATCATGCGGGCGGTGGAGGTCTTGCCGTTGGTGCCGGTGATGTGGATCGAGGGGTACGACCGCTGCGGCTCGCCCAGTACGTCCATCAGGGCGGCGATACGGCTGACGCTCGGCTCCAGCTTGGTCTCGCCCCACCTCGTCGCGAGATCCGCCTCGACCTGGCGCAGCGCCCTGTCGACCTCGGGGTCCTCGGGGCGGGCCGGCACGTCTGCCTCCGGCGGGGCGCCCTGGGTGCGCAGGGTGCGGCTGCCGGCCTCGATGACCGCGAGGTCGGGGTCTCGGTCGGTCTCGGTCGCGACGATCTCGTCGAAGGGGTCGGTCTCACTCACGGGGCCAGTCTACGGAGGCCGACTGACAGAGTGCCTTCGGAGTGGGGTGGCCGGTCACCGTTGGCGGGCGCGGGGAACGTCGTGGCTGGTCGCGCAGTTCCCCGCGCCCCTAGAGGTGTCCTACTGCTGGGGCAGGTTTTCCAGCTGGGCCTGGATCCGCTTGATGTCCTCGTCCGCCTTGGCCAGGCGGCCGCGGATCTTGTCCACCACGTTGTCCGGGGCCTTCGCGAGGAACGCCTCGTTGCCCAGCTTGGCCTCGGCCTGCTGGCGCTCCTTCTCCGCCGCCGCCAGGTCCTTCGCGAGGCGCTTGCGCTCGGCCGCCACGTCGATCGTGCCGGAGAGGTCCAGGGCGACCGTGGCCCCGGCGACCGGCAGGGTGGCCGTGGCCGCGAAGCCCTCGCCCTCCGGCTGGAGACGCAGGAGCTGACGGATGGCGGCCTCGTGGGAGGCGAGCGCGGTGCCGGTCAGGTCCAGGCGGGCCGGGACCTTCTGGCCGTCCTTGAGGCCCTGGTCCTTGCGGAACCGGCGGACCTCGGTGATGACCCGCTGGACCAGCTCGATCTCCCGCTCGGCGGCCTCGTCGCGGAAGCCGCTGTCGGCCGGCCACTCGCCGATGACGAGGGACTCGCCGCCGGTCAGGGTGGTCCACAGGGCGTCCGTGACGAACGGGATGACCGGGTGGAGGAGGCGCAGCATCACGTCCAGGACCTCGCCGAGGACCCGGCCGGAGACCTTGGCCGGCTCGCCGCCCGCGAAGAACGTGGTCTTGGACAGCTCGACGTACCAGTCGAAGACCTCGTCCCACGCGAAGTGGTAGAGCGCGTCGGCGAGCTTGGCGAACTGGTAGTCGTCGTAGTAGGCGTCGACCTGCGCGACCGTGGTGTTCAGGCGGGAGAGGATCCAGCGGTCCGTCGCCGACATCTCGGAGGCGTCCGGCAGCGGGCCCTCGATGGTGGCGCCGTTCATGAGGGCGAAGCGGGTGGCGTTCCAGATCTTGTTGGTGAAGTTCCGGGAGGCCTTGACCCAGTCCTCGCCGATCGGCACGTCCGCGCCCGGGTTGGCGCCGTTGGCGAGGGTGAAGCGGACGGCGTCGGAGCCGTAGGCGTCCATCCAGACCAGCGGGTCGACCGCGTTGGGGTTCGACTTCGACATCTTCTTGCCGAACTCGTCGCGGACCAGGCCGGTCAGCGCGATGGTGTGGAAGGGGGCCTGGCCGTCCATGGCGTAGAGACCGAACATCATCATCCGGGCGACCCAGAAGAAGATGATGTCGTGGCCGGTGAGCAGGACGTCGGTCGGGTAGAACTTCCGCAGGTCCTCGGTCTGTTCGGGCCAGCCGAGCGTGGAGAAGGGCCACAGGCCGGAGGAGAACCAGGTGTCCAGGACGTCGGAGTCCTGGGTCCAGCCCTCACCCGTGGGCGGCTCGTCGTCCGGGCCGACGCAGACGACCTCGCCGTCGGGGCCGTACCAGATCGGGATGCGGTGGCCCCACCACAGCTGGCGCGAGATGCACCAGTCGTGCATGTTGTCGACCCAGTCGAAGTAGCGCTTCGACATGTCCTCGGGGTGGATCTTGACGCGGCCGTCGCGGACCGCGTCACCGGCGGCCTTGGCGAGCGGGCCGACCTTGACCCACCACTGCATGGACAGCCGCGGCTCGACGGTGGTCTTGCAGCGCGAGCAGTGGCCGACGGAGTGCATGTAGGGGCGCTTCTCGGCGACGATGCGCCCCTGCTCCTTGAGGGCGCCGACGACGGCGGAGCGGGCCTCGAAGCGGTCCAGGCCGATGAAGGGCCCGTGGACCGTGATGACGCCGTGCTCGTCCATGATCGTCAGGGACGGCAGGTCGTGGCGGCGGCCGATCTCGAAGTCGTTCGGGTCGTGCGCCGGGGTCACCTTGACCGCGCCGGTACCGAACTCGGGGTCGACGTGGGTGTCGGCGACGACCGGGATGGTGCGGTCGGTCAGCGGGAGCTTGATCTGCTTGCCGATGAGGTGCCGGTAGCGCTCGTCGTCGGGGTGGACGGCGACGGCGGTGTCACCGAGCATCGTCTCCGCGCGCGTGGTCGCGACGACGACGCTGTCCTCGCCCTCGCCGTAGCGGATCGAGACCAACTCGCCCGCGTCCTCCTGGTATTCCACCTCGATGTCGGAGATGGCCGTCAGACAGCGCGGGCACCAGTTGATGATGCGCTCGGCGCGGTAGATCAGCTCGTCTTCGTAGAGCCGCTTGAAGATGGTGAGGACGGCCTTGGAGAGGCCCTCGTCCATGGTGAAGCGCTCGCGGTCCCAGTCGACGCCGTCACCGAGCCGGCGCATCTGGCCGAGGATCCGGCCGCCGTACTCCTCCTTCCACTGCCAGACGCGCTCGACGAACTCCTCACGCCCCAGGTCGTGGCGGGACTTGCCCTCCTCGGCGAGCTGCTGCTCGACCTTGTTCTGGGTGGCGATGCCGGCGTGGTCCATGCCGGGCAGCCACAGCGCCTCGTAGCCCTGCATGCGCTTGCGGCGCGTGAGGGCGTCCATGAGGGTGTGCTGGAAGGCGTGCCCGAGGTGCAGGCTGCCGGTGACGTTCGGCGGCGGGATGACGATGGTGTACGGCGGCTTGTCGCTCTTCGCGTCGGCGGCGAAGTAACCACGCTCTACCCAGCGCTCGTACAGCGTCCCCTCTACATCGGCCGGCGCGTACTGGGTCGGCAGTTCGGTGTGGGGCGCTGTGGGCTGCTGCTGAGCGTTCTCGGTCACGGGGTCAGTTTAGGGGTGTCCCGGGCGTGTCCCGAAACGCGTTTGTTCTGTAACGGTGAGGCCCCCGATGGCCTGCGCCGACAGGGCCTGGGCCAGGATGTGAGGAACACATAAGCATCTGGAGGGGAACCCAGAGATGAGCAGCAACCAGCCGGGCCCGTACGGGCAGCCCCAGCAGCCGGGGCAGCCGCCGCAGCCCGGGCCGTACGGCCAGCCGGGCCCCTACGGCCAGCCGCCGCAGGCGCCCCAGCCCGGCTACGGCTACCCCCAGCAGCAGCCGCCGCAGACCCCGCCGCAGCCCGGGTACGGCTACCCGCAGCAGCCGCAGGGCGGTGCCGCGCCGCAGACCCCGCCGTACGGCCAGCCGCAGGCCCCCTACGGCCAGCAGCCGTACGGACAGCAGGCCCCGTACGGCCAGCAGCCGCCGTACGGCCAGGCCCCTTACGGTGTCCCCCAGCCCCCGCCGCCCGGCGGCGGCAACGGCAAGAAGATCGGCATCGCCCTCGGCGCGGTGGCGGTCGTGGCCGCGATCGCGGTCGGCGCGTACCTCGTGATCGGCGGCAGCAGCAGCGGCGGCTCGGACATCGCGGACGACGGGGCGCACAAGCTCACCGCGCCGGCGACGGTCCTCGACGGGGAGTACAAGAAGGGCTCCGACGCCGGGGTCGGAGGAATGACCGACGACGACATTCAGGACGCGGAGTCGTGGGGCGTGGCCAACCCCAAGGACGTCAGCGCGAGTTACACCGCGGGCTCGGGCCTGGCCTCGAAGAACCTCACGTTCGCCGGTGTGTACGGCACCATCGACGACCCGGAGAAGGTCATCGACGCGATGTTCACCCAGACCGAGTCGGAAGCGTCGAAGAGCTCCGGCAGCGGCGAACTCGTCGGCAGCCCGAAGAAGTTCACACCCGCCGGTTTCGAGAACGGCGTCATGAAGTGCCAGGAGATCAAGACGAGCCAGTCCGGACAGACCGTGACGATGCCGTTCTGCATCTGGGCCGACCACAGCACCGTCACCTATGTGCTGTCGTTCGACCTTGCCGGCCTGGCGGAGGGAAAGAGCACCTCCATGGAGGAAGCGGCCGCGCTGACGGCGAAGCTCCGCAACGACGTTCGTGTCAAAGCCTGACCCACACACAACAGGCGAAGGGGTCCCGGGCGATGGCCGACCGGGACCCCTTGTGTCAGCTGACCTGATACGAGATCAACGTTTGCTGCATGCGATGAGCGCGTGCTCGGACCGAACGCCTATGTTCAGAAGCCTCTGTACACAGCCCTGGTAACCGGTGATCCCGGTCTGTGCACAAGCCTCCTTGACCTTCGGACCGACGATGTACCCCTGGCTCGCCAGGTAGTTCCGGCAATCCGCGGCGCTGGCCTGTGCCGGTGCCGCCACCGTGAGCGGCACGACCACTGCCGCCACCGTCACGCCAGCGGCCGCAAGAGTTCGCCTGATCCTCATGTCTCGTCCCTCCGTTTTTCGAGTCGTAGGGCGGTCACCCCGACGACAGGCACGGGATCAAGGAAATGGCCATGACACAAGGCGCACGACGTGCAGTTGGCTTGATCCAGGCGGAGATCGCCCGAGGAAGTACGCCAAAGGGCACCCGACCAGATCGTCGAGTGCCCTCGGGGTGAGACCAGCGGCTACGCCGTCTTCTGCTCGCCCGAACCCCGTCCGCGGGCGTCCCTCGGGATGAGGGTCGGGTTGACGTTGGAGTGGACGACGTCGGCGGTGATGACGACGCGGGCCACGTCCTTGCGGGACGGGATCTCGTACATCACGCCCTGGAGGACTTCCTCCATGATGGCGCGCAGGCCGCGGGCGCCGGTCTGGCGCAGGATGGCCTGGTCGGCGATGGCCTCCAGCGCCTCGCGCTCGAAGTCCAGCTCCACGCCGTCGAGTTCGAACAGGCGCTGGTACTGCTTCACCAGCGCGTTGCGCGGCTCGACCAGGATCTGGAGGAGGGCCTCGCGGTCCAGGTTGTGGACGCTGGTGATGACGGGGAGGCGCCCGATGAACTCGGGGATCATGCCGAACTTGACCAGGTCCTCGGGCATGACGTCCTCGAACTGGTCCTTGGCCTCCAGCTCGCGCTTGGAGCGGATCGTGGCCCCGAAGCCGATGCCCTTGGCGCCCGCGCGGGACTCGATGAGCTTCTCCAGGCCGGCGAAGGCACCGCCCACGATGAACAGGACGTTCGTCGTGTCGATCTGGATGAACTCCTGGTGCGGGTGCTTGCGTCCGCCCTGCGGCGGCACGGAGGCGGTGGTGCCCTCCAGGATCTTCAGCAGGGCCTGCTGCACGCCCTCGCCGCTCACGTCCCGCGTGATCGACGGGTTTTCACTCTTCCGCGCGACCTTGTCGATCTCGTCGATGTAGATGATCCCGGTCTCGGCCTTCTTGACGTCGTAGTCGGCCGCCTGGATCAGCTTCAGCAGGATGTTCTCGACGTCCTCGCCGACGTAGCCCGCCTCGGTGAGCGCGGTGGCGTCCGCGATCGCGAACGGGACGTTCAGCATGCGGGCCAGGGTCTGGGCCAGCAGCGTCTTGCCGGAGCCCGTGGGGCCCAGCAGGAGGATGTTGGACTTGGCGAGCTCGATCGCGTCGTCACGGCCGCTCGCGCCGCCGTTCTCGCCGGCCTGGACACGCTTGTAGTGGTTGTACACCGCCACGGAGAGGGCCTTCTTGGCCGCGTCCTGGCCCACCACGTAGCCCTCGAGGAACTCGAAGATCTCGCGGGGCTTGGGGAGTTCCTCCCAGCGCACCTCGCTCGTCTCGGCGAGCTCCTCCTCGATGATCTCGTTGCAGAGATCGATGCACTCGTCGCAGATGTACACACCAGGCCCTGCGATGAGCTTCTTGACCTGCTTCTGGCTCTTGCCGCAGAACGAGCACTTGAGCAGATCGCCGCCGTCACCGATGCGTGCCACGGTGTGCTTCCCCTTCGCCTGGGAGACGCCTAGGTCCAGCGGCTCCTGGTGCTGCCTTATGTCCGACGGTACCTTGCCGGGCCCCCCGTTCGGGCCCCCCTTGGCAGGGTTCACTTCGACGTGCACGGTGCCAAGGGGCGGCATATCCTACGGGGTCCGCCTAGCGGACAGCGGCGTTGTTCATCTTCCGGGTGGAGATGATCTGGTCGATCAGGCCGTACGCCAGGGCGTCGTCAGCCGTGAGGATCTTGTCGCGCTCGATGTCCTCGCGGATCTTCTCGATCGGCGTGGTGGAGTGCTTGGCCAGCAGGTCTTCCAGCTGGGCACGCATCCGGAGGATCTCGTTGGCGGCGATCTCCAGGTCGGAGACCTGACCGCGGCCGGTCTCGCTGTAGGGCTGGTGGATCAGCACGCGGGCGTTCGGCAGCGCCATGCGCTTGCCCGGCGTACCGGCGGCCAGCAGGATCGCGGCGGCGGAGGCCGCCTGGCCCATGCAGACCGTCTGGATGTCGGGCTTCACGAACTGCATGGTGTCGTAGATCGCGGTGAGCGCCGTGAAGGAGCCGCCGGGGCTGTTGATGTAGACCGAGATGTCCCGGTCGGGGTCCATCGACTCCAGGCACAGCAGCTGCGCCATGACGTCGTTGGCGGAGGCGTCGTCGATCTGCACGCCGAGGAAGATCACGCGCTCCTCGAAGAGCTTCGCGTACGGGTCGTACTCGCGGATGCCCTGCGAGGTGCGCTCGACGAAGCGGGGGATCACGTACCGGGACTCGGCCCGCGGGCCGGTGTACTCGGCCTCGGTGCGGGCGTAGAGGCCGCTGCCGGGGAAGTCGTTCACTGTCTGTCTCCTAGGGGCTGTGACGGTCGGCTGGGGGCTGTGCGGGGGCTTTCCGGGCCCCGCGGGGGGCTCAGGTCCCGCATGGGGCTCAGGCCCCGGTGCCGCCGCCGCCCGGCATGCCGGCGGCCGTGGCGATCACGTCGTCGATGAGGCCGTATTCCTTGGCCTCGAAGGCGTCGAACCAGCGGTCGCGGTCCGAGTCGCGGGTGATCTGCTCGATCGTCTGGCCGGTGTGCTGCGAGGTGAGCTCGGCCATGCGCTTCTTGGTGTGCAGCAGCCGCTCGGCGTGGATCTTGATGTCCGAGGCCGAACCGGCGAGGCCGGCGGACGGCTGGTGGATCAGGATCTCGGCGTTCGGCAGCGCGAAGCGCTTGCCGGGGGTGCCGGCGCTGAGCAGGAACTGGCCCATGGAGGCCGCGAGGCCCATGGCGATGGTCACCACGTCGTTCTTGATGTACTGCATGGTGTCGTAGATCGCCATGCCGGCGGTGATCGATCCGCCGGGGCTGTTGATGTAGAGGTAGATGTCCTTTTCCGGGTCAGCGGCAAGGAGCAGCAGCTGTGCGGTGATCTTGTTGGCGATGTCGTCGTCGACCGGCTGGCCGAGGAAGATGATCCGCTCGTTGAGCAGCCGGTTGTAGACATGGTCGCCGAGGCCACCGCCGATGGAAGGCTCGCCGGCGGCGGAGGGCATCAGATTCGTCACGTATCCACCTGCTCGTCTTACGACGGCGCCGGGCCGTCTTACGTTTCCCTATCAAGGGACCCTAACGCGCTGGTCCCTTCGGGGAATCCCGGATGGAGGGCTGTTCGCCGGGGGCGTAGAGCCACCGGCGGGCGGGCGGCTGCCTGCTCGCCGTGACCGGACCCGCCGGTGGGCGGGTGCGGGTCGCGGGTGGTTGCTCGCGCAGTTCCCCGCGCCCCTTGCGTAGGCCGACGGGCCCTGGGTGCGGATGCTCCCAGGGCCCGTCGTACGACAATCAAGGCGCTGTCGGTGCTCAGGCCTCGGTCTTGTCCTCGGCCTCGGCCGGGGTCTCCTCCGAGGATGCCTCGACCGTCTCGGCCGTCTCGTCCTCGTCGTCGTCCAGGTCGATGACCTCGCCGTTGGTGTCCTTGACCGTGGCGGCCTCGACCACGACGGCCAGGGCCTTGCCGCGGGCGACCTCGCCGACGAGCAGCGGAACCTGGCCGCCCTCGACGACCGCCTGGGCGAACTGGTCGGGGGACATGCCGGAGGAAGCCGCGCGGCGCATGAGGTGCTCGGTGAGCTCCTCCTGGTTGACGTTCAGCTTCTCGCGCTTGACGAGCTCGTCGAGGACGAACTGCGTCTTGATGCCCTTGACCGCGGCGTCCTTGGTCTCGGTGTCGAACTCCTCGGCCGTCTTGCCCTGGATCTCGAGGTACTTCTCGAGGTCGAGGCCCATCTGGCCGAGCTGGTGGTGCTCCAGGTTGTGCTTGCGGGTGTTGATCTCGTCCTCGAGGAGCTTCTCGGGGACGGGCACCTCGACGAGCTCCAGGAGCTTCTCCAGGACGCGCTCCTGGGCCTGGGTGGCCTGGTCGTACTGCTTCATGTTCTCGAGGCGCTTGCGGCTGTCGGCCTTCAGCTCGTCGAGGGTGTCGAACTCGGAGGCGAGCTGCGCGAACTCGTCGTCCAGCGCGGGCAGTTCGCGGGCGGCGACCTGGGTGACCTTGACGGTGACCTCGGCCTCCTTGCCGGCCGCGGAGCCGCCCTTGAGCTCGGAGGTGAAGGTGGCCTCGCCACCGGCCTCCAGGCCCTTCACGGCGTCGTCGATGCCGTCGAGGAGCTCGCCGGAGCCGATGGTGTAGGAGACGCCGCTCGCGACGCCGTCCTCCAGCACCTCGCCGTCGACCTTGGCCTCCAGGTCGATGGTGACGACGTCGCCGTCCTCGGCGGCCCGCTCGACCGGGGAGGTCGAGGCGAAGCGCTCACGGAGCTGCTCGACCGACTTCTCGATGTCCTCGTCGGTGACCTCGACCGCGTCGACCTCGACCTCGATGCCGGAGTAGTCCGGGATCTCGATGGCCGGGCGGACGTCGACCTCGGCGGTGAAGTTCAGCGTCTCGCCGTCCTTCAGCTCGGTGATGTCGACCTCGGGCTGGCCCAGGACGTCGATCTCGGCCTCGTTGACCGCCTCGGTGTAGAACTTCGGAAGCGCGTCGTTGACGGCCTCCTCCAGCACCGCACCGCGGCCGAACCGCTGGTCGATGACGCGCGCCGGGATCTTGCCCTTCCGGAAGCCCTTCACCGTGACCTGCTGGTTGATCTTCTTGTACGCCGCGTCGAGGCTGTCCTTGAGCTCCTCGAAGGGCACCTCGATGCTGAGCCGAACCCGAGTCGGGTTCAGGGTCTCCACGGCGCTCTTCACGGTTCGGTCTCCTTGTGGCTGACTTCTCGGATTCTGCCGGGGCCAGAACGGCTCCGGCGGATAGCCGCCCGGAGGACTTCTAGTAGGAGAGACACACGGGCGTGCAGCTTGCATAGTAACGGCAGCGGCGACACGCCCCAAAGGCGATCACCGAAGCGAGCGCGCGCGGTGATCGCGCAGGTGGTCGGGGTGGCGGGATTTGAACCCACGGCCTTCCGCTCCCAAAGCGGACGCGCTACCAAGCTGCGCCACACCCCGTCTGGTGCGACACGTAGGGTACATGGCCGCAGGCTGCGGGGTTACCGCATTTCGCGAGCACGGCGACGGAGTCACCCTTCGGGTGCGGCGGGCGGGGGCCGACCGGAAGCGAGGTCGGCGGGGCCGTTCCGGAAGTGCGGTCGAGGGGTGTCCGACCGGAAGGGATGTGCGACAAGGCGTGACGACCCGCTACGATGCTTGCGTGCCGCCGGGGAGCGATCCGTGGCGTGTGCTGTGCGGGCGTAGCTCAATGGTAGAGCCCTAGTCTTCCAAACTAGCTACGCGGGTTCGATTCCCGTCGCCCGCTCTGATCAGGCCGCCGGCCCGGGCCCCCTCGGGGGTCCGGGCCGGCGGCCTGTGGCGTGTCTAGAACTGGATCGAGTTGATGGTGTCCGCTATCGAGTCCAGGAAGCGTTGGATGTCGTCGGCCATGCCGGTCGAGGCGAGGAAGAAGCCGAAGAGCACCGCGACTATGGCGGGGCCGGCCTTGATGGAGCCTCCCCGCATCAACACCACCAGGATGATCCCCAACAGCAGCACCACTGACAGCGAAATGGCCACAACTGATCACACCCTCGGTCGGTCCGCTTCCCGGCCCGGGGACGCGACCCCGCGACCCCCGCCAGAACCATCGTGCCACCAACGCGGCCCGCATATGCGGCCGGTGAGGCAACGTTTGGCCATGCCGATACACGCCCCGCAGCCCCTGGCCGGTTCCTTTCGGTCCGCAACCGCCTTGTCCGCACATCCCGTTCGCAAGGATTCCAAGGGAACGGCACATGCGTGCGACAGGCAGGGTTATGGGGCATTTGAGAGGGATTAATCAAGACAATGCAGGCGCGTTGACATCACCTCAGAAGTGAACAACGGGCGATCAAACAGCCGGTTTCACGGAAACACACAGCGGCGGCTAGGGTCCCTCAGATGTCTCAAGCCGCCAAGCAACGCGACGCCTTCTTCGACAACGCCAAGTACCTGGCGATCGTCCTGGTGGCCGTCGCGCACTCCTGGGAGCCGCTCAAGGGCGACAGCCGGATCCTGGAGGGCGTGTACACGGTCGTGTACTCGTTCCACATGCCGGCGTTCATCATCGTCTCCGGGTTCTTCTCGCGCAGGTTCGACATGCGCCCGGACCGGCTGAAGCGGCTCGTCACCGGTGTGGCGGTGCCGTACATCGTCTTCGAGACGGCGTACTCCCTCTTCAAGCGCTACGCCGACCACGACCCCGGGATGGAGATCAGCCTCCTGGACCCGTGGTTCCTGACCTGGTTCCTGGTGGCGCTGTTCATCTGGCGGCTGACCACGCCGATCTGGAAGCTGGTGCGGTGGCCGCTGCCGCTCGCGCTCGGCATCGCGATGCTCGCCTCCGTGACCCCGGACATCGGCGACGACCTGGACCTCCAGCGGGTGCTCCAGTTCCTGCCGTACTTCGTGCTGGGCCTGGTCATGAAGCCGGAGCACTTCCGGACGGTGCGCAGGCGCTCGGTGCGGATCGCCGCGGTGCCGGTGTTCGCGGCCGCGCTCGCCGTCGGCTGGTGGGCGGTGCCGCGGATGAACACCGAGTGGTTCTACCACCGCAACGCCGTCCAGGAGATGGGCGCGCCCTGGTGGACCGGGCCGCTCATGGTGCTGGCCATGTTCGGCAGTTCGCTGCTGCTGACGGCCTGCTTCTTCGCGTGGGTGCCGGGCCGGAGCATGTGGTTCACCACGCTCGGCGCCGGCACGCTGTACGGCTATCTGCTGCACGGCTTCCTGATCAAGGGCGCCGGTTTCGCGGGCTGGTTCGACCACGCCTGGCTGCACCGGCCGGCCGGCGAGCTCTTCGTGAGCGCTCTCGCCGCCGTCGCCGTCACCCTGCTGTGCACCGCGCCGGTGCGCCGGGTCTTCCGGTGCGTGATGGAGCCCGACATGAACTGGGCGTTCCGGCGGGAGGCGGCCGAGGTCGCGCGGGTGCCCGAGCAGCGGGCGGCGTCCCGGGAGACGGTGGACGCCTAGCCGGCATCCCCGTCCAGACCGAGGAGCGCGCGCATCCGTGCGTACTTCTCGGTCAGTCGTCGCCGCGTGTCCTCGTCGAGGACGGCGAGGCGGGCCGGGTCCGCGTTGTGGGCCAGGTCGGCCTCCTTCACCAGCAGCGCGCCCGGGGTCGCGAGAATGCGCCCGGCGTACGCCTCGGGCGGCTCTCCGGCCCGCTTGGTGACGGCGAGCACGATGTCCTTGGTACGACGGCTCAGGGCGGCCTCCTCGAGCCAGCGCGCGGAGAGGGCGTCGTCCTCGACGGAGTCGTGCAGCCAGGCCGCCGCGATCTGCTCGTCGTCACCGCCCCGCGCGCGCACGCCCTCGGCGACGGCCCGGAGGTGTTCGGCGTACGGCCGCCCCGCCTTGTCGGTCTGGCCCGCGTGGGCGGCCCGGGCGGTGTCCTCTACTTCGGCGAGCGTCAGTCGGTTCACCCGCCCAGTGTGACCCGGCGCGGTGCCCGGAGGGCAGGGAGAACGCTCACGGGGAGAACGGCTACGGGGAGAGCGGGTTCAGGGAGGGCCCGGCACGATGGGCGCGCCCGGCGGTGCCGAGGGGGGCGCCGAATCCCCTGGGGGCGGCGGGAGTTGTGGTGCACGCGTCGCCCTGGGACACGAGGAGAACACCCACCCCGGAGCGCGAGGCATCCCACCCCGGGCCCGACGAACCCCGCCGCCGAGACCTACCGCGGCGCCCCCGCCGTCGCCGGCCCCTCTCGGGAGATCAGCAGCAGGGCCCGGTCGTCGTTGACGTCCTTGGCCACCGCCTCGATCAGGTGCCAGGCCGCGCCGTGGAAACCGCCCGCCACATACCGGTCGGCCTCCCCGGTCAGCCGGTCGATTCCCTCCACGATGTCCCGGTCGGACGTCTCCACCAGGCCGTCGGTGAACAGCATCAGCACGTCGCCGGGGCGCAGCGAGCCCTTCACGGGGTCGAACTGGGCGCCGTCGTACACACCGAGGAGGGGTCCCTCCGCGGCCTTCTCCTCCCAGCGCCCGCTGCCGGAGCTGAGCTGGAGGCCCGGCGGGTGGCCGGCCGAGTAGAGCTCGTAGTCGCCGGAGTCCAGGTCGAGGACCAGGTGGATCGAGGTCGCGAAGCCCTCGTCCCAGTCCTGGCGGAGCAGATAGCCGTTGGCGGCGGGCAGGAAGGCGTGCGGGGGCAGGGAGCCCAGCAGTCCGCCGAAGGCGCCCGACAGCAGCAGGGCGCGCGATCCCGCGTCCATGCCCTTCCCGGACACGTCGGTCAGGACGACCTCCAGGGTCCGGCCGCCGTTGGTCCGGGCCGCGACCACGAAGTCGCCGGAGAACGACTGCCCGCCCGCGGGCCGCAGCGCCATCTCACGGTGCCAACCCTGCGGCAGCGTAGGCAACTTGCTCTGCACCCGGATGCGTTCGCGCAGGTCGAACAGCATGGTGCCGCCGCGCCGCCAGGGCACCCCGACCCGGCTGCGGAACTGGGCGATGAGCAGACCGAAGAAACCGCAGGCGGCCACGACCAGGACCACACCGGGCGTGACCCGGGACGGCCCCTCGGTGTACGGCCCCAGTTGCACCGACTCCACGATCAGCGCGGTCGCCGCCGCCGCGTACAGGCCCAGCAGGCTCGCCGGGCGCAGCAGCAGGCCGCCCGCGACGATCGGCAGGACCAGGGCGGCCGGGGAGCACCACACGGAGTTCATGAGAGTGACGGACGCGATCAGGGGCACGGTCAGGAGCAGACCGGCGAGCGCGACCCAGTCCGAGCCGTCGCCGCGGAAGTAGTCCACGGCGCTTCTGCGCAGCCCGACGCGGGCCCGGTGCCACTGCATCTTCAACCGGGCCGTGAACGTCTCGGCTTCCGCGCGCCGCTCTCGTCCTGCCATTAGTTCGGGACCCTATCCATCGAACCGGCTGCTTGGCACGGGAGGTCCCACTTGTCCCCCGTCTGTGGTTCAACTTCACAGTGAACTTCACCGGAGGCCGCCGCGCCGCCACCAAGCCGAAATTCCCTCGCTCCTCCCCGCAGGGCCCTGGTAGGCATGGGACATGGGGACTGACTTGCGGGTGCTTCGACGGGACGACTGGGACGAGTGGTACGACAACCTGCTCCGCGCCTTCGGCGGGATCCCGGAGCCTGCCGAGGAGCGGGAGGTGTTCCGTGAACTCACCGAGATCGACCGCTCCATCGGCGTCTGGGACGACGGGCGGTGCGTGGGGACGGCGGGTGCCTTCAGCTTCCGTCTGACCGTGCCGGGCGGCGCCTCGGTGCCCACCGCGGGCGTGACCATGGTGAGCGTGGCGGCCACGCACCGGCGGCGCGGGGTGCTGACCTCCATGATGCGGCGCCAGCTGGACGACGTGCGCTCCTGGGGCGAACCGCTGGCCGTGCTGACCGCCTCCGAGCCGGTGATCTACGGCCGGTTCGGCTACGGCGTGGGCACCTACCAGCTCAACGCCGACATCGACACGGCCCGGGTCCGCCTGTCGGTGCCGCCCGGCACCGACGACGTACGGCTGCGGTACGCGGCGCCGGCCGACGTGCTCGACGCCTGCGAGGCGGTGTACGCCCGGCTCGTGCCGGGGCGGCCCGGGATGATCGCCCGGATCCCCGGCTGGGAGCGGCTGTGGCTGCTGGACCCGGAGAGCACCCGCGACGGCGCCTCGCCGCTCCAGTGCGTGGTCGCGGAGCGGGAAGGGGAGGTCGTGGGGTTCGTCCGGTACCGGGTCAAGGCGGACTGGGACGCGACGGGGCCGAAGGGCACCGTGGTCGTCTCCGATCTGGAGGCGCTGGACCCCGCCGGGCACGGCGCGCTGTGGCGGTTCCTCTTCGACCTCGACCTGACCTCGCGGATCGACATCCGGCGGCGGCCGGTGGACGAGGCCTGGCAGTACCTCGTCTCGGACATCCGGCGCTGCTCGCCGCTGGTGCGGGACGCGCTGCACGTACGGCTGGTGGACGTGGGGGCGGCGCTGGAGGCGCGGACCTACCAGGCGCCGGTGGACGTGGTGTTGGAGGTCGAGGACGCCTTCTGCCCCTGGAACGAGGGGCGTTGGCGGCTGAGCGGGGACGCGAAGGGCGCGTCGTGTGCGCGTACGACGGATCCGGCCGATCTCGCGCTGTCCGTACGGGAGTTGGGGGCGGCCTACCTCGGCGGCGTGAGCCTCGCCTCGCTGGCCGGGGCCGGGCTGGTGCGGGAGCTGCGGCCGGGGGCACTGGCGGAGGCGTCGGTGGGGTTCGGGTCGGTCACGGCGCCCTGGCTGCCGCACGGCTTCTGAGACCCCGCCGCCGGAGCCCTCAGGGTTTCTGGCAGGTCGGACACCAGAACAGGTTGCGGGCGGCGAGATCGGCGGTGCGGATCTCGCCGCCGCAGATGTGACAGGGCAGGTTGGCCCTGCGGTACACGTAGACCTCGCCGCCGTGGTCGTCGACGCGCGGCGGGCGGCCCATCGCCTCCGGGGTGTGCTCCGGGCGGACGGTGTCGATGCGGTTGTTCCGGACGCCCTCACGCATGAGACCGACCAGGTCGGCCCAGATCGCGTCCCACTCGGCGGGGGCGATGTCCTTGCCCGCGCGGTAGGGGTCGATGCGGTGCCGGAAGAGGACCTCGGCGCGGTAGACGTTGCCGACGCCCGCGATGACCTTCTGGTCCATCAGGAGCGCGGCGATCGTCGTACGGCTGCGGGAGATCCGCCGGTACGCCGCCTGCGGGTCGGCGTCGGTGTCCGCGCGGAGGGGGTCGGGGCCGAGGCGGTCGTGTATCGCCTGCTTCTCGGCGGGGGTGATCAGCGCGCAGGTCGTGGGGCCACGGAGGTCCACGTACGCCGTGCTGTTCGCGAGGCGGAGACGGACGGTGTCGGTGGGCGGGGGCGCGGGGGCTCCGCCGAAGGTGACCTTGCCGAAGAGGCCGAGGTGGATGTGGATCCAGTCGGTGGCCCGGAAGCCGAGGAAGAGGTGTTTGCCGTGGGCCTCGGTGCGGGTGAGCTCTGAGCCGGTGAGGAGTTCGGCGGCGTCGGAGAACTTGCCCTGGGGGCTGGTGACGTGGGGTTTCGTGCCCTGGAAGGCGGCGGCGTAGTCCTGGGCCAGGCGGTGAATCGTGTGGCCCTCGGGCACGGTGCTCCTCTTGTGCGTGTCAGGGTGGGCGCCGGGTCTCTTCGCCCCCGCCGCCCCTACCCGTCCCATCCTCCAGGGGGCGCTGCCCCCTTCGACCCCCGTTCGCGGGGGCCAGCCCCCGCACCCCCGCTCCTCAAACGCCGGAGGGGCTGAATTGCTACTGCTGCGGGTGGTGCGCCGGGATCTCCGGCAGGTCGCCCGTCGTTTCGTAGTCCGAGAGCATGTCGATGCGGCGCTGGTGGCGTTCGTCGCCGGAGAACGGGGTCGCGAGGAAGGTCTCGACGAACTTCGTCGCCTCCTCCTGCGTGTGCATCCGGGCCCCCACGGCGACCACGTTGGCGTTGTTGTGCTGGCGGCCCAGCGACGCGGTCTCCTCGCTCCAGGCGAGCGAGGCGCGGACGCCCTTGACCTTGTTCGCCGCGATCTGCTCGCCGTTGCCGGAGCCGCCGATCACGACACCGAGGGCGTCCGGGTCGGCGGCCGTGCGCTCGGCGGCGCGCAGGCAGAACGGCGGGTAGTCGTCCTGGGCGTCATAGATGTGGGGCCCGCAGTCGACGGGGTCGTGGCCGGCCGCCCTGAGCCAGTCGACGAGGTGGTTCTTGAGTTCGAAGCCCGCATGGTCGGAGCCGAGATACACGCGCATGGAACGAGTGTGACACGGCTGTTTCAGGGCAGCAGCCCCGGGTGTCAGGCAAGGAAACGAGGGACCTGGCAATGGAACCTCAAGAAAACCTCAAGTAACGATCTGGATTCAGAGGTTCAGGAATCTCTTTGCCTCCGATTCACTGGACCGACCCGTACACCGCTCGTACGGGACCCCCCACCCCGGCACGAAGGAATTCCCCGTATGACTGGTCTCCAGGCCGGACTCAAGAACCGCCACCTCTCGATGATCGCCATCGGCGGAGTCATCGGCGCGGGCCTCTTCGTGGGCTCCAGCTCCGGTATCGCCACCGCCGGACCCGGCATCCTGCTGTCGTACGCGCTCGTCGGCACGCTCGTGGTGCTGGTGATGCGGATGCTCGGTGAGATGTCGGCCGCCAACCCCACCTCCGGTTCGTTCTCCGCGCACGCCGACCGGGCGCTCGGCCGCTGGGCCGGGTTCTCCATCGGCTGGCTGTACTGGTTCTTCTGGGTCGTGGTGCTCGCCGTCGAGGCGACCGCGGGCGCCAAGATCCTCGAAGGATGGATACCCGCCGTACCGCAGTGGGGGTGGGCGCTGATCGTGATGGTCGTGCTGACCGCCACCAACCTGGTCTCGGTGGGGTCCTACGGCGAGTTCGAGTTCTGGTTCGCCGGGATCAAGGTCGTGGCCATCGGCGCGTTCATCGTCGTCGGCCTGCTCGCGGTGTTCGGTGTGCTCCCCGGCGTCCACACCGACCAGGCCGGTTTCTCCAACCTCACCGGTCACGGCGGCTTCCTGCCGAACGGGCCCGGCGCCATCCTCACCGGTGTGCTGCTGGTGGTCTTCTCCTTCATGGGCAGCGAGATCGCGACCCTCGCGGCCGGTGAGTCGGAGGACCCGCAGCGGGCCGTGACCAAGTCGACCAACAGCATCATCTGGCGGATCGCGGTCTTCTACCTCGGGTCCATCTTCGTCGTCGTCACGCTGATCCCGTGGGACTCCAAGTCCATCCAGGACAAGGGCTCCTACGTGGCCGCGCTCGACTCCCTCGGGATCGCGCACGCCGGTCAGATCATGAACTTCATCGTGCTGACCTCGGTGCTGTCCTGTCTCAACTCCGGTCTCTACACGGCCTCCCGGATGGCCTTCTCGCTCGGTGAGCGGGGCGACGCGCCGAAGGCGTTCGCGCGGGTCAACGGGCGGGGTGTGCCGATGGCCGCGATCCTCGCGTCGGTGGTGTTCGGCTTCGTCGCCGTCTTCTTCAACTACCTCTCCCCCGACAAGATCTTCCTGTTCCTCGTCAACTCCTCCGGCGCGGTCGCCCTGTTCGTGTGGCTGGTCATCTGCTTCTCGCAGCTGCGGATGCGGAAGATCATCCAGGCCGAGGCGCCGGAGAAGCTGGTCGTGCGGATGTGGCTGTATCCGTATCTGACCTGGGCGACGGCCGCGTTGATCGTCTTCGTCCTCGGCTACATGCTGACCGACACCGAGCACGACGGGCGGGAGACCGTGCTGCTGTCGCTGCTCGTCGCCGCGTTGGTGCTGGTCATCGCCGTGGTGCGGGAGAAGGTCGGGGGGCGCGGGCGTACGGCGTCCGCGTCGGCCGGAGACGTCACGGACAAGGTGTCCGTCTGACCTTTCGACGGTGCGTGCAGGGCCCCGGGGTGCACACCCCGGGGCCCTTGTGCTGTGCGGTTCACAGCACGGTGAAGCTGTCCTTGACCCTCTCGTACGTGTCGAGGGCCTGCTGCTCGATGCCGGGCTGGTACCAGGTGTTGATCTGGTACGACTTGTCGCCCTCGTTGAAGCCGAGCAGCTGGGCGTGCCAGGGGATGCCGCCGAGGGTGAAGGTGTACTCCCAGACGACCGCGGGGTGATCGCGGAAGGTCGTCTCCTCCAGACGGATCTTGCGGTAGTCCTGGCCCTGGTGGGCGTTCTGCTCGGAGGTCTCCCAGGTCTCCATCAGGTCGCCCCGGGCCAGCGAGGACTTGGCCGCGAGCTCCTGTTTGCCGTCGGGCGAGGTGTAGTGGACCTCCGCCCCGGTCTTCACGTCCCGCCGCCAGCCGGTGGGGGTCGCCCACGCGAACCCGCCGGCCTCCTCGTGGGCGCCGGGCGGCAGGGAGCGGGGGCGGGAGGTGCCCTCGACGGTGGAGGACGGGGTGCCGGGGGTGGAGGCACCGGTTCCGGAGGCGGAGACGGAGGCGGAGACGGAGGCGGAACCGGACGAGGGCCCGCCCGCCTGGTTGTCTCCGGGTGAGCCGGAGGTGGTGGCGAGGACGATCCCGACAACGACTGCGGCCGCGGTGAGCACTCCGCCTGCGGCGACGAGGGCGGTGCGGCGCCGGGTGCGGTGCGGGGCGGTGGCGGGGCGGGCTGGGCCGGGGAGTTCGGCCTCGTCGGGGGGTTCCTCCGGGGGGAGGCGGTGGGGGTGAGGGCCGAGCACGACGGCGGGGTCCCGGCCGGGGAGGGGGTGGGTGTCGGGTGCGGAGGGGGAAGTGGCGCCGCTGTCGCCTGCGCGGCCCGGGTCCGGTTCCCCGCCGGGATGCTGGTCGGGTTCGGCTTGGTTGCCGCGGATCAGGGAGACACCGGAGCGCGGGCCGACGCGGGTGGGGGCGGAGGCCACGCGGGTCGGGGTGTCCCGGGTCGGCGCGTCCGGCATGGGGTAGTGCTCGGTGGGGGCGCCCGCGGAGAGGGAGTCCTGGGTGGGGGCGCTCGCCAGGGGCGTACTGGTCGTGGTGGCCCCGGCCCGGAGCACGGCCCCCACGGAGTTCCCGGCCGACGCCTCGGACCTGACCTCCGACCCGTCCTCGGAGCGCGCCTCGGTGGACGCACTGGCACGGTCGCCGCCGGCGGGGAGCCCGGGGGCGAATGGTTCGCCGTGGGCGGGGACCGCGGGGGCGAACGGTTCGCCGTGGGCGGGGGGCTCGGCGGAGATCCGCTCCGGGGACCCGGACGACTCGGCGGGGGCGGAACCCCCCGCGGACGCGAACGGCTCGACAGACGCGGAACGCCCAGCCGACGCGGACGGCTCGGCCACGGCGAACGACCCGCCAGAGGCCGAGGATTCGGCCGCGAACCGCTCCGCCGGCCCGGACGACCCGGCGAGGGCGGAACCCCCCGCAGACGCGAACGGCTCGACAGGGGCGGAACGCCCGGCAGACGCGGATGGCTCGGCAGGCTTCGGGCCCTCGGTCGAGGAGGCCTGCTGTGCTGCTGCCGTCTCGGCAGGTGGAGGGCTCTCGGCGTCCGTGTCCGGCCGTGCAGGTGTCTCCGGGGCCTCCTCACCGGCGCCCGAGAAGGCGAGGGGCACGGCATCCGACGGCTCCGCCGGGCCAGGGTCCCCCGCTGACTCGCGTACGGCCGACTCCGGCCCGGTCGTCGGAGCCGGTACCCGGGGATCCCGTGCCGCTCGCACGACCCCCGGATCCAGATAGGCCGGCGTCGGCGACTCCCGCGGAGCCCACGGCGGCCCGTCCGGCGGAACCGGCTCCACCCCCGCGTCCGGAGCATCCGGCGTTCCTGGAGCCCCCGCAGCTCCAGGAACCTCCGGTGTGCCGGGGTCCTCCACCGGCCCCACCCGCAACGTGGGCGTGGGAGCCGAGAACGCGGCCACCTGGAGGGCCGCCTCCACCTCGTCGAGCCCCGGTCGTATCGACGGGTCCTTCTCCAGGAGGGCCGCGAGGATGTCGGTCAACGGGCCTGCCGCCGCCGGGAGTTCAGGCTCCTCGTAGAGGACCGCGTGGAGCGTGGCCAGGGTGGTGTCGCGGGAGAACGGGGAGCGGCCGCCGAGAGCCGCGCAGAGCGTCGCACCCAGGGACCAGATGTCCGACGGCGGGCCCTGAGGGCGCCCCGAGACCCGCTCGGGCGCCATGTAGTCGGGCGAGCCGACGAGCATGCCGACCATGGTGAGCGCCTTGGCGTCCTGCATCGCGGCGATGCCGAAGTCCGTGAGCACGATCCGGCGGCCCGTCCGGGTGCCGGACTCCACCAGGACGTTCCCGGGTTTGATGTCCCGGTGCAGCACGCCCCGCGCGTGCACCTGGCGCAGCGCCTCCACCAGGCCCAGGCCCAGCAGTGCCGTCGCGCGCGGGTCCAGCGCGCCGTCCTCCACCATCATCCGTTCCAGGGAGCGGCCCTTGACCAACTCCATGACGATCCACAGGCGTTCACCCTCGTCCACGACGTCGTAGACCCGTACGACGTTCGGGTGGTCGATGCGGGCCGTCGCGCGGGCCTCGCGCAGGGTGCGTTCACGGCGGGTGCGGGTGTCCTCCGCGTCGAGGCCGTCGATCCGCATCTCCTTGACCGCGACCTGCCGGTCGAGCATCTCGTCGGCGGCCCGCCACACCCGCCCCATTCCCCCCTGGCCGATACTCTCGACCAGGCGATAACGGCCCGTCACCAGGAGCCCTGGAACTCCGCCGCGCCTCGCATTTCCCGTGTCTCCCGTATTTCCCGGCAATCCGCTGCACCCCCTCGACGATGTCCCGAGTGGAACACAATGGTCACACTTCGAGCCGTACCAGCATAGTGCGGAGAAATCTTGTGGTACCTCTTCAAGTACTGCGAATTCAGGCGCAGCCAAGGGGGACGAACATGAGTTCTCGTCGTATGACGACCATTGCCGGATCGCTGGTCACGGCAGCCTTCTCGACGGTGATGATCCTGCCGTTCACCGCGAGCGCGGACGAGGGACCGGCAAGCAGCAAGGGGGGAAAGGCCGTTGACAAGGCGCCGGCCGGTGTGGAGCTGACGACGACACTGCCGGGGACGATCTCCGTCGACAACAAGTCGCAGAAGACCGATCTCACAGCCACCGTGAAGAACGACGGGAGCAAGGACAGCGGAAGGATCAGGCTTTTGGTCGTCGGATTCGACGGCATGACGGTCAAAAACGTTCAAGGCTGCTCTCCGATCGAAGAAAAGGATCTGCCGGAGGGTTCGAACAGCGGTTTCGCCTGCCCGATCGACAATCTCGCAGCCGGTAAGTCGAAGTCGTACGCCGTCGACGCGACATTCGATCTCGGCAAGACCGGAAAGATCTGCCTGCCGGTGCAGACCGGCGACGGGAAGAAGACGTTCTGGCAGCAGGGCCCGGTTCCGTTCGGTACGACGAACCCGTCGCCGAACGCCCCGGCCACCCCGCTGCTGCTGGGCACCGACAACAAGCCGGTGGGACCCGGCGGTGACGCCCCGAGCGAACTCCCGAAGACCGGTGTGGGACGTGACCTGCTGCCCCTCGGGGCTTCGGGCGCGGCGCTGCTGGCTGCGGGCGCGGCCGGCCTGTGGTGGTCGCAGCGGCGACCACAGCGCACCGTCTGACCCAGAGCGGGAGACCCACGGAGGCATAACCTGACGGAAGGTGTCAGGTTATGCCTCCACCCTGTCCGGCATGAACACCTCGACCCACGACGAAGTCACCAGTTTCCAGACCGGTTTCGCGCTGCGCCCCGACCATGTGTTCCCGGTGCGCTCCAGCGAGGACGTGGTGGACGCCGTGCGCCACGCGGCCGACGCACGGCTGCCGGTGTCCGTGCTGGCCACCGGACACGGACTGCCGGGCGCGGTGGAGGGCGGAGTCCTCGTCAGCACCCGCCACATGGACCGGGTGACCATCGACGCCCCGGCGCGCGCCGCCCGCGTCCAGGCGGGTGTCCGCTGGCGTGACGTGGTGACGGCCGCCGTGCCGCACGGGCTCGCGCCGCTCAACGGCTCCGCACCGGGTGTCGGTGCCGTGTCCTACACGCTGGGCGGCGGACTCGGCATCCTGGCAAGGGAGTTCGGCTATGCCGCCGACCATGTCCGCTCCCTCGACGTGGTCACCGGGGACGGCGAGCTCCGGCACGTCACCGAGGGGTCAGAGCTGTACTGGGGCCTTCTCGGCGGCGGCCACCGCCTGGGCGTCGTCACCGAGTTGGAGATCGGGCTCGTTCCCGTGCGGACGCTGTACGGCGGTTCGCTCGCCTTCGACGGCCGCGAGGTCGCTCCGCGTGCCCTGCTGCGGGCGTACGAGGAGTGGACCAGGACCGTGCCGTCCACGCTGACCTCGTCCTTCGCCGCCGTACCGTACCCGGACCTGCCGGCGCTGCCGCCGCATCTGCGCGGGCGGTACGTCGTCTCGGTGCGGGTGGCGTACACCGGCGCCGGTGGGGAGCGACTCCTCGCCCCGCTGCGGGAGATCGGGCCGGTGCTCGCGGACACCCTGCGGGAGATGCCGTACGCCGAGAGCCACACCATCCACAGCGATCCCGACGTCCCGCACAGCTACTACGGGGACAGCGCGGTGCTGAGCGCGCTGGACGTGGAGCGGGCCGGTGAACTGCTGGAGCGGACCGGGCCCGGCGCCGGGGCCATGGTGGTCGTACAGATCAATCATCTGGGCGGGACGCTGGCGCGACCGGCGCCGAACTCGGTGCCGTATCGCGAAGGGCGTTTCCTGGTACGGCTGTTGACCATGGGCGGGCGGCGGCAGGCGCGGGCGCTGCTGGACCCGGCCCTCCGGTTGCTCGCGCCCGTCACCCTCGGCCGCAGCGTCAACTTCGCCTTCGGGGCCGGGGACCGGACCGAGGGGCTGCACGACCCGGAAACGCGCAAGAGGCTCGCCGAGCTGGAGTCGCGGTACGACCCGGTGAGCCTCTTCCGGAGGAGCGTCAGCGCCTGACGAGCTTCCAGACGCCGGGCAGCAGACCCATCGCCAGGGCCGCCTTGAGGGCGTCACCGAGGAGGAACGGGGTGAGGCCGGCCGCGACGGCGGCGGACAGCGACAGGCCGGCGGCGTAGGCGAGGTAGGGCACGCCGATCGCGTAGATGATCGCCTCGCCGACCAGCATCGCGCCGGCCGTCCGCCAGACGTTGCGGTCGGCGCCGCGGCGGGCCAGGGCGCCGACGGCGGCGGAGGCCAGGATCATGCCGAGGATGTAGCCGAAGGAGACGGAGAACCCGGAGGTGCCCTGGGCGAACCACGGGAGGCCCGCGAGGCCGGCCAGCGCGTAGAGCGCGAGGGAGGCCACACCGCGGCGGGCGCCCAGGCTCGTGCCGACGAGCAGCGCGGCGAAGGTCTGGCCGGTCACCGGCACCGGGGAGCCCGGCACGGGCACGGCGATCTGCGCGGCGAGACCGGTGAGCGCGGCACCGCCGACCACGAGCGCGACGTCCCGCACACGGGAGGCGGGGATCAGGTCGGCGAGGACCTGGCCGGTGCGGGTGGTGGCGACGGCGGTGCTCATGGGGACTCCGCGGGGGTGAACGACAAGGGACTCCGGTGACGCTATCCCGGCCTCCCGCGGCCGATCACCGTCAACCGTCGACAAAGCCGGGAGCCGGGGCTTGGTGGGCTCCGGACAAAGAGTGCGGGTTACACCCGGTTCGGGGTGACTCCGGTCACTGAGGTGAGGTGGCCGGGGTGACAGCGACCCTGGTGGCGCGGCTGTGGGGACTCACCAAACACACAGCTTCACCGAACGAACCCTAGTGGTCTGGTCGGATTCACCGTTCCTGCCCTACCCTTCCAGACATGGTCGCCCAGTCCCGGTACTTCTCGTCGCGTCGCCACGTCGACCTCCGACGCGTGGGCACGGCCGTCTGTCGCCGTCCGGTGTGAGTCGGGCCCCGGCCCGCCTCGCCCTCCGAGACGTGTCGGCCCCCGTTCCCGAGGACGGTCCTCCATGCCCCGTACCGCGACACCCCCTGCCCCCGCTCCCACCTCCCGGCGCCGGACGAGCGCCAGCGTCGTCCTGCGGTCCGTGCTGGAGCACGGGCCGGTGGCGCGCAGCACCATCGCCCGGCTGACCGGGCTGTCCCCGGCGTCGGTGACCGACTACTGCTCCCGCTTCACCGAACTGGGCCTGATCCGGGAGTCGGAGGCGCCCCGGCAATCCCAGGGTGTGGGTCGACCCCATGTGCCTGTCGACCTGGACGACTCACGGTTCGTCGTGGGCGGCGTCCATGTGGCCGTCCCCTATACAACGGTCACGCTGCTCGATCTGCGGGGCCGGGTGGTGGCCGTGCGGGAGCTGCGGCACGAGAGCACCGACGCCTCCGCGATCCTGGCGCGGGCCGCCGACGGGCTCGCCGCGCTCCTGGAGCGGTCGCCGCGGCTCAGGTGCCTCGGCGTCGGCTTCGCGGCCGGCGGCTGGGTGGACCGGGACTCCGGGACCGTCGTCGAGCACCCCCTGCTGGGCTGGCACGAGGTACCGGTGCGGGAGCTGCTCGGTACCCGCACCGGCCTGCCGGTCCATGTGGACGGCCACGCGCGGGCGTTGGTCAACGCGGAGCGGCTGTTCGGGCGGGCGCGCGGCAGCCGGAGCGTGCTGCATCTGTTCGTCGGCAACGTGGTGGACGCGGCGTTCGCCACCAACGACGAGGTGCACCACGGGCCGCGCTCCCAGGCGGGCGCGATCGCCCATCTGCCGGTGCCGGGCGGCACCGAGCCCTGCGACTGCGGCCGGACCGGCTGCCTCCAGGCCGAGTTGAGCGAGCGCACCCTGTGCCGGCGGGCCCGGCGGGCGGGGGTCACCGAGGGCGTGAACCCGATGCATGTGCTGACGGCCGCGGCCGCGGGCGATCCGGCGGCGCTGCGGCTGCTGGTGGAACGGGCGCACGCCGTCGGGCGGGCCGCCCGGCTGCTGCTCGACGTGCTGAACCCGGAGACGGTCGTGGTGACCGAGATCGGCATCCTGCACCGCGAGGACTGCCTCGTCGCCCTGCGCGAGGGCGTCGGCGGCGACCGCGCGACCTCCGTCGTCCCGTCGAGTTTCCCGGATTCCGTACTCGCCGTGGCGGGCGGTTCGGTGGCTCTCGACGTGCTCTACCGGGATCCTCTGGCCGCTTCACCTGAGGCTATTTAATTCAGAAACTCGGAATGTTGACAGGGCTTCCACGGAACGGCGAACATCCTGTTCATGAGCCCGAACCTGCACTGTCGCGCCTTCTGTTGCTGACACGTTGCCCCGTGTGACGCGCTCATTTCCCCTGCGTGAACGCATTTCTTCGTGACTTTCTCCTGCACTGATTCAGGGAGCATTCCTATGCCCTATTCCCGCACGTCCGGCATCGACCGGCGGCTGTTCCTCTCCTCCGTCCTCGGTGCCGCCGCCGGTGTCGCCGGGCTCAGCGGCTGCGCCGACAGCAGCGCCGTAGCCGACACCAAGGGCGCCCTGTCCGCCCCGCTCGCCGCCAAGGTCCCGGCCGGTACGAGCCTGAAGATCGCCTCCTATCTGGGCGCCCAGCAACTCCAACTGAAACTCGGAAAGTTGGGGCCACTGCCGTTCAAGGTGAGTACCTGGGCGAATATCGGGGCCGGCCCCGATGTCATCAACGCATTCCGGGCCGGCTCCCTGGACATCGGCAACAACGCGGGAATCCCGCCGATCCAGGCGCATTTCCAGGGCTACGCCACGAAGATCGTCGCGATCAACATCACCCGTAAGCCGAACTACCTCTTCGCCACCAAGCCCGGCAGCGACATCCGGACGGTCGCGGACTTCAAGGGGAAGCGGCTCGCGTTCTCGCAGGGGCAGGCCCAGGGGGTCGTGCTGCTGCGGGCGCTGAAGAAGGCCGGGCTCGCCTACGACGACGTCAGGCTCGTCCCGCTGACCAGCAACCAGTTCCTCACGGCCCTCCAGTCCGGGCAGGTGGACGTGGCCCCGCTCGCCAACAGCCAGGCGCCCGCCTACCTCAAGCAGTACGAGGCCAAGGGTGCCCGGGCCGTCACCACCGATGTGGTCGACCTGCTCAACCTGCTGTGGGCGCCTACCTCCGTGCTGGCCGACCCCGCGAAGGCCGCCGCGGTCGCCGCCTACATCCCCTTCTGGGCCAGGAGCCAGGTGTGGACGTACGAGAACCCCGACATCTGGAACGAGGAGTTCTACGTGAAGACCCAGAACCTGACGCTCCCGCAGGCCAAAGCGGTCACCGCGCTCGCCAACAAGCCGCTGTTCCCGCCGAGTTGGAGCGAGGCGATCAAGTGGGAGCAGGAGACCGCGGATCTGCTGGCGGAGGGCGGCTTCGTGAAGAAGTTCGACGTGGGCCAGCTGTTCGACCACCGCTTCGAGGACATCGCCGCGCAGGCCGTGCCGGCGGAGTACCGGCGGTGAGCGCCGTGACCACGACCGTCCCGGTCGTCGCCCCCGAGGTGAGCACGCAGGTGCGCAGGCGCCGCCGGCTCTCCCCCGGCAGGCGGCTGCCCGCGGCGCGGCTCGTCGGACCGCTCCTTCTCCTCGCCCTGTGGTCCGCCGCCTCCGCCGCGGGACGGCTCGACCCGGCCGCGATCCCCGCGCCCTGGACGGTGGTCAGGACCGGCGCCCACCTGTGGACTGCCGGGACCCTGCCCACCGACATCCTGACCTCGCTGGAGCGGGCCGGGTACGGGTTCGCCATCGGTCTCGTCGCCGGTGTCGCCCTGGCCCTGGCCGCCGGGCTCAGCCGGGCCGGCGAGGCGCTGATCGACGGGACGGTGAACCTCAACCGGGCGATCCCCACCCTCGGCCTGATCCCGCTGTTCATCCTCTGGCTGGGCATCGGCGAGTCCTTCAAGGTCGCCATCATCGCGATCGTCGTCTACATCCCGATCTATCTGAACACCCATGCCGCACTGGCCGGCATCGACCACCGCTTCGTCGAACTCGCCGAGGTCCAGGGGCTGTCGAGGTTCGCCTTCGTACGGCAGATCGTGATCCCCGGCGCGCTGCCCGGATTCTTCGTGGGACTCCGGCTCGGCGTCACCGGCTCCTGGCTCGGCCTGGTCGTCCTGGAGCAGATCAACGCCACCAGCGGACTCGGCTACATGATGTTCCAGGCCCAGAACTACGGCCAGAGCGATGTGATCCTCGTCGGTCTCGTCGTCTACGGCGTCTTCGGCCTGGTCTCCGACAGCGCGGTCCGTCTCATCGAACGGAGGGTGCTGTCATGGCGCCGCACACTGAGCAGCTGACCCGGCCCGCCGTGCAACTGCGGGGACTCACCCGGTCGTTCGACGGGCGTACCGTCCTCGACGGCATCGACCTCGACATCCCGGCCGGACAGTTCGTGGCACTGCTCGGGCACAGCGGCTCCGGCAAGAGCACCCTGCTGCGGGCGGTGGCGGGGCTGGACCACGAGGTGGTGGGCAGCGGGCAACTCACCGCTCCCGAAAGGGTGTCGGTGGTCTTCCAGGACTCCCGGCTGCTGCCCTGGCGGCGCGTGCTGGACAACGTCCTGCTGGGCACCGACGGGGAGGAGCGGGGGCGCGAGGCCCTCGCCGAGGTCGGTCTGGCGGGGCGGGAGAGGGCCTGGCCGAACGAGTTGTCCGGCGGTGAGCAGCAGCGGGCGGCGCTGGCGCGGTCGTTGGTGCGGGAGCCGGAACTGCTGCTCGCGGATGAGCCGTTCGGGGCGCTGGACGCGCTGACGCGGATCAAGATGCACGCGCTGCTGCGGGAGCTGTGGAAGCGGCATCAGCCGTCGGTGCTGCTCGTGACGCACGACGTGGACGAGGCGGTTGTCCTTGCGGACCGGGTGCTGGTGCTGGAGGCGGGGCGGATCGGGCTGGACCTGACGATCGAGCGGGACCGGTCTCGGGAGGAGTACCGGGTGCGGTTGCTGGCGGCGCTGGGGGTGACGGTCGGCTCCAGTGACTGACGAACTTGCCGAACCCGGCACGACACAAGAATCCCTCCCGCAGCAAAGGAACCACCATGCCCCGCCACCTCCACCTCAACGCCTTCCTCATGACCACCGGGCACCACGAAGCCTCCTGGCGGTTGCCCGAGAGTGATCCGTTCGCCCATGTCTCGCTCGACCACTACGTACGGCTCGCGAAGATCGCCGAGCGCGGGACCTTCGACTCGCTCTTCCTGGCCGACGGGCCGCAGTTGTGGAGCAGTCTCGCCCAGCGGCCCGCCGGTGCGCTGGAGCCGCTGACGCTGCTGACCGCGCTGGCGACGGCCACCGAGCACATCGGGCTGATCGCGACCGCGTCCACGTCGTACAACTCGCCCTACAACCTGGCCCGGAAGTTCGCCTCGCTGGACATCATCAGCGGAGGCCGGGCGGGCTGGAACATCGTCACCACCGCCGGCAAGGAGGCCGCCCGGAACTTCGGTCTGGAGCACGAGCCGGCGCACGCGGAGCGGTACGCCCGGGCCGGCGAGTTCCTCGACGTCGCCCTCAAGCTCTGGGACAGCTGGGAGGACGACGCGATCGTCGGCGACAAGGCCACCGGCGTCTGGGGCGACGACGCGAAGATCCACCCGCCGCGCCACAAGGGGACGTACTTCAGCGTCGAGGGCGCGCTCAACGTCCCGCGCTCGCCGCAGGGTTACCCGCTGCTCGTGCAGGCCGGGTCGAGCGAGGACGGCAAGGAGTTCGCGTCCCGGTACGCGGAGGCCGTGTTCACCGCCCAGCAGACCATCGAGGACGCACGGGCCTTCTACGCCGACCTCAAGGCGCGGACGTCCGCGGTGGGCCGTGACCCCGAGCACATCAAGGTGCTGCCCGGCATCGTGCCGGTCATCGGCGCCACGGAGGCCGAGGCGCGCGCGAAGGAGCAGGAGCTGGAGGACCACATCGTGCACCGGCACGGCGTGGCCAACCTGGAGCGGCTGCTGCAACTGCCCGAAGGTTCCCTGGAGTTGGACAGACAGCTGCCCTCGGACCTGCCGCCCGAGTCGGCCGTCGAGGGCGCCAAGAGCCGGTACACGCTCGTCGTGGAGCTGGCCCGGCGCGACCGGCTCACCGTGCGGCAGCTGATCGGGCGGCTGGGCGGCGGGCGCGGTCACCTCACCTTCGCCGGTACGCCCGAGCAGGTCGCCGACGCCATCGAGACCTGGTTCACGCAGGGCGCCGCCGACGGCTTCAACATCATGCCCCCGGTGCTCCCCTCGGGCCTGGACGCCTTCGTCGACCACGTGGTCCCGATCCTGCGCACCCGCGGTCTGCTCCGCACGGAGTACGGACCGCGCACCACCCTGCGGGAGCGCTACGGCCTGCCCCGCCCCGCCAACCAGCACGTCCAGCCCGTCCACGCCTAGGAAGGACCCCTCCCATGTCCGGTATCGAGATCCGCAAGGTCACCGCGCACATCGGCGCCCACGTCTCGGGTGTCGACCTCTCCCGGCCTCTCGACGAGGAGACGGCCACGGCGCTGCGGGACGCCCTCAACGTCCACAAGGCGCTGGTCTTCAGCGACGTGAACCTCGACGACGAGGGCCAGCAGGCCTTCGCCCGGCACTTCGGCGAGCTCACCACCGCCCACCCGACCGTGCCCGCGATCGACGGCGCCCCCAACGTCCTGCCCGTCGACAGCGAGGGCGGCCAGGCCGCCAACCACTGGCACACCGACGTCACCTTCGTCCTCAACCCGCCCCAGGCCAGCACCCTGCGCAGCCTGACGATCCCGCCGTACGGCGGCGAGACCCTGATCGCCAACTCGGCGGCCGCGTACCGGGATCTGCCGCAGCCCCTGCGCCGGCTCGCCGACGAACTGTGGGCCGAGCACACCAACGACTACGACTACGCCGTACCGGAGGAGTCCGTCGACGAGGAACAGGCCGCCCGGCGCGCCCGGTTCACCTCGATCAAGTACCGCACCGCCCACCCGGTGGTCCGGGTGCACCCGCTGACGGGCGAACGCGGGCTGTTCATCGGCGGGTTCGCGCAGCGGATCGTGGGGCTGTCGGCGGGCGAGTCCCGCAAGCTGCTCGACATCCTCCAGTCGTACGTGACCCGCCCGGAGAACCTGCTGCGGCACCGCTGGTCGGAGAACCAGCTGGTCCTCTTCGACAACCGCATCACCCAGCACTACGCCGTCGACAACTACGACGGTCTGCCGCGCCGGCTGCACCGGGTGACCATCGCCGGGGACGTCCCGGTGGGCATCGAGGGCAAGGAGAGCTGGTCGATCGAGGGCGACGCCTCGCACTACACGTCCGTGGCCGCGTAGTCACGATCCGTGCCCAATGCGTCCGCATGATGGGCGGTCTCCCCTGTGACCAGGGGAGACCGCCCAGACTGTGGGCGTTTTTGCCGTCTCACGCACTGGACGAACCACGCCCATGCCCAGCACCACGGTCACGACTCCACAAGAGTCCGCCGCCTCGCTCTCCCACGGCCTCAAGCAGCGCCATCTGTCGATGATCGCCCTCGGCGGGGTCATCGGCGCCGGGCTGTTCGTCGGGTCCGGCGCGGGGATCGCCGCCGCCGGCCCGTCGATCGTCCTCGCCTACACCCTCTCCGGACTCCTCGTGATGCTGGTGATGCGGATGGCGAGATGTCGGCCGCCCACCCCTCCTCCGGCTCCTTCTCCGCGCACGCCGAGCGGGCGATCGGCCCGTGGGCCGGGTTCACGGCCGGGTGGTCGTTCTGGGTGCTGCTGTGCACGGCGGTGGGCCTGGAGGGCATCGGCGCCGCGAAGATCGTGACCGGCTGGCTCCCCGGGACCCCGGAGTGGGCCTGGGTGGCCCTGTTCATGCTGGTCTTCTGCGCCACGAACCTGGCCGCGGTGAAGAACTTCGGCGAGTTCGAGTTCTGGTTCGCCGCCCTGAAGGTCGGTGCGATCAGCCTCTTCCTGGTCCTGGGCGTCCTGGCGATCGCCGGTCTCCTGCCCGGCACGGACTCCCCCGGCACCGCCCACCTCACCGAGTTCTTCCCCGGCGGCGGCGAGGGCCTGGTCGTCGGCCTGCTCGCCTCGGTCTTCGCCTACGGCGGTCTGGAGACGGTCACCATCGCCGCCGCCGAGTCCGAGGACCCGGTGCGCGGGGTGACCAACGCGGTCCGTACGGCGATGTGGCGGATCGGGCTGTTCTACATCGGCTCGATGGCGGTCATCGTGATCCTGGTCCCCTGGGACTCGAAGGCGGTCGTGGAGAAGGGCCCCTATGTCGCCGCCCTCGACTCCCTCGGCATCCCCGGCGCCGGGCAGCTGATGAACGTGGTGGTGCTGGTGGCCCTGCTCTCCGCGATGAACGCCAACGTCTACGGCTCCTCGCGCATCGCCTACTCGCTCGTGGAGCGCGGTCTGGGTCCCAAGGCGCTCGGCCGGGTGTCCGGCGGCGTGCCGCGGATCGCGGTGCTGGTGTCGTGCGGCTTCGGCTTCGGCTGTGTGGTGCTGAGCTACTGGCGGCCCGACGACGTCTTCTCCTGGCTCCTCAACATGATCGGCGCGGTCGTCCTCGTCGTCTGGATCATCGTCGCCGTCTCCCATCTGCGCCTGCGCAGCTCGCGGGCGTTCCCCGTCCTGACCTGGGTCGCCCTGGCCGGCATGGCGGCGATCCTCGTCCTGATGGCCAGGGAGCCGGGCACCCGGGTGCAGCTGTACGCGACGGGTGCGATGACGCTGGCGCTGGCGGTCGCCGGATACGCACGACAGAAGGCGCTTCCTGTTGCTACCGTGTAGTTGCAAGTTACTTGCAATAAGGCACCTCCCCCTCGTGATCGTCTTCTCAACCTTCACGGGGATCGGGTGGAGAAAGGAAGGCCCCCGCGAGGACGTGACTCGCGGGGGCCTTCCGTGTCCGGGGGCCGTCAGGGCTTGCGGCCGACACCGCCGTGCTGGCCGATCGGAGCCGGGGTCGCGTCGCCGTCCGGGCGCCACAGCGGGACCGACACCACCCCGGGGTCCACCAGCTCCAGACCCTCGAAGAACGCCTCGATCTTCTCGACCGGACGCAGGAAGTAGGGCACCGCTCCGGTCTCGTTGTAGGCGTCCTGGGCCTGCTCGTAGTCCGGGTCGGTGCCGCGCGACCCGTCGTTGACGCAGAGATAGCTGCCGGAGGGCAGACCCGCCAGCAGCCGGCCGACCAGGCCCCGGGCCAGGTCGTAGTCGGCGACATGACCGAGGAGACCGCTGAGGATCAGGGCCGTGGGACGGGTCAGGTCCAGGGTCCGGGAGGCAGCCTCGAGGATCTTCTCCGGCTCGTAGAGGGTCAGGTCCTCGTACGCCGTCTCGCCCTCCGGGGTGGAGGTGAGCAGGGCGCGGGCGTGGGCGAGGACCAGCGGGTCGTTGTCGACATAGACGATCTTCGCGTCGGGCGCGTGGCGCTGGGCGACCTCATGGGTGTTGTCGACCGTGGGCAGCCCGGTCCCGACGTCCAGGAACTGGCGGACGCCCGCCTCCTCGACCAGGTACCGGATGCTGCGGCCGAGAAAGGCGCGGCTGCTGCGGGCGATCGTGACGATCCCCGGGAAGACGGCGGTGTAGGCGTCGCCGGCCGCCTCGTCGACGGGGTAGTTGTCCTTCCCGCCGAGCCAGTAGTTCCAGATCCGGGCCGAATGCGGCACCGAGGTGTCGATCTCCGTCATGGTCCTATCGTGCTACGACCGGTCCTGTTCGCACGGCACATTGAGTGAGAGAAGTGCGGCGGATCCGTCCTTGTCGAGGCGGAGTTCGGTGATCGCCGCGTTGCGCAACCGCGGGAACACTCTGCGGTACTCGGCGAGCGGAATCCCGAGGAGGGTGCACAGCACCAGCCGCAGCAGGGTGTTGTGGGCGACGACCAGGACCCGCTCGCCGGGATGGGCGGCGGCGATGCGGCGCAGGGCCGCGGTGCCGCGAGCGGCGGCCGCCGTCGGATCCTCCGCGCCGGGGAAGGGATACGTCACCGGGTCCGCGCGGAACGCCTCGGCCGCGTCGGGGACTTCGGCGGCGAACTCGTCGAGGGTACGGCCCTCCAGCACGCCGAAGTCGCACTCCCTCAGGCCGGGTTCGCGGTGCGGTTCTCTGCCGAGGGCTTGGGCGGCCGGTTCGGCGGTGGCGATCGCCCGGGAGAGGGTCGACGTCCAGATCGCGTCGGGACGGTGTTCGGCGGCCCAGCGGCCGAGTGCATTCGCCTGGGCGCGGCCTTCGTCCGTGAGGCCGATGTCGCTCACGCCGGCGTAGCGGTTCTCGGCGTGCCAGATCGTTTGGCCGTGGCGGGTCAGTAGGAGGGTTGTGCCTGTGGTCATGGGCTGGTCCCGTCTTCGAGTGCGGCGCCGTCGTGGCTGGTCGCGCAGTTCCCCGCGCCCCTGGGTGGGTTCAGGCCGCTGTACGCCTGCGCCGCGACCGGGGCTGGAAGCCAGCCTCGCTGGGTGAGTTCGTCGACGAGGCGGGCGTACGGGTCGGCGAAGAGTGCTGTGCGGGCTGGGCGCGGTTGCAGGACTGTACGGATGCGGACCATGCGCTCCGCGACATCCGCCAGCGGCTCCCCCGTCACGCCGTGCGCCGCCAACGCGGCCATCCCCAGGGCCGGTTCCGGCTGTTCCGGGACTCGGGCCGGGCGGCCCAGGATGTCGACGCGCAATTGGTTCCAGTACGGGCTGCGGGCCGCGCCGCCCGTGAAGGTGAGCGGGCCATCCAGAGGGGCGCCCAGGTGGTGCAGGTAGTCGAGGCACAGGCGTTCCGCGAACGCGACGCCCTGGAGGAGCGCGGCCCAATGGTCGGCGTCGTCGACCGGGGTGCCGAGGAGGAAGGCGGTGGCGTCCGGGGCGCGGAACGGGAACCGCTCCCCGCGCGAGACCAGCGGGTAGGCGACCGCTCCGGACGGCTCGTACGCGGCCGCCCGTTCGTCCATGGCCGCGGGGTCCGGGTCCGCCGGGAGCGCCCCCGCGCCCACGCTCGACGCCCCGCCCGGCAGCCATGTCCCGTCAGGGGCGCGGTGGTTGTAGACCACGCCGGTGGGATCCCGGACCGGTTCCGGGGCGGCCCCCTTGAGGACGAGGGTGGTGCCGAGCACCGAGTTCCAGGAGCCGGGCCGCAGGGCGCCAGCCGCGATCTGGGCCGCGCAGCCGTCGGTCATCCCGGCCACGACCGGGGTCCCGGCGGGGATGCCGGTGGCCTCGGCGGCGGCCGGGCAGACCTCGCCGAGCCGGGTGCCGGGGCGGACCACCTCGGGGAGGTCGAGGGCGATGTCCGGCCAGGCGTCGCGCTGAAGGTCGTAGCCCGTCTTGAGGGCGTGGCTGGAGTCGGTGGGCACTGGCCGTCCGACCAGCCGGGCGGTGACGGTGTCGGGCTGGTGGGTGACCCGGCCCTTGCCGTGAGCGGCGACGAGCCACAGCGCCTTGGGCAGCGCCCAGGTGTCCTGGACCGCGAGCCCGGCCGCCCGCAGCCCCGCCGCCTCGGTGGCCGCGCGGGCGTCGTCGTACATGAGCGCCGGGCTCGTCGGGCGGCCCTCCGCGTCCGTCAGCAGGACCGTCCCGGAGGTCCCGCAGACCGCGAGCCCTCCGACGCGTACGCCCGACCGGGTGAGAAGCGCGGAACGGGTCGCCGTGCGGACCGCCTCCCACCACTCCCCCGGCTCCTGCTCGTGCCGTACTCCCTCGCGTCGGCCGCCGAGCGGGGCGGAGCCCCGGCCCAGCACGGTTCCGCCGGCCGTGACCAGCAGCGCGCGCACGCTCTGCGTGCCGAGGTCGATCCCCAGCCACGCCGTCTCGTTCTCGTCAGTCATCTCGGTCATCTCCGCCCTGCCGGCACCTCCCACCCGCACGGGGTCTATGCGTACCCCGGACCGGCGGCTCAACATCGTGTCAGTGAAGCGACGATCCGGAGGTCGACGATGACCCAGAGGACCGATCCCGTACGTGTCGTGGCGGCCGGCGACCACTTCGTGCTGCCGGGGCTGATCGCCGGGGCCGTCGAGGCCGAGTTGGGCGGCATCGCCGTGGAGACCAAGGAGTTGACGCTCGGCTGGCCCCTCGAACCCTTCGGGCCCGTCTCCGAGGTGACGGAGGCGAGCGACGCCGAGGACGAGCTGATCGAGGCGCTGGACGGCGCGGAGGTCCTCGTCACCCAGATGGGCCCGGTCACCGAACGGGTCCTGGAGGCGGCCGACCGGCTGAAGCTGGTGGTGGTGTGCCGGGGCGGCCCGGTCAACGTGAACCTGGACGCGGCCAAGGCCCATGACGTACGGGTGTGCTTCGCGCCCGGCCGCAACGCCGCCGCCACCGCCGAGTTCACCGTCGGCATGCTGCTCGCCGCCCTGCGCCGCATCCCGCAGGCCCACGACCTGCTGGCCGCCCGGGGCAGGTGGGAGAGCGGCGCGGCCTACTACACCTACGAGCACAGCGGCCTCGAACTGGAGGACCTGCCCGTCGGGCTCGTCGGCTACGGGGCGGTGGGCAGCCGGGTGGCGCGCGTGCTGTGCGCGTTCGGGGCGCAGGTCATGGTGTACGACCCCTATGTGCGCGGCGAGATCCACGGTCTGCGGGTGAACTCCCTCGACCACCTCCTCGCCCGGTCCCGGGTCATCACCCTGCACGCCCGGCTCACCTCCGAGACCCGCGGTCTGATCGGCGCCCGCGAGCTGGGGCTGCTGCCGGAGGGGTCGGTCGTGGTGAACGTGGCCCGCGGCCCGCTGATCGACGAGTCCGCCCTGTGCGACGCCCTGGAGAGCGGCCGGCTGTCGGCGGCGGCCCTCGACACCTACGAGCTCGAACCGCTGCCCGCGGACTCCCGGCTGCACGCCCTGGCCGACCGGGTCGTCCTGACCCCGCACCTCGGCGGGGCGAGCCGGGCGGTGGCCGAGAAGGCGGCGAGGATCGCGGCCGAGGAGGTGGGCCGCTGGGCACGCGGGGAGCGGCTGGCGCACTGCCTGACGTGACGGTCGTAGAAGGGAATCCGAATGTACGTCGGTATCGATGTGGGCACGTCCGTGGTCAAGGCCGCCGCCTTCGACGGTGAGGGACGCCAACTGGCCGTCGAGTCACGCCCGGTGGAACTCTCCCTGCACGGCGGTTTCGTCGAGCAGGACATGACGGAGGTCTACGACGCCGTCGTCGACGTCCTCGCCAAGCTGACCGCGCGGGTGCCGGAGCCGGTGGAGCTGGCCGGGCTGACCGGGCAGGGCGACGGGGTGTGGCTGGTCGACAGGGAGGGGCGGCCGGTGCGGTCCGCGGTGTCCTGGATGGACGGGCGGGCGCACGAACTCCTCGACCAGTGGCTGGCGGACGGCACCTTCGAGACGGTGTTCCGGCGGACCGGCGGCGCGATGTTCCCGGGCTCGCCGGGACCGCTGCTGGCCTGGCTGGACCGGTACGACCCGAAGTCCCTGGACGCGGCCGCGGCCGCCGTGTACTGCAAGGACATGGTCTTCCAGCGGCTGACGGGCGCTGCGCGGGCTCTGACGGACGTGTCGGACGCGTCCATGCCCTTTCTGGACCCCCGGAGCCGGACGTACGACAACCGGGTGGTGGAGCTGCTGGGGCTCACCCGTCGGCGTCGGTTGCTGCCCTCCGTGGAGGACCGGATCGCCACGGGGGCGGCTCGGGGGGAAGGACTGCCGGCCGGGACCCGGCTCTCGAACGGGCCCTACGATCTGCCGGCCTGTGCGCTGGGGGCAGGGGTCACGGAGCCGGGGGACGGACTGCTCATCGTGGGCACGTGTCTCGCCGCACTGGTCGCCACGACCGAGCTGGATCTGAGCGGGGAGCCGGCCGGGCTGTACATCTCCACGGACCGTCCGGGGCACCGGTTGCGGGCGATGCCGGCGATGGTCGGTACGGCCGCGCTGGACTGGGTGCTGTCGACGACCGGCGTCACGCACGCGGAGGTGGACGGGCTGCTGGCGGCGACTCCGCCGGGGGCGCGCGGGGTGCGGGTGCTGCCGTACTTCGCTCCCTCCGGGGAGCGGGCTCCCTTTGTCGAGCCTCGTCTGCGGGCCGAGTTGAGCGGGGTGTCCCTGGAGACGACGCCCGCGGATCTGGTCCGGGCGACCTGTGAGGGGATCGGGTACGCGGCCCGGCACTGTCTGGAGGCGGCCGGGCTGACGGGCGCTCTCGCTGTGTGCGGTGGGGGGACTCGGAGTTCCGCGTGGATGCAGTTGCTGGCGGATGTGCTGGGGCGGCCGCTTCGGGTTGTCGAAGGGGAGGTGGGGGCCCGGGGGGCGGTGTTGGCCGCGGCCGAGCGGTTCGGGGTTTCTCTTGATGCCGGGGGGTGGACCGAGCCGACGATGATCGTTGAGCCTGATCCGGGGCGTTCTGCGTATTACTCCAAGGGTTTCCAGGAGCATGTGGTGCGGTTGGATGAGGCTCGGGGGCGGGCCGGTCGTTAGCCGCGGGTTTCATCGTGGCTCGTCGCGCAGTTCCCCGCGCCCCTGGGTGGGCTGGAGTGCACGGTGTTCATGCGGTGCTCGAATTGTGGTGGGTCGCTTCAGGAGTTTCGGGCTCTCACCGACGAGGAGCAGGCGTACGTCCGGGAGCACAAGCCCAGGCACACCAGCCTGGGCTCGTACTTCCGGTGCGCGCGTGAGGGGTGTCTGCGGTATCAGCGACGCGGGAACCAGAACGACGGGGGTTCCTTCCCCGAGCCGGAGAAGTGACTACAGGTTGCTGAAGTCGGGGCCCTTGGTGCGGGTGCGCTTGATCTCGTAGAAGCCCGGGACCGAGGCGACCGCCACGGTGCCGTCCCAGAGGCGGGCCGCCTCCTCGCCCTTGGGGGCGGGGGTGACGACCGGGCCGAAGAAGGCGATCTGCTCGCCGTCGGGGCCGGGGACCGCGATGACCGGGGTGCCGACGTCCTGGCCGACCTTGTCGATGCCCTCCTTGTGGGAGGCGCGCAGCTCGGCGTCGAACTCGAAGTCCTTCTGGTCGAAGTACTCGATCAGGTCGGCGGGCAGGCCGACGTCCGCAAGGGCGCCCTCGACGGCCTCACGCGTCGGGCCCTGGCCCTCGTTGTGGATCCGGGTGCCGAGCGCGGTGTAGAGCGGGCCGAGGATGTCGGAGCCGTGCTTCTGCCAGGCCGCGGTGACGACCCGGATCGGCTGCCAGGCCTTGGTCTCCAGCAGCTCGCGGTACTCCTCGGGCAGCTCGTCGATCTTCGGCTCGTTGAGGACCGCGAGGCTCATGAGGTGCCAGCGGACCTCGATGTCCCGGACCTTCTCGACCTCCAGGACCCAGCGGGAGGTCATCCAGGCCCAGGGGCACAGCGGGTCGAACCAGAAGTCGACGGGGGTCTTGCCGGAGGCGGTCGCGGTCTCGGACATGGGTCTCCTAGAGAAGTGTTCGTTTCAACCCGCAACACCGGTCGCCGCCCACCCCATTCCCGGCTGACCGATGTCAGGGGCACATGGCAGGATCGGGCCTGTCCGCATGTTGAACACCATCCGAGGGAGCACCGCCCGTGCCCGGTGAGAATCTGTCCCGCGAGGAGGCCCGGGAGCGGGCCGCCCTGCTGTCCGTCGACGGGTACGACGTGTCCCTCGACCTGCGCTCGGCGGTCGGTGACCAGGCCGGGGAGGGCCCGCGCACCTTCCGGTCCGTCACCACGATCCGCTTCCGGTGCAGCGAGCCGGGGGCCGCCAGTTTCGCGGACCTGATCGCGCCGAGCGTGACGGCCCTGTCGCTGAACGGCCGGGACCTCGACCCGGGGGAGGTCTTCGACGGCTCCCGGATCGCCCTGGAGGACCTGGCCGCCGACAACGAACTGGTCGTCGACGCCCAGTGCGCCTACTCCCGCACCGGCGAGGGCATGCACCGCTTCGTCGACCCCGAGGACGGCGAGGTCTACCTCTACACGCAGTACGAGCCGGCCGACGCGCGCCGGGTGTTCGCCAACTTCGAGCAGCCGGACCTGAAGGCGCCGTACCGCTTCGAGGTGCGGGCGCCCGAGGGGTGGACGGTGTGGAGCAACGGGGCCGGGACCCTGACGGACGGGGTGTGGCGGTTCGCGGAGACCAAGCCGATCTCGACGTACATCACCTGTGTCACCGCGGGCCCCTACCACTACGTGACGGACACCTACGAGCGCGTCCTCGACGACGGCACCCGCCTGGAGATCCCCCTCGGCGCCCTGTGCCGCAAGGGCCTCGCCCCCTACTTCGACTCCGACGACGTGTTCCTCGTCACCAAGCAGGGGCTGGACTTCTTCCACGAGCACTTCGACTACCCGTACCCCTTCGGGAAGTACGACCAGGCGTTCGTGCCGGAGTACAACCTCGGGGCGATGGAGAACCCGGGTCTGGTGACCTTCCGCGAGGAGTTCATCTTCCGCGGCAAGGTCACGCAGGCGTCCTACGAGGGCCGGGCCAACGTCATCCTGCACGAGATGGCGCACATGTGGTTCGGCGACCTGGTCACCATGGTGTGGTGGGACGACCTGTGGCTGAAGGAGTCCTTCGCGGACTTCATGGGCACCTTCGCCAACGTCGGCGCGACCCGCTTCAAGGACGCCTGGATCACCTTCGCCAACCGCCGCAAGGCCTGGGCGTACCGCGCCGACCAGCTGCCCTCCACGCACCCGATCACGGCCGACATCCGCGACCTCCAGGACGCCAAGCTCAACTTCGACGGCATCACCTACGCCAAGGGTGCCTCCGTGCTGAAGCAGCTCGTCGCGTACGTCGGTCAGGACGCGTTCCTGGAGGGCGCCCGGCGCTACTTCAAGCGGCACGCCTACGGCAACACCCGGCTCGGCGACCTGCTGTCGGTGCTGGAGGAGACCAGCGGCCGGGACATGGGCGCGTGGGCGCGGTCCTGGCTCCAGACGGCCGGGGTCAACTCGCTGACCCCGCAGGTGCTGCTGTCCGCGGAGGGGCTCGTGGACGAGCTCGCGGTCGTGCAGGAAGCCGCCGAGTCGCACCCGGAGCTGCGGCCGCACCGGGTGGCGGTGGGCCTGTACCGGGCCGCGGCGGACGGGACGCTGGAGCGGTACGCGCGCGCCGAGGTGGACGTCGAGGGGCCGCGCACGGTCGTGGCGGAGCTGGCGGGCGCGGAGGCGCCGGCGCTGGTCCTGGTCAACGACGACGACCTGACGTACTGCAAGATCCGCTTCGACACGACCTCGCTGGAGACCCTGAAGTCGGGGCTCGGTTCGGTGTCCGATCCGCTCGCGCGGGCCCTGTGCTGGTCGGCGCTGTGGAACATGACCCGGGACGCGCTGCTGCCGGCGCGGGACTTCGTGGAGCTGGTGACGCGGTTCGCGGGACGCGAGTCCGACATCGGCGTGCTCCAGATGCTGCACGCCTGGGCCGAGTCGGCGGTCACGCACTACGCGGCCCCCGACTGGCGACCGCACGGCGCGGCGCTGCTCGCCGAGTGCGCCGAGGGCGAGCTGCTGGAGCGGACCGCGCCGGGCAGCGAGCACCAGCTGGCGTGGGCGCGCTTCTTCGCCCGCACGGCCGAGGACCAGGGTGGCTTCGATCTGCTGCGGGGGCTGCTGGACGGCACGTCGAGCGTGCCGGGTCTGGAGGTCGACCAGGAGCTGCGGTGGGCGTTCCTGGAACCGCTGGTCGTGCACGGGCTCGCCGGTGAGAAGGAGCTGGAGGCGGAGCTGGCCCGGGACGACACCGCGTCGGGCAAGCGCCACCAGGTGCGGTGTCTGGCGGCGCGGCCGTCCGCGGCGGTGAAGGCTCAGGGCTGGGCGCAGGTCGTGGAGTCGGACGCGCTGTCCAACGCGCTGGCCGAGGCGACGATCGCGGGCTGGGGCCGGCCGGTCCAGCGGGAGCTGCTCGCCCCTTACACGGAGAAGTACTTCGCGGCCCTCACGCGGATCTGGCGGGACCGTTCGATCCAGATCGCGATGAACATCGTCTCGGGACTGTTCCCCTCGCTCCAGGACTCGGGGGCCACCCTGGACGCGGCCGACGCGTGGCTCGCGGCGCACGAGGACGCGGCGCCGGCGCTGCGCAGGCTGGTCCTCGAGGGGCGGGACGATCTGGCGCGGGCGCTGCGGGGACAGGCGTGCGACGCGGGGGCCGTCAACCAGAGCTGACCTATGGCCTGAGCTTGAGCGTCGGGTAGCCGTTACGAAATCCGTTCCATCACAACCGTAACCCCTGGTCCCACCCGAATGGACCAGGGGTTTTCGGTGCCTGATCGGCATCCGAACACCCGTCCTTTAGTACGGCCTTGTCCGTATTTGTCGACGGCCCTGTAACAGCGGTTAGCGGGCGGACCGGGTGCGGGAATCTCCGCTCCATGAACCACAACACCCCGGTCCCCCCGCTCTCCCCCCGCCCCCTGCGCCACCTCGCCGAGGTGCACCGCCGTGTCATGACGGCCGGCCGGCTGCGCGCGCAGGGCGTCTCGGTCGCCGAAGCCAACGAGCAGTGCCGGCCCGGCGGCCCCTGGCAGCAGCTCCTCCCGGGCGTCTTCCTGCTCCACCCGGGCCCGCCGACCAGCGAGGAGCGACTGCACGCGGTGCTGATGTACGCGGCACGGGAGCGCGGCACCGGGGTGCCGGCCCAGCCGGGCGCCGAGGACCCGCACCGCCCGGTGTACGCCGAGGCGGTGATCACGGGCCTCGCGGCCCTGACCCTGCACGGTTTCAGCTCGACCCCTCCGCTGCTCTCCCTGGACCGGATCGACGTGCTGGTGCCCCGGATGCGGCGGCTGCGCTCGACGGGCAGCGCGCGGATCGTGCGCACGTCGGCGCTCCCGGCCGCCGAGCAGGTCACCGGCCTCCCGGTCGCCCCGGTCCCGCGCGCCCTCGCGGACGCGGTCACCGAGCTCACGGACGCGGGCGCGGTACGCCGGCTGCTGACCGAGGCGGTGCGCGGCGGGCACTGCGAACCGGCCGCCGTCGTCAGGGAGTTGAACAACGCCAAGCTGCTGAGTCGCCCGCACGTGGTGGACGCGGTGGACTCCCTGCTCGCCGAGGGCCGGGCCATCGCCGAGGACCGCCTCTACCGCATGGTCCGGGAGTACGGCCTGCCCGACCCGGTCTGGAACGTCGACCTGCGGCTCCCGGGCGGCCCCCACCTGGGCGGCCTGGACGCGTACTGGCCCGAGCAGGCGGTGGCGGTGGAGCTGGACACCAGGGCCCCTCGGCAGGACGAGGACGCCCTGTGGTCGGAGTACGCCCGCAAGCGCGAGCACCTGGAGCGGCTCGGCATCACGGTCGTGCACATCACCCCGCGCAAGCTCCGGGACGCGATGGAGCAGCAGGCCACGGTCGTCCGTACGGCCCTGATGGCCTCCGGCGACCGGGATCCGGCGGCCTATGTCGTGGTCCTGCCCCGGTAGTGACGGACCGGGGAGGGATCAGGAGGGGAGAGGAGGGGCCCACCGGGACTGGGGAACCGGGGGCCCCTCCTCGTCGTGCGCACGGCGGGTACGCGAGGGCCTAGAGCGGGTCGGGAAGGGCCGGGCTCGCGGTGGTGCCCGCGGCCGCGCGGTCCAGCAGGGTCGCGTACGAGGCGATCATCCTCGTACGGCTGAAGCGTTCCCGGCTCGCGGCCAGGGCCGGGGCGAGGCCGGCGCGCGAGGCCACCGCCCGTGACCAGGCCGCCGCGATCACCTCCGGGTCCGGGGCGGTGACCAGACCGAGGCCCGCGACGATCGCCGCGCTGTCGCCGACGTCCGTAGCCACCGGGACCGCGCCGCACATCATGCCCTCGATCAGACACAGCGGGGCCGCCTCGCCCCACGCGGAGGTGAGGGCGACGACGTCGGAGGCCGCGTACAGCGACTCCATGTCACGGCGCACGCCGAGCAGCCGCAGCCCCCGGTCGGCGAGGCCCGCGGCTCCCGCGAACGCCGTCGCGATGTCGGCGGTGAGACCGGGGTTCGCCGCCGTCATGCCCGCCCCGCACAGCAGCACCTGGCCGTGCGGGACGCGGGCGAGCCAGGCGCGGGCGGCGGCGAGCAGCAGGGGGACGTTCTTCATGCCGTCGTAGCGGGCGGCGAAGACGACCACGGGAGCCGCCGGGTCGATGCCGAGTTCGGCGCGCAGGGTGCGGCGGCGGGAGGCGTCCGGGCGGAAGCGGGCCAGGTCGACGCCGTTGGGGATCACATGGAGGAGGTCGGCGGGGATGCCGGCGGCCCGGTAGGCGTCCCGGGTCGACTCGGCACAGCAGACGCAGGCCACGACCGTGCCGTCGGCGATGGCGGCCTTCAGCTCGTCGAGCGCGGGGCCCTGGTTCTCCGGGTCGGAGCGGTGCAGGCAGACCACGACCGGGCGGCGCGGCAGGCCCGCCTGGTTGAGCAGCGCGAGCGGCTGCTCCTTGAGGGAGAGGATGACGTCCGCGCCGGCCGTCACCCGGGCTGTTTCGGCCAGCTCCGGACCGGTGAACCCGTCCGGAACACCGGTGCCGCGGTAGGTGCGGTCGAGGGAGGTGACACCCACTCCGGCCGCGGTCAGCGCCCGGTAGCAGGTGTCGTCCGTCATCCGCTGCCGGGTCGCCTCCCGGTGCACCTCGCCGTACAGGCTCAGCACCCGATGGTGCTGGCCGCCCTCGGTGAGGCCCAGCACGATGTCACTGTGGACGATCCGGGCCCCGCCGGAGAAGAAGCCCTCGTAGACCGACAGCACTCGCAGTTCGCGTCCCGTACGCACACGACCACCCGCCTTGCACACCAATCGAGCCATCCCCGTGAAGTGCGGGTTAGCCGATATGAGGCGGTACGGACGTTACGCCCGGATGAACTGTGTGCTTCGGGGCGGGGTCGGGGCGTCTACTTGCCGCAGAACTCCGCCTCGATCACGGCGTCGGTGTCTCCCGACCAGTCGCCGTTGAAGTTGAAGGCGAGGGAGTGCCGGCCGTCGGCCGTGGTCACGGCCACGGAGCTGGAGCCGTGGATGCCGCCGTCGTGGCCCCAGACACGGACCCCGCAACTCAGCTTCCGGTCGATGAGGGCGAGGCCGTAGCCGGCGTTCGGGATCCCCTCGACGGGCACCGTGGTCTTCATCTCCTTCAGCTGCTCCGGCGGCAGCAGCCTGCCCTTCAGCAGGGCCGAGTAGAAGCGGTCCAGGTCGGCCGAGTCGGAGATCATCTCGCCCGCCGAGGAGGCCAGCGAGGGGTTCAGCCGCGTGACGTCGTACGTCGGCCCCGTCGCCGTCTCCGCCAGCTTGGAGTAGGCACGGCTGCTGGGCCCCGGAACGGTGACACGGGTGCCGGGGACCGAGGTGGCGGTCAGGTGCAGGGGGTCGATGATCCGGTGCCGGACCTCCTCGCCGTACGGCCGCCCGGTGACCTTCTGGATCACCATGCCGGCCAGTACGTAGTTGGTGTTGGAGTAGTTCCAGGAGGTGCCCGGTGCGAAGTCCGGCTCGTGGGCCATGGCGATCGCGACGAGCTGTCCGGGAGCCAGGGTGTCGTAACGGTGCTCGAAGAAGCCCTCCTTGAGGAAGTACGTGCGCCCGAACGTCTCGTCGGCGGTGTAGTTGAAGATGCCGCTGGTGTGGTTGAGGAGCTGGCGCAGGGTGACCCGGCTGCCGTCGTGGCCGTTGCCGTGCACCACGCCGGGCAGCCACTTGTCCACCGTGTCGTCGAGCGACAGCCGTCCCTCCGCCTCCAGCTGGAGGACGACGGTGGAGACGAAGGTCTTGGTGATGGAGCCGACGCGGTAGCGGTCGTCCGCCGAACGCGGGGCGTGCGTGCGGAGGTTGCCCACCCCGGCGGTGGTGGACCAGGTGCTCCGGCCGTTCCTCGCGGTGAGCGTCACCCCGGGCACGCCGTCCTTCACGGCGGCGCGGACGGCCTGCCGGGTGGCCCCGTGGGTGTCGGTGTGGGTGGTGCCGGCCGCCATCGCCGGAGCGGCGAGCCCGGTCGCGAGGGCCACGGCGGTCGCCCCGACCACCACAGTCGTCCGTACGGTCATGTCTTCCCCCTGTTCAGGCACGCCCGGTCGGCGTGATCGGCGGGAGAGACTCCCGCCGAGGAGGGAAGGTTGAGGTGGATCAGGAGGGTTGAGCGGCTTTCAGCCCTTCTTCAGAACCAGCTCCGTGTTCCGGTCCACCGCGCCGCCGCCGAGCTTGTTGCTCGACCCCGGGGCGTTGTAGGCCAGTTCGCGGTAGAGGGCCGCGAGGCCGGTCTGGGAGAGGTCGGTGAAGTCGGTGCGGTGGGGGGCCGCGGACTCGACCAGGGTGGTGAAGATCGAGATCGTGCCGTCCTTGTTGTCCACCAGCTCGATGATCCGGGCCAGGTGCGGGAAGTCGATGTGGGAGGCGGTGGAGATCTCCCAGAAGGAGCGGCCGTCGGGGGCGGCGTGGGCGGTGATCACATTGCGGTGGATGTGGCCGTTGACCCAGGCGAGGACGTTGCTGTGGCTCCCGAGGAGGGCGACGACGTCGGCGCCGCCGTACCGCCGCTCGCCCGGGTGGGCCGGGTCCCGGCGCAGGTTGTCCATCGAGTCGCTGGTGTGGTGGCTGAAGACGACGGCGAAGGAGTCCTTGTTCTCCCGCAGCGTCCGGTCCAGCCAGCGCAGCTGCGCGGCGCCGATGGAGCCCTGGTAGTGGCCGCCCGGGTCGGTGGTGTCGAGGCTGATGCCGATCACGTCGTCGGCGATGCGGAAGCTGTAGTACTGGGTGCCCGCGTCGAGGTTGGCGGTGGAGTATCCGTGGCCGACCGGGCCCACGCCCCGGTACGCGGGGTCGAGGTGGGCCTTGAGGTAGTCGCGGGCGGTGTAGGGGGCGCGCCGCTCGTCGGGGGTGACCGAGCGCATGCTGCGGGCGTGCGCCTTGAGCAGGTCGCGGAAGTGGTGGCCTTGCGGGTCGCTCGCCTTTCTGATCATGTCCTGGAGCTTCTTCGCCTCGGAGGCGGGCAGCGACATGAGCTTCCTGCCGCCGACGGCGTACTCGGCGAGCCAGGAGTCGCCGTGGCCGAAGCAGCCGAGCGGCAGGCTGTCGTGGTTGCCGACCGTCGAGTACCAGGGGATGTTCAGGCCGGGGCTGTTGACCTCGCGGATGGCGGCGGCGAGATAGCCCTTGAGGTGCGGGAAGCCGAGCCGCTTGTCGTTGTCGCGGGTGGTCGAGTCGGGCTGCCAGTACTGCTTGAGCCCGCTGTTCTGGACGCCCTCGTAGTGGCGCGGGTCCCCGGAGTTGGGGGTGATCCGGCCGCCGCTCATGACGGTGAGGAACCAGTCCAGCTCGGTGTGGGAGTTGTTGTCGGTGTTGTCGCCGGTCGTCATGGCGAACTGGAGCGGGGCGCCGGTGACCGGTCCGCCGCGCAGCGCGTTGACCCGCTCGACGAGGGAGATCGCGCCGGGCACGGTGAGCGCCTCCTGGGGCCGCCAGGCGTGCACGTCGGTGGAGCGCAGGTACTCCAGGCGGGCCGGGTGCTGGCTGTCCATCAGGTGCAGGTCGGTGAACTGCACGAAGGCGGCCAGCGAGGTGCGGCGGCCGGCCCGCCCGCTCTTCGGGGCGGCGAGGTCGGAGCGCACCTTGCGGCTCCACCCGGGGCCGTCGCCCAGGCGCCGGTAGCCGGAGGAGGTGCGCGGGGCGGCGATGGAGGCGACGGTGGTGCCGCGGGTGTACGGGGCGAGGGGGGCCTGGGCCGGGGCGGCGGCCTGGTGGACGGTCCGGGCCACCGGCGCCTCGGCGGCACCGGTGGTGGCCGTGGCGGCCTGGCTGTCGGTGGGCCGCAGGGCGTAGCCGATACCGGCGGAGGCGGCGGCCGCGCCCGCGGCGGCGAGGACGGTACGGCGGTGGACCGCCGGCGTGGTGCTGGCGACAGAGCGTGTGCGCGACATGGCGCGATCTCCCCGAGTGCGAACTGCGTCGGCAGTGGTCGCGGGTGATCGCGTTCGCGAACAACCCGCTCGCTCTGGATGCTTGGCACCGGGAATGACCTGCGCGTGAACGAGACGGCAACGCGCAACGCCGATCACCGTACGTGGATCTTCGCCCACCCCGCGCGTTCAGGAGCGCTCGTCGAACGGCCGGGGAGTGGTCACGCCGTGTTCATCTCGCGGGGTACGACACCTAGTCCGCGGGCGGGTTCGACACCTGGTCCGCGGGCCGCCCGGTCACCGGCCGCTCGCGCCACAGGCGCAGGCCGTAGTCGACCAGGGGAACGCGTTGCAACGCGGGTACCGCGTCCAGGTCGTGCCATGCGGCCATGTCGGTGGAGCCGCCGATCTCGTAGCGCAGTTCGCCCGCGGTGACCCTGGCCTCGTAGACGAGTCCGACGCCGTGGTGGTCGACGGAGTGGCCCCGGCGGCGGAGGGGGATCCGGTTCGACCTGACACCGAGGAGGCCGGTGACCTCGATGTGGTACCCGGTCTCCTCCTCCACCTCCCGCAGCACGGTGTCGTAGGGGTCCTCGCCGTGCTCCATGCCGCCGCCGGGCAGGGTCCACTCCGGTCGGCCCTCGTTGAGCCAGCGGGCGAGCAGGATCTGTTCGTCGCGGACGCATATGGCGTAGGCCGCCACCCTCAACTTCTTGCGCATACGGGCAAGTTAGCCCGCCGGGTCCGGATTGGCCGGTGAGTATTCGGGCGCGGACCAGCGCAGCGGGAGCGCCGAGGGGGTCTCGATCACCTCCCGTACCCGGAAGCGGACCCTGCGGTCCTCGCCGTACTCGGTGTGCGCCTCTCCGGTCAGCTGGAGTGCCGTGCCCGTCGTCCAGTCGAGGAACAGCAGACCGGCCCGGGGGTCGGCGGCGAGGTTGCCGAGGGTCAGGAACATGGAGTTGCCGGGGTAGTCGCGCCAGCTCAGCTCGCCCGGTGAATCGACGCGCACGAAACCGGGGTTGCCGCCCCGGTGGCTGGCGTCGGCCCCGCCCTCGTGCACGGTGGCCAGGAAGAAGGTGTCGGCCGCGGTGACGAACTCGGCCTGCTCGGAGGTCAGTTCGGCGGTGCGCTCGGGTTCGCCCGGTCGACGGTCCGCCACGGTCTCGTACGACTCCCTCTTCTGAAGGTACTTCGGGCAGTTCGCGAAGACCTGGTCGGCCTCGATCGTGAACCCCCGTGCCGTGGGCGTGAGTCTGCCGTTGAGGCGCATCCGGCGGCGGGTGCGGGGGTCGAGGGCGATGGTGCCGACGGGGGTGCCGGGGGTGGCGTACGCGGTCGCGAGGGGGTCGGCCGGCAGCCATCCGCCGGTGACCGAGACGCGGTCCGGGCCCGTCGCCCTCACGAAGCCCGGCGCCCCCGTGAGCGGGGAGGCCCAGACCCGGCCCTCCTCGGCGGCACCGACGACCAGAAGGGGCTGGAGCTCCAGGAAGGCCGCGGCGATCTCCCGGATGCCCCGGCCGACCGAGCGGCCCACATGGTCGGCCTGCTCGCGCACCCCGACCCGGTCCTGCACGGCCCGTGAGCCCGCGTGAAAGACGCCCATGGCTAGAAGAACCCGCAGGTCGGTGCCGTACCGGAAGGTGCAGGGGCCGCTTCGGCGCCGCTCGGTACGGAGATCTCCAGGCGGGTGCCGTCCGGGTCGTGGAAGAAGATGCCGCCCGACCCCGCGCCCTCGCGGTGCGCGACCACGCCCTCGTGGGCGAAGTCCGCCCCGTACGCCCGCAGCGCCTCCTCGTACTCCCTGACCCGCTCGATCGAGTCCGCCTCGAAGGCGAGGTGGTGCAGGCCCGCGCGGTCGGGGCCGTACGGCTGCTCGGCCTGCTGCCAGAGGGTGAGGACGAGGGTGTCGCCGTCACCGAGGAAGGCGTACCGACGGCCTTCCTCCTTGCCCTCGGCGAGAGCCGTGAAGCCGAGGACGTCCCGGTAGAAGGCGAGCGAACGGTCGAGGTCGGTGACGTTCAGGCCGATGTGGCCGGTGCGCAAAGTCATGGCTGTCCCCTTCAGCTGGTGTAACCCTCGTAATCGACTTTAGAGGTTAGAAACGCTGCACGCAACCAGTCACGTACGCTTGAGGGGTTAGTACGGAAGGAGTCCCCCATGCCCGCCACCGGCGACCCGCACCGGCGCACCGGCGACCCCCGCCCGCTCACCGGGGAGCCGCTCGCGCTGGACCTGCTCAACACCCGCTGGATGAGCGAGGGGACCCTCCAGGACCTGCTCACCGACACCGACGGTCTCGCGGTGTGGCTCGAGTCGGCGGGCCTGAGCGGCGACCACTCCCCCGACAGCCGGATGCTGCGGAACGTGCGACAGGCCCGCGAGGCCCTGCGGACCGCGGTGGACGGGTCGCTGAAAGAAGGCGCCCCGCTGGTGGACGCGGTCCTCGCGCACGGCCGGGTCCGGGTCTCGCTGACTCCCCAAGGCCCCGTCGAGCTGCCCGAGTTGAGCGACCCGGCCTGGGCACCCGCCTGGCTCGCCGCCCGCAACTACCTGGCGCTGCTCGACACCGCGCCCGACCGGATCCGGTCCTGCGCCCACGAGTCCTGCGTGCTGCACTTCCTGGACACGTCGAGGAACGGCACCCGGCGTTGGTGCTCGATGGCGACCTGCGGCAACCGGGCGAAGGCGTCCCGGCACTACGCCCGGGTCAAGGACGTATGAAAAGGCTTTCCCAAGGCTCCCCAAGGGTTCGCGGGGTGAATTGACCGCTTCGCCAAGGAACTTCACCTATGCCCCAATGGGCATCGCGGGTTTTCCCCATACAGCCATATCGATTCGGTCAACTCTCCCTAAACATCCTTCCCATGCGTAAAGCTGGGCGCTCATCCGGGGTCGTATTCCGGATCACCGTGGCCAGGACCGATCGGTCCCGGTCACACGCCTGCTCGTTCCTTTACTCACAAGGGATGCCGATGACCCTCACCCCCCAGAGCGACCGGATATCGGGCGCGAGACGTGTGGCGCGCATAGCCGCGGCCGCCGGACTGGTTGCCGCGCTGTCCGCGGCGGGGCCGATACCGATGGCCTTCTCCGCCGACGCGGGCACCACCCCCGCGGCATCGGACCCGGGCCTGAAGTCCGCCGACCGGAAGCTCGGTTCGGACGACGCCGACGCGCTGGCCGAGGCCAAGGCCGCCGGCGACAAGAGCATCACGCTGATGGTCGCCACCGCCCCCGGCAAGACCGAGCAGGTCGCCGCGGAGCTGGACGCGGTCAAGGGCGGCCTGGTGGGCAAGACCTACGACAAGCTCGGTTACGTCCGGGCCACCGTCCCCACCGCGAAGGCGGACGCGGCCATCGCCGCCGCCGCGAAGCTGTCCTCCGTGCACGGCATCGACGTCAAGCAGGACATCCCGCTGGACGACCCGACGCCGAGCGCCGACACCGCCAAGGGCGCCGCGCACAAGGCCGCGAAGACCTACCCGGCGCCGAGCGCGAAGACGCCCGCCGAGAACCCGTACAACCCGTCCTTCGAGACCGGCGCCGTCGACTTCGTGCAGGACCACCCGAAGGCGGACGGCCGCGGGGTCACCATCGGCATCCTGGACTCGGGTGTGGACCTCGGCCACCCGGCGCTCCAGAAGACCACCACCGGTGAGCGGAAGATCGTCGACTGGGTGACGGCGACCGACCCGGTCTCCGACGGCGACGCCACCTGGCGGCGGATGAACAACCCCGTCAGCGGCCCGACCTTCACCATCGCGGGCGCCACCTGGAAGGCCCCGGCGGGCTCCTACCAGTTCAACCTGTTCCGCGAGTCGGCCACGGCCGGCGGTGACGCCAAGGGCGACGCCAACCGCGACGGCGACACCACCGACGTCTGGGGCGTGCTGTACGACGCGGCCGCCGGGACCGTCCGGGTCGACCTGAACAACAACAACGACTTCTCCGACGACACGCCGATGAAGCCGTACAAGGACGGCTTCCAGGTCGGCTATTTCGGCACCGACAACCCGGCGACCGACGTCGTCGAGCGTCAGCCGTTCGTCGTCGAGATCCGCAAGGACGTCGTCTTCGACGCCGCGGGCAGCAAGGCCGACTACGTCAACATCGGTGTCATCGAGTCCGAGCACGGCACCCACGTGGCCGGCATCACCGCCGCCAACGGCCTGTTCGGCGGCAAGATGAACGGCGCGGCGCCGGGCGCGAAGCTCGTCTCCTCCCGTGCCTGCACCTGGACCGGCGGCTGCACCAACGTGGCGCTGACCGAGGGCATGATCGACCTCGTCGTCAACCGCGGCGTCGACATCGTCAACATGTCGATCGGTGGCCTCCCGGCGCTGAACGACGGCAACAACGCGCGCTCCGAGCTCTACACGCGCCTCATCGACACCTACGGCGTCCAGCTGGTGATCTCCGCGGGCAACTCCGGCCCCGGCGCCAACACCATCGGCGACCCCGGCCTGGCCGACAAGGTCATCTCGGTCGGCGCGACCATCTCCAAGGAGACCTGGGCCGCCAACTACGGCTCGGTCGTGGAGAAGAAGTACGCCATGATGCCGTTCTCCTCGCGCGGTCCGCGTGAGGACGGCGGCTTCACGCCGACCCTGTCGGCCCCGGGCGCGGCCATCAACACCACCCAGACCTGGCTGCCGGGCTCCCCGGTCGCCGAGTCGGGCTACACGCTGCCGGCCGGCTACTCCATGCTCCAGGGCACCTCGATGGCCTCCCCGCAGGCCACCGGCGCCTCCGCGCTGCTCATCTCGGCCGCCAAGCAGAAGCACATCGCGCTGACGCCGGCGACCCTGCGCACCGCCCTGACCTCGACCGCCCAGCACATCAAGGGTGTGCAGGCGTACGAGGAGGGCGCGGGCCTCATCGACATCGTGGACGCCTGGGACGCCATCAAGGACGGCGCCACCGCGAACACCTACACCGTGAAGGCCCCGGTCGACACCGCGATCGACCAGCTCCTGAAGACCCCGGGCTACGGCACCGGCATCTACGACCGCGAGGGCGGCCTGAAGGCCGGTCAGAAGAAGACGTACGACGTCACCATCACCCGTACGTCCGGCCCGGACAAGGCGCTCCGCCACGAGCTGTACTTCGAGAACAACGCCGGTGGCACCTTCCGGATCCTCGGCAAGGACGACATCCGGCTCCCGCTGAACCAGCCGGTGACCGTCAAGGTGCAGGCCCAGCCGAAGTCCGCGGGTCTCAAGAGCGCGATCCTGGTCGTCGACGACCCGAGGACCGAGGGCGTCGACCAGCAGATCCTGAGCACGGTCGTGGTCTCCGCGCCGGTGAAGTACACGTACTCCGCGTCGAACACCGTGCAGCGCAACAGCACGCAGTCGTACTTCGTGACCGTGCCCGAGGGCGCCAAGTCCCTGGAGGTCGCGATCGGCGGGCTCAAGGACAAGAGCCAGACCCGGTTCATCGCGATCCACCCCTACGGCGTCCCGGTGGACAACACCAGCACCCCGAACTGCTACAACAACTACCTCGACGGCAACGGCTGCAAGCCGGACGTCCGCTCCTACGCCGACCCGCAGGCCGGTGTCTGGGAGATCGAGGTCGAGTCGCGCCGCACCTCGCCGCTGCTCGACAACCCGTACAAGCTCGACGTCGCCGTCTACGGCGCGGCCTTCGACCCGGAGACCGTGACCGTGCCCGAGGCCAAGGTCGGCACCCCGGCCACCGCCTCCTGGAAGGTGACCAACAAGTTCGCCGCGATCGACGGCAAGCTGGCCGGCGGCCCGCTCGGCTCGTCCAAGACGGCCCGCCCGACCATCGCCGAGGGCGCCACCCAGACCACCACGGTCGAGGTGCCCGCAGGCGCCAAGTCGCTCGACGTCGCCATCGGCAACGTCTCCGACGCCTCCGCCGACCTGGACCTGACGGTCTACGACGCGGCCGGCACCGTGGTCGGCACGTCCGCCGACGGTGACTCGGAGGAGGCCGTCTCGGTCGCCTCGCCGGCCGCCGGCACGTACACCATCGAGGTCGCGGGCTACTCGGTCCCGGCCGGCACCACGGCGTACGACTACCAGGACGTGTTCTTCTCCAGCGCCCTGGGCACCGTCACCGTCGCCGACACCCCGGTCAAGCTCGCCAACGGCGCCTCGACCACCGTCTCCGGCAGCGTCACCGCCCTGGCGCCCGCTCCGGAGGGCCGTGAGTTCTTCGGCCAGGTCAGCCTGGTCAACGCGCGCGGCACGGTCGCGGGCCTCGGCAGCGTGAAGATCGAGAAGGTCACGCCGTAACACTTCTCCGTACGGCGATCAAAGGGGCGGGCGTCCGTGAGGGCGCCCGCCCCTCCCGTGTCTCAGCAGGCCGTCGTCCGCGACTCCGGGAGCGAGGCGGTGATCCAGGCCCGCTCGCCGGCGATCCGTCGGGTGCCGACGACCCAGTGGTCGGGGACCGGGGAGCCCTGGCTCACGCCGAACAGCACCGCGGTGCCCCGGGTGAGGGGTTCGGGCAGGTCGTACGCGTCGACCACATAGGTGAGGTCCTTCGGGCCGTGCGTCGGCACGTAGGAGTGGCTCACCCGCACGGTGACCCGGACCTGTCCGGAGGCGGGCAGGTCCTCGACGGCGGTCACCTCGCCCTCGGCGACCGTGGTGGCGCAGGCCAGGTAGGCCGGGCCGCCGAACCGGACCCCCGCTTCCGCCTTGGCGGCCGAGTCGGAGGAGGCGCCGGCGCCCCGGTCGTCCGCGCCGCTGTGCCCGAGGAGCCAGCCGAGTCCCGTGACGACACTCGCCGCGGCGGCCACCGCGAGGGTGCCGAAGGCCAGGGCGCGGGCCCGGCGGCGGGCCGGGGACGGCGGCCGCAGTCGCGCGGGAACGGGTTTCGGGGCGGGCCGCGCCTCGGCGGGCGCCTCGGAGAGCCTCTCGCCGAGGAACCCCAGCTGCTCCCTCAGCAGCGCGATGTCGGCCTCCGCGGCCCGGTACTCGGCGAGAAAGGCGGAGTCCGAGCGGGCCTCGTCGCCGAGTTCCCCGCCGGTGATCGCGGCCATGAGCGCGTCGCTGTCGTACGTCTCGTTCTCGGCGCTCACGTCACACCACCTCGTCCTCGTGCAGGCGGGCGCGCAGGGCCCGGACCGCCGTGTGCAGACGGCTCTTGACCGTGCCCTCGGGGACGCCCAGCTCGTGGGCGATGGAGCGCACCGGAAGGTCGGCGAAGAACCGCAGCACCAGGACCTGGCGCTGCTGGTCGGGCAGCTCGTCCAGGCCCTGCGCCACGGCGAGGGAGAGCACGCTGGTGTCCTCCCCGGAAGGGTGTTCGTGCTGCCGGAGCGAGGCCAGGCGCTCGCCGAGACGCTCCTGGCGCTTCTTGGCCCGGTGCCAGTCCATGGCGAGGTTGGAGGCGACCACGGCGGCCCACGCGGACACGTCCCGTGGCGCCTCGTACCCCTTGGCCGCCCGCTCCAGCAACCGCAGGCGGACCTGCTGCACCCCGTCCGGCAGGTCCGCCTGCGGCACCCCGCCCAGGGCGAGCACCGCTCGCACCCGGCGTTCCTGTGCCGCGTCCAGGGGGTCGTCCCCCTGGGTCCGGCGGGCGATTCTGCGCAGCACCGACACCCCTCCCCTAGGGCCTGCCCGGCGGATCAGGCCGCGGTCGCGGGGGCTGACACGCACATCTGCGGCGTTGTCGTCGGTCGCCGACGCTCCGCGTCGACTCCCTCCTCCGCCTTGCAGCTGCACGCGCCAGACCCCGCTCACCGGCGCTGATCAGTCACCGGAGTTTTCCGCGGCCTGATCCGCCGGGCAGGCCCTGCCGCGTTTCTCCTACGACGCCGGTGGGGCCGGAAACGTTCAGAGGCGTACGTCACACCCGGCGCACGGCACCGCACGGCTTGCGGCAGGACGTGACCGTAGGGCTATTTTCTCCAGCTCAGAAGGGGTGCGGCCAAAGTTCCGCAACCGTTGATGACCGCGCGCCGTCCCAGCCCTCGGGCATGGAGCACAAAGAATTGGACAGGCTGACCCGGGTCGGCCGCATGATGGAAAAGCCGCAGACACATCCAGGACACGCAGAGGGAGTCACCGTGAGGGTCGGAATCGTCGGAGCCACCGGGCAGGTCGGCACGGTCATGCGCGGGATCCTCAAGGAGCGCAACTTCCCGGTCACGGAGCTGCGCCTGTTCGCCTCCGCGCGCTCGGCGGGCTCGGTCCTGGACGGCGTGACCGTGGAGGACGCGGCGACGGCCGACTACACCGGCCTGGACATCGTGCTGTTCTCCGCGGGCGGCGCGACCTCGAAGGCGCTGGCCGAGAAGGTCGCCTCGCAGGGCGCGGTCGTGATCGACAACTCCTCCGCCTGGCGCAAGGACCCCGAGGTCCCGCTGGTCGTCTCCGAGGTGAACCCGCACGCCATCGCGGACCGCCCCAAGGGCATCATCGCCAACCCGAACTGCACCACCATGGCCGCGATGCCGGTCCTGAAGGTGCTGGACACCGAGGCGGGCCTCCAGACCCTGATCGCCACCACCTACCAGGCAGTGTCCGGCTCGGGCCTCGCGGGCGTGGCCGAGCTGCACGGCCAGGTGCAGAAGGTCGTCGCCGACGCGGACAAGCTCACCCACGACGGCTCGGCCGTCGACTTCCCCGAGCCGCAGGTCTACAAGCGGCCCATCGCCTTCAACGTGCTGCCCTTCGCCGGCAACCTCGTCGACGACGGCCTCAACGAGACCGACGAGGAGCAGAAGCTCCGCAACGAGTCCCGCAAGATCCTGGAGCTGCCCGAGCTGAAGGTCTCCGGCACCTGTGTGCGGGTCCCGGTCTTCTCCGGGCACTCCCTCCAGATCAACGCCCGCTTCGCCCGCCCGATCTCCCCGGAGCGCGCCACGGAGATCCTGGCGGGCGCCCCCGGCGTGACCCTCTCGGACATCCCGACCCCGCTCCAGGCCGCCGGCCAGGACGCCTCCTTCGTCGGCCGCATCCGCGTCGACGAGACGGTCGACAACGGCCTCGCCCTGTTCATCTCCAACGACAACCTCCGCAAGGGCGCCGCCCTGAACGCGATCCAGATCGCGGAACTGGTGGCGGCGGAACTGAAGGGCTGACGCCTTTCGCCCAGTCGTCGGGCGGGCTGCCGGACACGGCACCTGCCGGCCGGGGTGCGTGGGAGCCGTACGACTCTGCACGTCAGGCGTGTCCCCCGGGCGGGCCGTCCCTCCCGGACAGGCGGCGTCCCGGACAGGCGCCCTACGGCCTGCGCACCTCGTAGAGGAAACAGCCGTACTCGACGGCCCGGACGTGGACGAGTGCCACGGACGGGTCGTCGAACGCGTTTCGGAAGGCGTCGTCATCGGGCTCCTCGACCAGCTCGCCGCCCAGGATGTGCCCGTCGTGGGAGTAGCGGCGCACGGTCCGGTGGTCGCCCGGGAAGGGGTACCCGTCGTGCCCGTCCGGCCCCGCGCACTCCTCGGCGTGGACGAAGACCGGGCCCTGTTCGTCGTACGCCCCCGGATGCGCCCCCGTCTCGGCCGCCCAGCGGCGCAGGGGCGCGTAGGAGACGAGGGCGATCCGCTCGCCCGGGACGCTGCGGCGCAGACAGCAGCGCAGCGGAGCGCCGCCCTCCGCGTCCGTGAAGGGTGACAGGGGGCGACCGGAGTCGTCGGCGGTGCGGAGTTCCTTCAGAGTGGCCGGAGTGACGGGGCGTGCGCGGTAGGTCGTCATGGGACCAGGCTGACGCGTTCGGGCCCGGATGACCGGCGGAAACCGGACGGCGTGTCCCCGGAACCGCAGGGTAATCCCCCGATCCGTCGGAGGCAGATCGTGGAAGGATGACCGGACCGCCCAACCTACTCATAACGAGGAAACAAGGAGATGACCGCGTGCCTGGCACAAACCTGACTCGCGAAGAGGCTCAGCAGCGGGCCAAGCTGCTCAGCGTCGAGTCCTACGAGATCGACCTCGACCTCTCCGGCGCGCAGGAGGGCGGTACCTACCGGTCCGTGACCACGGTGCGCTTCGATGTCGCCGAGAACGGCGCCGAGTCCTTCATCGACCTCGTCGCCCCCACGGTCCACGAGGTCACCCTGAACGGGGACGCGCTCGACCCCGCCGAGGTCTTCAAGGACTCCCGGATCGCCCTCCCCGGCCTCCTTGAGGGCCGCAACATCCTGCGGGTCGTCGCCGACGCGGCGTACACCAACACCGGTGAGGGCCTGCACCGCTTCGTCGACCCGGTCGACGAGCAGGCGTATCTCTACACCCAGTTCGAGGTGCCGGACGCCCGCCGGGTCTTCGCCTCCTTCGAGCAGCCCGACCTGAAGGCCACCTTCCAGTTCACCGTGAAGGCGCCGACCGGCTGGACCGTCATCTCCAACTCCCCGACGCCGGAGCCGAAGGACGACATCTGGGTCTTCGAGCCGACCCCGCGGATCTCGTCGTACATCACCGCGCTGATCGTCGGCCCGTACCACTCCGTGCACAGCGTGTACGAGAAGGACGGCCAGTCCGTGCCGCTCGGCATCTACTGCCGCCCCTCGCTCGCCGAACACCTCGACTCGGACGCCATCTTCGAGGTGACCCGGCAGGGCTTCGAGTGGTTCCAGGAGAAGTTCGACTACGCGTACCCGTTCAAGAAGTACGACCAGCTGTTCGTGCCGGAGTTCAACGCGGGCGCCATGGAGAACGCGGGCGCGGTGACCATCCGCGACCAGTACGTCTTCCGGTCCAAGGTGACCGACGCCGCGTACGAGGTGCGCGCCGAGACCATCCTGCACGAGCTGGCCCACATGTGGTTCGGCGACCTCGTGACCATGGAGTGGTGGAACGACCTGTGGCTGAACGAGTCGTTCGCCACCTACACCTCCATCGCCTGCCAGGCGTACGCCCCGGACAGCCGGTGGCCGCACTCCTGGACCACGTTCGCCAACTCCATGAAGACGTGGGCGTACCGCCAGGACCAGCTGCCGTCCACGCACCCGATCATGGCCGAGATCAACGACCTGGACGACGTGCTCGTCAACTTCGACGGCATCACGTACGCCAAGGGCGCCTCCGTCCTCAAGCAGCTCGTCGCCTACGTCGGCATGGACGAGTTCTTCGGCGGTGTGCAGGCGTACTTCAAGCGCCACGCGTACGGCAACACCCGGCTGTCCGACCTGCTGGGCGCGCTGGAGGAGACCTCAGGGCGTGACCTCGGCACCTGGTCGCAGAAGTGGCTCCAGACCGCCGGCATCAACGTCCTGCGCCCCGAGATCGAGACGGACGGCAACGGTGTCATCACCTCGTTCGCGATCCGCCAGGAGGCCCCGGCGCTGCCCGCCGGCGCCAAGGGCGAGCCGACGCTGCGCCCGCACCGCATCGCCGTCGGCCTGTACGAACTGGACGACGACAGCGGCAAGCTGGTCCGTGACGAGCGCGTCGAGCTGGACGTCGACGGCGAGCTGACGGCCGTACCGCAGCTGGTCGGCAAGCGCCGTCCGGCGGTCGTGCTCCTCAACGACGACGACCTGTCGTACGCCAAGGTCCGCCTCGACGAGCAGTCGCTGGCCTTCGTCACCGAGCACCTGGGCGACTTCGAGTCCTCGCTGCCGCGCGCGCTGTGCTGGGCGTCGGCGTGGGACATGACGAGGGACGCGGAGCTCGCGACCCGCGACTACCTCTCCCTCGTCCTCTCCGGTATCGGCAAGGAGTCCGACATCGGTGTGGTGCAGTCGCTGCACCGGCAGGTGAAGCTGGCGATCGAGCTGTACGCCGCCCCCACCGCCCGCGAGGCGCTGCTGACCCGCTGGACCGACGCGACGCTGGCCCACCTGCGGTCCGCGGCGGCGGGCAGCGACCACCAGCTGGCCTGGGCGCGGGCGTTCGCGGCGACGGCCCGCACGCCGGAGCAGCTGGACCTTCTGGAGGGGCTGCTCGACGGGTCGCAGGTCGTCGAGGGCCTGGCCGTCGACACCGAGCTGCGCTGGGCGTTCGTGCAGCGGCTGGCCTCCGTGGGCCGCTACGACGAGTCGGAGATCGCCGCCGAGTACGAGCGGGACCGGACCGCGGCGGGTGAGCGGCACGCGGCGACCGCCCGTTCTTCGCGGCCCACCGAGGAGGCGAAGGCGGAGGCCTGGACGCAGGTCGTCGAGTCCGACAAGCTGCCCAACGCCGTCCAGGAGGCCGTCATCGGCGGGTTCGTGCAGACCGACCAGCGGGAGCTGCTCGCGCCGTACACGGACCGGTACTTCGAGGTGCTCAAGGACATCTGGGAGTCCCGCTCGCACGAGATCGCCCAGCAGATCGCGGTCGGCCTCTACCCCTCGCTCCAGGTCTCCCAGGAGACCCTGGACAAGACGGACGCCTGGCTGGCCTCCGCGGAGCCGAACGCGGCCCTGCGCCGGCTCGTCTCCGAGTCCCGCGCGGGCGTGGAGCGGGCGCTGAAGGCCCAGGCGGCGGACGCGCAGGCGGAGCAGTAGGAGACCGGGACGGCGGGAGGCGGGCGACTTCGGTCATCCGCCTCCCGCCGTCCCCTCTCTCCCCCGGTCGAGCCGCGTTCAGCGGGGTGCGCACACCAGCCGGGCCGTGTCGAGCATGGTCCGCACGTGCAGGGCGGTCTGCGTGGCCACCGGCACCCATCGCAGGTGGTACGTCTTCTCCAGTTCCTGGCTCCACTCGCGCACCAGGTCGTCGAGGATCTCCACGGCCCGCGGGTCGGTGCGGGCCAGGGCACGGCTCGCCATCGCCGCCACCCGGAGCGGGATGCGACGCGCGGAGATGCCCCGCGTCGCGAAGTACCCGCGGAACAGGCCGGGTTCCTCCGCGGCCCAGCTGTCCACGATCGACGGCGCCACCCCGAGGAGCTCCCGCGCCGCGTCCCGCAGCGGCGCCAGGTCGTCCGGTACGGCGTCGTCGAGCCGTGTCCCGAGGACGGCGGCCAGCTCCCGGCTCCGGCCGAGGAGGACCTCGCCCAGCCGTGCGGCCTCCCGGTCGGGGTCGGTCACCGGCCTCGCGTCGCTCACCGCGGGGACCGCCCAGGCCGGGGTCTCGATCAGGGTGGTCAGCGTGCCGTGGCGGCGCGGACGGAACCAGGTGCTCTCGGCGACGAACCCGCTCGGGTCGCGCTCGCCCGCTCCGTGGCCGTCGGGCAGCACCAGGACGCCGGGCGGGTCGAGCCGCCAGTCGGGACCGTCGACGGGGTGCCGGTCCACGGGGACGCGCAGCCGCGCCGCCGTCCGGCGGAAGGCGTCCGCGACGCCCGGCACCGTGCGCGTCATCATCACGAACGCCCCGCCGAACTCGATGCCGTGCAGGGTGAACTGGGCGACCGGCCGCTGCTCGTCGAGGATCCGCACCAGCGTGGCCGACTCGGGGAGGGGCACCCCGGGAGGCAGCGGCAGGGACTCGGGCTGGAGGGCGAACGCGGGCCGGTAGAAACCCCGGTGGCACTCCGTCAGCGAGGGGTCCGGCTCCTCCGGCTGCCAGCCGTGCGCGAGACGGGCGCCGTCGGGGTCGAGGCAGAGCAGGAAGTGCCAGGCGCAGCCGAGCCGTCGGAGCAGTTCGGGACGGCCGGCGAACAGGGCGGCCAGGCGCAGTGCGGAGGCCCCGCCCACCGGTTCGTTGGCGTGCGCCCCGGCGACGGCGAGGATGTGCCGGTCGGGAGCCGCGCCGCCGGTGTGCCCGGCGGACAGCAGCCACAGCGGTCGGCCGGCCCGGCTCTCTCCGACCTGCTGGAGGCGGAGCAGGCCGGGGGCGGCGCGGACCAACGCGCGTGCCCTTCGCTCCAGTTCGTCGACTGCCGGATAGAGCGAAGTCCGCACGCCGGTCCTCCGAACGCTGGTGGTCCGATCAAGCACCCTGGAATTACTGTCCCCAGAGGTCTCTTTCTTGTCCAGCGGGCCTTGTCCAGCGGCCTTGTCCAGCGCGCCTTGTCCAGCGGGCGAGTCATGATCTCGGAGTCAGTCAGCGGGAGACCATTCCGCCCGTGGCGTTGACGAACGTGCCGGTGATACCGCCCGCGTGGTCGGAGGCGAGGAACACGGCGGTGGCGGCCACCTCGGCGAGGGTGGGGTTGCGGCGGGTCATGCGCATCCCGGCCAGGTGCTCGACGATGCCCTGGACGGCGGCCGCGTCGATGGCCGGGTTGACCGCGGCGAGCTTCTCGACGGTGAACGTCTCCGGCACCCCGGCCACCCACAGTCCGACGGCCCGCACCCCGCGCGGCCCCAGCTCGATCGCCAGGTTGCGCACGAGCGTGTCGATCGCCCCGTCCGCAGGACCGGTGCCGCCCATCATCGGACTGCCGTGCGCGGAACCGCTGTTGAGGGCGAGGATCACCCCGGAACCGCGGGCGGCCATCCGGCGGCCGGCGGCCCGGGCGGTGAGGAAGTTGGCGCGCAGACCGTCGGTGACGGGCCGCATGAAGTCGTCGGCGGACATGTCGGTCAGCGGCGCGCCCTGCACGTCCCCGCGGCTGACGAGGTTGAGGGAGATGTCGATGTCCCCGACCGAGTCGGCGTGCGCCTCGACGGCCGCCTCGTCCAGCGCGTCCACGACGGCGACCTCGGCGTCCTTGAGGTCGGCGGCCACCGCCTCCAGGGTCTGCCGGGTCCGCCCGACGAGGTGAACCCGCGCACCCTGCTCGGCGAAGGCGCGGGCGACGGCCCCGCCGATGGATCCGCCGGCGCCGTAGACGATCGCGGTCTTGTCGGTGAGCAGCATGGTGAGCTCCTTGGGAGTGGTTCGTACGTGACATCCCTACAGACGCACGAGCCGCCGGATGCTCATCGGCCGGGCGTCACAGCCGCAGGGGCAGTCCGAACGCGGGGAAGAGATGCGGCTCGAAGGAGGTGATCTCCGCGATGCGGTCACCGCCCTTCTCGAACCGCAGGACGTCGAGGACCTGGGCGCGAAAGACGCTGGTCCCGGGTCTGCGGACGTAATTGCCCACTGCCAGCTGGCCGTTGGCGCGAGCGGGCAGGCTGCGCCAGTGGCCGAGGAAGGCGGGCGAGGCGGGGTCGAGGCTGACCCGCACGAAGTCGACGAGCGCGTCCCGGCCGGTGAACCAGAAGGGGTTGGGCGGCATGGTGAGGACGACGTCCTCGGTGAGCAGCGCGGTCATCGCGTCGAGGTCGAGCCGTTCGACAGCGGCCATGTACCGGTCCAGCACGTCCCGTTGCTGCCGCGTGGGCTCGCCGGCCCGCCAGTCGGCGCGGTCCCCGGGCAGGTGCTCGCGCAGGGCCGGCCGGGCCCGCTGGAGTGCGCTGTTGACCGAGGCCACGCTCGTCTCCAGGGCCTCGGCGGTCTCGGCGGCGGTCAGTCCGAGGGCGTCCCGCAGGACGAGTGCGGCCCGCTGCCGGGCGGGGAGGTGCTGGATCGCGGCCAACAGGACGAGCTCCAGGGTCTCCCGTGACTCGCCGGCCGACTCCGGCAACTCGCGCTCCGCGACGGGTAGTTCGTCGTCGGGGTAGGGCTGGAGCCAGGTGATGCGGGCGGGCGGTTCGCCGTCCCCGTGGTGCATGCCCGGCACGGGTTCATAGCGTTGCGGGCGGCGCGCGGTCCGTCGCAGGAGATCCAGGCAGGCGTTGGTGGCGATCCGGTACAGCCAGGTCCGTGCGCTCGCCCGCCCCTGGAAACCGTCCCGTGCCCGCCAGGCCCGCAGGAACGTCTCCTGGACCAGATCCTCGGCCTCGTCGTAGGACCCGGTCATGCGGTAGCAGTGCACCTGGATCTCACGGCGGTACTGCTCGGTGAGGGCGGCGAAGTCGGTCTCGTCGAGTTCCGTCACGGGGAGGAGCGTGACGGAACCGTCCGGCTCCGCCGCGGTGTCCCGTACGTGTTCTGTCACGGGGGCGGGTGTGACGGAACCGCTCGACTCCGCCGCGGTGTCCCGGGCGGTGCGGGCGACGCGCTTGAGCTGGGCGATCGCGGTGGCCAGCTCGGTGACGTGGGCGTAGAGGGCCGCCGGCGGCTGCGGGGTCAGTCGCCCGGCCCGGCGCCCGATCTCGTCGATGAGGCCCTGCACGGTGAGAGCCCCCGGCTGGTGCCGTTCCCGGTAGGCCTTCTGCCGGCAGGCGGCGGAGCAGTAGACGGAGCCGCGTCCGGTGCGGCCGGCTCGCGCGGCGAGCGGCTTGCCGCACACCGGGCAGACCTCTGCGGCCACCTGCGCCTCCGGGAGTTGCGTAACGCGGAACCGGTGTGACGTTACAGCGCCCTCGACACGTCCCGCAGCGCTTCCGGCGCCGCCTCGGCAACCTCGGGCCTCGCGGGGGAACGCAGCGATGGGGCGGCGGGCGGCCGTACCCCCAGCTGTCCCGCCACCGTCGCCCCGAACGCCAGCGCCATGCCCGCGAGCTGCACCGGGGTCAGGGACTGGCCGAGCGCCGCCCAGCCGAGGACCGCGGCGGTCAGCGGGGAGAGCGGGCCGAGGAAGGTGACCTGGGTGGCGGTGAGGCGGCCGATGCCGCGGAACCAGAGCCAGTAGGCGACGGCGGTGTTCGCCAGCGCGAGGTAGAGGTAGCCGCCGACCGCGCGGCCGTCCAGTGCGGGCGGGGCCCCCTCGACCAGGAAGGCGAGCGGCGCGACGAGCAGCCCGCCGGCGGTGAGCTGCCAGGCGGTGAGGGCGAGCGGGCCCACGCCGTCGGGGCGGCCCCAGCGCTTGGTCAGCACGGTGCCGGCGGACATCGAGGCGGAGGAGGCGAAGGCCGCCGCGACGCCGACCGCGTCGAGGGCCCCGGCCGCCTTGAGCACGACCAGGCTCACGCCGAACGCGGCGACGAGGCCGGTGAGCACGCTCCTCGCCATGGGCCGCTGCCCCAGCAGCACCGCGGACAGCCCGACGACGATCAGCGGCCCGACCGATCCGACCACCGCGGCCATCCCGCCGGGGAGCCGGTAGGCCGCCAGGAACAGCAGCGGGAAGAAGGCCCCGATGTTCAGCGCCCCGAGCACCGCCGCCTTGCCCCACCACACCCCGCGCGGCAGCACCCGGGCGAGGGCGAGCAGTACGAGACCGGCGGGCAGCGCACGCATCATCCCGGTGAACAGCGGCCGGTCGGGCGGGAGGAACTCGGTGGTGACGGCGTAGGTGGTGCCCCAGGAGACGGGGGCGAGGGCGGTGAGGAGGACGGTGGCGACGCGGTTCACGAGCTGATTCCTTCCACACGTTTAGCTTGACGGAAAGTAGCTTACTCTTAAGCTACTTTCCGGCAAGCCACTTTCTCGCGGTCCGCTTTCTTGCGATCTACTTTCTTGCGGGCCGGCGAAGGCCCCCGGATACTCGACCCATGGGTGCACAGCGCAAGGACGCCGTCGACGCGATCATCGACCAGTGGGCGGCCGTGCGGCCCGACCTCGACACCAAGGCCATGGAGGTCTTCGGGCGGATCTACCGGCTCGCCCGTGCGATGGGCGACCGCGTGGAGAAGGTGTACGCCCCCTACGGCATCTCCCGCGGCGAGTTCGACGTCCTCGCGACCCTGCGCCGGGCCGGAGAGCCCTACACGCTCTCGCCCCGCCAGCTCTCCTCGACGCTGATGCTCACCACCGGCGGTATGACAGGCCGCCTCGACAAGCTGGAACGCGCCGCCCTGCTGCGCCGCTCCCCCGACCCCCACGACCGCCGCGGCCTCCAGGTCACCCTGACCGACAAGGGCCTGACGGTCATCGACGCGGCGGTCGAAGCGGGCCTCACCGCCCAGACCGAGGCCCTCGCCACCCTCACCCCGACCCAGTCCACCCAACTGGCCGACCTGCTGAGGGAGTTGCTGGAGGGGACGCAGAACTCCCCGGAGTGATCCCGGTTCCGGCGGGCGCGGGGCGGTGGCAGTTCCGAACGTCAGCCTTTTCGAGCCTGCGATGCCGCACCCTCGCGACCCCTCACCCGAGATGCTCGGCCAGGGCCGACTCAACACCCGTTGCGTCCGGCTCGTCCGCCGCCCACGCCACATACCCGTCGGGCCGCACCAGCACCGCCGTACGCCGGTCGCTCGCCCAGCGTTCCACCGTGAGGCGGTCCTTGCGGGGGCCCGGGTCGAGGGGCGGGGTCGGGGTGATCAGGACGAAGTGGCCGGTGCGGAGGGACTCGTACAGGCGGCCGCCGCCGGCCAGGGGGACGTCGGGGGCGCGGGTCCCGGTGAGGGGGTGGGCGGTGCGCGGGGCGGCGTACTTGTAGCCGATCCCGGTGAGCCGGCCGAGCATCCTGCGGCGGGCCGGGGCGACGCGGCTGAGGACGGTGGTGAGGGCGGCGCGCAGGGCCAGTTCCCAGGGGCGCTTGGCCATCGCCAGGCGGACGATGCCGCCGCTGCTGCGCAGGACCGCCCTGCCGACGGGGTAGCGCTCGGACTGGTAGGTGTCGAGAAGTCCGGGGCTCGCGTGGCCGTGGATCACCTGGGCCAGCTTCCAGCTCAGGTTCGCCGCGTCCTGGAGGCCGGTGTTCATGCCCTGGCCGCCGGCCGGCGTGTGGACGTGGGCGGCGTCGCCCGCGAGGAAGACACGGCCGACGCGGTAGGCGGGGGCCTGCCGTTCGTCGCTGTGGAAGCGGGACATCCAGCGGGCGTCGTGCATCCCGAAGTCACGGCCCAGCGCGAGACGGGTGACCTCCTTGATCTCGTCGAGGTCGAGGGGCTCGCTGTCGGGGACGTCGTGGGCGCGGTTCCAGGCGATCAACCGGTGGTAGCCGTCGCCGAAGGGCGCGAGGAAGGCGAAGGCGTCGCCGACCGTGTTGACGGTGAGCAGGGTCTCGGGCTGTTCCGCGAGCCGGACGTCCGCCAGCACCACCGACCGGATGACCGAGCGGCCCGGGAAGGGCAGGCCGATCGCGTCGCGTACGGCGCTGCGCATGCCGTCGGCGCCCACGACGTACGCGGCGCGCAGGGACTCCGCGGTTCCGTCGGAGGTGCCGACCCGGACCGTCACCCCGTCCGCGTCCTGGGTCAGGGCCGTCACCTCGGTCTCGTACCGGAAGTCGACGCCCGCCGCCACCGCCCGCCGCTCCAGGGCCTTCTCGACCTCGTACTGCGGGAGGACCAGGAGGTGGCGGAAGCGGGAGGGGAGGCCGGCGAGGTCGATGGTCAGGTCGCCGAACAGCCGAAGCCTGTCGAGGCGCTGGCCGAGCGCCTCCAGGTCGTCGGCCAGGCCGCGCGCGTCGAGTTGTTCCAGGGTGCGGGCGTGCAGGACGAACGCGCGGGAGAGGTTGCTGATCCGGTGCGGACGCTTCTCGACGAGGGTCACGGGCACGCCGGCGACGGCCAGGTCGCCGGCCAGGAGAAGGCCGGTGGGGCCGGAGCCGACGACGATCACGGGGGTGTCGATCGCCGGGGTGCCGTTCGTGCCGGTGCGCTTCGTGCCGGTGCCGTTCATGGGGACCTCCTATGGCCAACACCTGTTCGCCAACGACTGTTTGACAACGACTGTTTGCCAACGCTTGTTTGCCAACATCTGTTGACGAAGGTAGCGGCACCCCAAGTCGGCGTCAACACTTGTTGGCCAACACGCGTTGGCCTACGATCGTGGGCGTGAACGACACCCCCCGCCGCCGCTCCGACACCACCCGCGACGCGATCCTCACCGCCGCCCGCGAGCGCTTCGCCGCCGACGGCTACGAGCGGGCCACCATCCGCGCCATCGCCAAGGACGCGCAGATCGACCCGTCCATGGTCATGCGCTACTACGGCAACAAGGAGGGGCTCTTCGCCGCGGCCGTCTCGGTCGATCTCGGGCTGCCCGAGCCCGCGTCCCTGCCCCGGGACGACATCGGCCGGGCCCTTGTGGCGCGCTTCCTCGACCTGTGGGAGGAGAACGAGGTGCTCACCGCGTTGCTCCGGGTCGGCGCGACCAACCAGGCGGGGGCGGAGCGGATGCAGGGCATCTTCCGGGAGCAGGTGATGCCGGTGGCCGCGCGGGTGTGCCCGGACCCGGAACAGGCCCCGGCGCGGGCCGCACTCGCCGCCACGCAGCTGCTGGGGCTGGCACTGACCCGGTACGTGCTGCGCCTCCCGCCGACCGTGGCACTGGCCCGCGAGGAGATCCTCGCGTGGCTGGCCCCGACGATTCAGCGCTACCTCACGGCACCGAGCCCCTGACGGCGCCGGTGGAATCGGGGGGCGCGGGTCTGGTCACCGGGCCCGAACACACCAAAGGCGCCGCCCTCACCCCCGCACGGACGAATTCCGTACAGAAGGCGAAGCCGGCGCCCAGGAAAGTGCAGTCAGACCCGGTCAGGCCTTTGTCGTGACCTTGGCCTTGGCCTTGGTCTTCGGGGCGATCACCCGGTGCTCGTTCTTGGACTTGTCCAGGACCATCACCAGCCCGGCGATGACCCCGAACAGCACGAGCGGGGCCACGACGAAGAGGCCCAGCGTCTCGATGACGCTCAGACCCGTGCCCGGGTCGTCGCCGTCGTCGCGGGTCAGCGCCGAGGCGGGAACCGACATGAGCAGCATCATCAGCGTCGTACCGGCAGCCAGGGCGCCGGCGCGCAGGGCGTTCTTCTTGTCCACGGGGCCAAAAGTACCGAACGTCGGACGGGGCCGCGCGTCCGGGGTGCGTTAAAGCGTCCCGGGCCGTCCCCGCCCAAGAACCCTTCGGCACCCACCCAGGAGCCCTACAGCGCCCGCCCCGAGCCCCTACAGCCCCCGCAGCACCTCCATCAACGCGTGCAGCCGGGCCGACGACGCCAGGTCCTCCAGTGTCACCGCCCGCCCCTCCCCGTCCGCGATCGGCAGCCGCCAGTTCGGGTACTGGTCCCACGTCCCCGGCAGGTTCTGCGGCCGGCGGTCCCCCACCGTGTCCGGCAGCCACACGCCCACCATCCGCGCCGGGGTCCGCTGGAGGAACCGGTGCACCGCCTGGATCTGGGCCTCCTCGGAGGAGGGGTCGGCGCCGCCCCCCGTGCCGTGCAGGAGACCGAGGCGGGCCAGCAGCTCCAGCCACTCCCCCGTGTCGGCGGCGGCCTCCGCGCGCTCCTCTTCCAGTGGCCGCGTCAACAGACCCAGGCCGTCCCGCAGTTCGACGTGTTCCCCGGTGAGGCGGGAGGCGGTCGGCGGCAGGTCGTGGGTGGTCGCGGTGGCGAGGCAGTCCGCGCGCCACCGCTCCGGGGGCAGCGGCCGGCCGTCCCCCTCCCAGTCCCGTTCGAACCACAGCACCGAGGTCCCCAGCACCCCCCGCTCGCGCAGGGCCTCGCGTACACCGGGCTCCACCGTCCCGAGGTCCTCCCCGATCACCAGCGCCCCGGCCCGCGAGGCCTCCAGGACGAGCACGGCGAGCATCGCCTCCGCGTCGTAGCGGACGTAGGTCCCCTCGGTCGGCGGATGCCCCTGTGGCACCCACCAGAGCCGGAACAGCCCCATGACGTGGTCGATGCGCAGCGCGCCGGCGTATCGGAAGAGGGCCCGCAGGAGCTGCCGGTACGGCTCGTAACCCGACTCCGCGAGCCGGTCCGGGCGCCATGGCGGCAGCCCCCAGTCCTGGCCGCGCGCGTTGAAGGCGTCCGGAGGCGCTCCTACGGACATCCCGGCCGCGAAGTACGCCTGCTGGGCCCAGGCGTCCGCGCCCTCGGGGTGCACGCCCACCGCGAGGTCGTGGACGACGCCGACCGGCATCCCCGCCTCCCGCGCGGCCCGCTGTGCGGCGGTCAGCTGGCTCTCGGTGAGCCAGGCGAGCCAGGAGTGGAAGTCGACGCTGTCCATCAACTCGCGGCGGGCGCGGGCTGTTTCGGCGGACCGCGGGTCCTGGAGGCCGGCCGGCCAGGTGCGCCGGTCCGAGCCGTGCACCTCCGCCAGCGCGTACCAGGTCGCGTGGTCCTCCAGCGCCTGGCCGCCCTCGGCGAGGTAGTCGGCGTAGGCGGCACGGCGGCCTGGTCCGAGCGGGACCTGGCGGACGAGTTCGAGCGCCTCCCGCTTGAGCTCCCACACGGCGTCCCGGTCGATCAGGGCACCCTTCTCCAGCACGGCTTCCCGCAACCGCTCGGCCCGCTCGCGCAGGGCCTCGAGCCGGTCGGGGTCGGCGACATGGACGTACTCGGGGATGCCCTCGATCCGCAGGTGCACCGGGTCGGGGAAGCGGCGCGAGGAGGGCCGGTAGGGCGAGGGGTCGGTCGGAGGGCCGGGCACGGCCGCGTGCAGCGGGTTGACCTGGACGAAGCCGGCACCGAGCGCGCGGCCCGCCCAGGAGGTCAGTTCGGCGAGGTCACCGAGGTCGCCCATGCCCCAGGAGCGGTGCGAGAGCAGGGAGTAGAGCTGGACGAGGAGGCCGTACGACCGCCCGGGCGGCGCGGGCAGCCGGGGCGGGGCCACGATCAGGTGGGCGTCGGCGGTGCGGCCGTCGGGGGCGGTGGCGGTCAACCGGTGGACCCCGGGCGGGAGCCGGTCGGCCGAGTCCCGCGTCTCGCCCTGTTCGGTCACGATGCGCAGCCGGGTGCCCTCGGGCAGGCCGGCGGCGAACGCGGGCGGGCTGCCGCTCCAGCACACCACCGTCGGCGGCAGCAGGCGGGCGCTCAGCTCGCGCTCGCGGGCCGCGAGGGCGGCGGCCGGGTCGTCCGTCTCGACGCCCAGCGCGGCCAGGGCCAGGGTGACGGCGGTGGCGGAGGCGGCGACCGTACGGTCCGGGGCGGGCTGGTAGGAGGCGGCGACGCCGTAGGACTCGGCGAGCCGGGTCAGCTCCGGACCGGGGGGCGCCGCCATCTAGGGCTCCAGGTGGTCGTAGGACCCGCCGGCCGGGCCGGGCTCCGGGTAGGTGTCGGACTCGCTGGTCAGGGGGGAGGCGTCGGCGAGCGGCGGTTCGCTGGTGAGGGGTTCGGCGTCGGGCAGGGGCGGTTCGCTGGTCAGGGGGGTCTCGGTGCAGGCGCCCTCGGCGCTGAAGACACAGAAGTGGTCAGCGGGCGCCCCGGGTTTGGACGGGGCCGGGAGCAGAAGGTGTGCCGGTGCGGCCACGGGGGCCTCCTTGGTCGAGTACGACGACGGGGGTTACCGCAGCCCTACCCAGTGGACGCGAAGGCAGACGTACCGGAGGGGAGAACGTGCTGTTCGTCATGTTCCGTGCCGCCGCCGCTCCCGTCCACCGATCACACGGGAGCCATGTTCAGCGACCACTATTCACTCAGTACATATACGTGATGCATACTGATCTCCATGAGCACCCGTCACATCCTGCTGGGGCTGCTCGCCGGTGGGCCGAGCCATGGCTACGACCTCAAGCGACGCCACGACGACCGTTTCCCGCAGGCCCGTCCGCTCGCCTACGGGCAGGTCTACACGACCCTCCAGCGCCTGGTCCGGGACGGTCTCGCCGAGGTCGACGGCACCGACTCGGACGGCGGCCCGGAGCGCACCAAGTACCGCGCGACCGACGAGGGAGCACGGGAACTGGCCGAGTGGGCCGGGCAGATCGCCCCGCCGGCGCCCTTCGTGACGAACGAGATCTTCGCCAAGGTGGTCGTCTCGATCCTGGCCGGAGGCGACCCGGACGCCTACCTGAGGGCCCAGCGTGCCGCCCACATGGCGCGGATGCGGGAACTCACGGCGGTCAAGACGGCCCCCGGAGCCGACCTCGCGACCGTGCTCTCGGCGGACTACGCCCTCAATCACCTGGACGCCGACCTCCGCTGGATGACCACCACGGCGGCCCGGCTCACCACTCTGACCGCCGAGGTCGACTCGGCATGAGCAGCAAGGGGGACACTTCGGTGCCACTTCTCGAAGGGCGCGACCTCGGCAAGGCGTACGGCAAGGCGGACGGGAGGACGGAGGCCCTGCGCGGTGCCTCGCTGCGGCTGGACGCGGGCGAGATCCTCGCCGTCACCGGCACCAGCGGCAGCGGGAAGTCGACGCTCCTGCACTGCCTGGCCGGGATCGTCCGCCCCGACACCGGTGCGGTGTCCTACGGCGGTGAGCGCCTCGACCAGCTGCCCGAGAAGCGGCTGAGCGAGCTGCGCCGCACCGAGTTCGGCGTGGTCTTCCAGTTCGGGCAGCTGATCCCGGAGCTGACCGCGCTCGACAACGTGGCACTGCCGCTGCTGCTCGCCGGCACCTCGCGCGCCCAGGCGCACACCCGGGCCGGCGAGTGGCTGGAGCGGTTCGGTGTGCGCGGCCGGTCCGAGCTGCGGCCCGGTGAGATGAGCGGTGGCCAGGCCCAGCGGACCGCGCTGGCCCGGGCACTGGTCACCGGCCCGAGGGTCGTCTTCGCCGACGAGCCCACCGGTGCGCTGGACTCCCTGGCGAGCGAACAGGTCATGACCGCCCTGGTCCGCACGGCCCGCGAGTCCGGCACCGCGATCCTGCTCGTCACCCACGACCCACAGGTGGCGGCCTACGCCGACCGCGAGGTCCGGATGGCCGACGGGATCGCGGCCGCCACGGAGGTGGCCGCGTGAGCACCGACCTCGCCCGCGCCGGAGACTCGCTGAGCACCGACCTCGCCGCCCGTGCCAGAAGCACGCTGGGCACCGACCTCCGTCTGGCCTGGCTGCTCACCCGGGGTTCCGACCGGCGTGAGTGGTGGCGGGTGGGGCTCACGGCGCTCGGTGCGGCGCTCGCGACCGGGTTCGCGCTGGCCGCGGCCGCGCTCGCCTCGCTCCAGGGGCAGTACGCCGTCTCCCTGGCCGCAGGTCTCCTCGACCAGCCCGGCACCCGCTCCGGCGTGATCGTCACCCTGCTGCTCCTGCTGGTCCCCGTGCTCGGCTTCCTGGGCCAGTGCGCCCGGATCGGAGCCGTGCACCGCGACCGGCGACTGGCCGCACTGCGGCTGGCCGGCGCCACGCCCGCACAGGTACGGCGGATCTCCGCGCTGGAGACGGGCCTGGCCTGTCTGCTCGGCTCGGCGCTGACGACGTCCGCCGCCGTGGTCGTGATGCTGACCGGGTGGGAGAACCCGCCCGCGCTCGCCTGGGCCGGGGTCGCGATGACCGGGCTCGGCGTGCCGGTGCTGGGCGCGGCCGCGGGCGCGGTGGCCCTGCGTCGCGTGGTGGCCTCCCCGCTGGGGCGGGTACGGCGGGTGCGACCGCGTTCGGGGCGGACCTCGGGGCTGCTGCTCGCGGCCGCGGTGCTGCTCCTGGCCGCCTCGGCACCGGTCGCCGTGGCCCTCACCTCCCGAGGAGGGCCCGAGCGCACGCCTGCCTACGGCGGGCCGCCGCTGATCGTGGCCGGTCTGCTCGTGGTGGTCGGCGCGGCCGCATTGGGGCTCGTCGGCGGGACGGCCAGGGTGACGGGCCGGGTGCTCGCCCGCCGGGCCCGTACGGCGGCCACGCTGATCGCGGCGGAACGGCTGCGCGAGGACCCGTGGGCCGCGGCCCGCACACACGCGGCGGTGCTGCTGGTGACGGTCGTCGGAACGGCGTACGTGGGCGTCCGCCAGGCGTTCCTGGCCGATCTCCACGCCAAGGGCCCGGACCGGCTCGCCGCGAGCATGTCGTACTACGAGGCGGGGCTCGACCTGACCGCGCTGGCGATCCTCGTCGCCCTCGCGATCACCCTCGGCGGCCTCGCCGTCGGCACCGTCGAGTCCCTGGCCGCCCGGCGCCGCGGACTGGCCGCGCAGACCGCCGCCGGGGTACCCCGGTCGGTCCTGGGCCGGGCGCTGCTGCTGGAGACCGCCCTGCCCCTCGGGCCCGCACTGCTGCTGGGCGGCGCCGGGGGCATGACGATCGGCGTCTGCTACGCCCGCCTCACCGCGGACGGGGCCCCGGTCACGCCGTACGCCGCCCTCCTGGTCCCGCTCGGCGTCTACGCGGCCTGTCTCCTCGCCGCCGCGACCTCACTGCCGCTGCTGCGCCGCTCGGTCCGCCCGGCGGAGCTGCGGTACACGTGAGGGCATGAGTGTCCGGTCCCGGAGGTACGGGGGGCCTCCGGGGCCGGAGCCGAGCCGCGGGCACACGCGCGTGGGCGGCTGCGGCACACGCGCGTGGGCGGCTGCACAAAGGCCCGGATCGTCGTCAGGCTGAGATGCCGTCGATCCGGGCCATGGCGTCCTCCGCGCCGTACGGCTGCAAGTAGGGCAGCCAGCGCGGGTCCCTATGCCCGGTGCCGATGATGCGCCAGGCCAGACCGGTGGGTGGAGCGGGTTTGTGGCGCAGCCGCCAGCCGATTTCGAACAGGTGTCGGTCGGCCTTCACATGGTTGCAGCGGCGGCAGGACGCCACCACGTTGTCCCAGACGTGCTTGCCCCCGCGGCTGCGCGGGATGACGTGGTCGACGCTGGTTGCGACGCCACCGCAGTACATGCACCGGCCCCCGTCGCGCGCGAAGAGCGCCCTGCGGGTGAGAGGCACAGGACCTCGGTAAGGAACCCTGACGAACCTTTTGAGCCGGACCACGCTGGGTGCGGGGACTGTGACGGTCGCGCTGTGCATGAAGGCGCCGGATTCCTCCAGGGAGACCGCTTTGTTCTCCAGGACGAGGACGAGCGCGCGGCGGAGCGGTACGACGCCGAGAGGCTCGTACGACGCGTTGAGGACCAGGACATGCGGCACGGATGCCTCCTTGGGCGTCGGCGGCGCGTGGCTCGCGCCGGGACGATCTGAGGTCAGTCTCCCCTCTTGGCCGGGAGAAACGCCACCATGTCCCGGTAACGGGCTGGGAGTGTTTTCGACCACACATTTCTTCATCCCCAGGTGAAGCCCGTCTCTCCCTCGTACATGGCAACGATCCCCACACGATGCACCGTTAGTGTGGTTGTTCTGCCGTACCGGTGACCTTTTCGTGACCTTGACCGCCCTGCCGGACGGCAGACGCAAGCACCTGGAGGTACCTGCCGTGTCCTTGTCCGCCGTCCTACTGGCCGCCGGTTCGTCACCGACGCCGACTCCCTCGGAGTCGCCGTCCGCCGTGACGGTCCCGTCCCTCCAGGACGCCCAGGAGAGCGCGACGAACGCCGCCAGCTGGGTCGAGCAGAACTGGTCGACCTGGCTGGCGATCAGCCTGCGCGTCCTGCTGATCCTGGTGATCGCCGGGGTGCTGAGAATGGTCGTGCGGCGGGCCATCACCAAGCTGATCGACCGGATGAACCGCACCGCCCAGGCGGTCGACGGCACCGCGATCGGCGGGCTGCTCGTCAACAACGAGCGGCGGCGGCAGCGCTCGCAGGCGATCGGCTCGGTGCTGCGCTCGGTGGCGAGCTTCATCATTCTGGGCACGGCCGCCCTGATGGTCCTGGGGGCCTTCGAGATCAACCTGGCGCCCCTGCTGGCGTCGGCCGGTGTCGCGGGTGTGGCGATCGGTTTCGGCGCCCGCAACCTCGTCACGGACTTTCTCTCCGGGGTCTTCATGATCCTGGAGGACCAGTACGGCGTCGGCGACACCATCGACGCGGGTGTGGCCTCCGGCGAGGTCATCGAGGTCGGCCTGCGGGTCACCAAGCTCCGCGGCGACCAGGGCGAGATCTGGTACGTCCGCAACGGCGAGGTCAAGCGGATCGGCAACCTCTCCCAGGGCTGGGCGACGGCCGGCGTGGACGTGACCCTGCGGGCCTCCGAGGACCTCGACAAGGTGAAGCGGGTCCTGGGCGAGGTCGCCGAGAAGATGAGCAAGGAGGAGCCCTGGAACGAGCTCCTGTGGAGCCCGATCGAGGTCCTCGGCCTGGACAGCGTCCTGCTGGACTCCATGGTGGTGCGGGTCTCCGCCAAGACGATGCCGGGCAAGGCCCTGACGGTGGAGCGCGAGCTGCGCTGGCGCATCAAGCACGCCTTCGACGCGGCGGACATCCGTATCGTCGGCGGTGCGACGGTTCCCGCGGAGGAGGAGCCCGCCGACCCGAGCGCGGCGGTGGCGGCCCCCTCGGTCTTCTCGAACTCCGAGTCCCCCCAGCACGCGGCGGCCTCCCCGCTGGCGTCGGCCCCGGCGCAGCGCCCGGCGGCGAAGTAGGCCGCATTCTCACCATCTTCACGTGAAGGGCCCATTCCCCCCACAAGCATGATCATCTAGCGTCGCCCCCACAACGGGCCCTTGTTCTGGAGCGCAACGCCCAGGGGCCCGTTTCGAATGTGGGGAAACACATGAGAAAGCTCGCCATAGGCATCGCCGCGTCCGGTGCCCTGGCCCTGACCGGCCTGATCGCGCCCGCCGCGTCGGCCACCACCAGCCCGGACCTGGTCTTCTCCGGCGTCACGGTCAACGGCGGCAAGGCCGTCGTCGCCGGCACCACCGGCTCGGTGAAGGTACCGGTGACGTACACGCTGACCCGGCCGTCCGACCTGACGATCGACTACAAGAAGACGTTCGCGGGCGTCCTGCTCTACCGGGGCACGCTCAGCAGGATGGCGAACGAGATCGATCCCGAGAACGCCCCCACCTGCACCACGACCGCAACGACGGACACCACCGTCACCGAGTCGTGCAAGGAGATCCTGGCGATCGACTCCGAGGGCTCCCTGTACTCGAACGCGGACGCCACCACCTGGAAGGCGGCCGGCCTCTACAGCAAGATCGACCAGGACGACGACGGCTCGGACGGTCACATCAGCCTCGGCTACACCTACGACGCCTGGGGCCCGCTCGGCAGCGGCGTCCAGATCAAGCGTGCGGCCAGGCTCACCGCGGACGCGGCCCCCGAACCGGTGAAGAAGGGGGCGACCCTCACGGTCACCGGCAAGCTGACCCGGGCCGACTGGCAGAGCAGCGAGTACGCCGGCTACGTCTCCCAGAGGGCCACCCTCCAGTTCCGCGCCAAGGGGGCCACCGGCTACACGACCCTCAAGACGGTGACCTCCGGGACCGGCGGCGCGCTGAAGACGACCACGAAGGCCACCAAGGACGGCTACTACCGGTACGTCTTCGCGGGCACGGCCACCACCGGTGCGGCTACGGCCGCGGGCGACTACGTCGACGTGCGTTAACCACTCCCGCCGCCGTCCCCCACTCTCAGGCCCCCGCAGGTAACGACTCCGTTTCCTGCGGGGGTTCTTGGTTCGCCCCCTCTTGACTCTCCTGAGGTCCAGACCTATGTTCCCTGCATCCGATAGGAAACCTTCCTAACAGTCTTCTTTCTCTAGAGTCGTCTTTTCCCTGTAGTCACGGAGAGGGGCACCCATGGCAGGCACACCACGCACGCTTCGCGCCATGAACGACCGTGCCGCGCTCGACCTCCTGCTGGAGCACGGCCCCCTCTCCCGCACCCGGATCGGCAAGCTCACCGGGCTGTCCAAGCCGACCGCGTCCCAGCTCCTGGCCCGCCTGGAGGCGTCGGGGCTCGTCCTCGCCACCGGTACCAGCGAGGGCAGGCCGGGTCCCAACGCCCAGCTGTACGAGGTCGACCCGACCGCCGCGTACGCCGCCGGGCTCGACGTCACCCCCGAGCGCATCCTCGCCGCGGTCGCCGACATCACCGGCCGCACCGTGGGCTCCTACGAACTCCCGACCCCGGGACGGCGGCCCACCCAGTCCGTCGTCCGGCAGGTCACCGATGCCCTGGACGGCGCCGTGAAGGCGGCCGGACTCGCCCGCGGCGACCTCCACCGGCTCGTCATCGGCACCCCTGGCGCCTTCGACCCCAACACCGGCCGACTGCGCTACGCCTCCCACCTGCCCGGCTGGCACACCCCGGCCCTCCTCGACGAGATCGCCGCCACCCTGCCGATGCCGGTCGAGTACGAGAACGACGTCAACCTCGTCGCCGTGGCCGAGCAGCGGCTCGGCGCGGCCCGCGGGCACGAGGACTTCGTGCTGCTGTGGAACGAGGGCGGCCTCGGCGCCGCCCTGGTCCTCGGCGGCCGACTGCACCGAGGCTGGACCGGCGGCGCGGGAGAGGTAGGTTTCCTGCCGGTTCCCGGAGCACCCCTGGTACGGCATGTCACCAAGGCCAACAGTGGTGGCTACCAGGAGCTCGCCGGCTCCCAGGCCATCCCCCGCCTCGCCCGTGAGCTCGGCATGACGGACATCCCCTCCGGGCCGTACGCCGAGGCCGCCGCCGCCCTCGTGGAGCGAGCCGCCACCGAGGACACCGTCCTGAACCGGCTGCTCCTGGAGACCTACGCCACCCGTCTGGCCACCGGTCTCGCCTCCCTCGTGTCCGTCCTCGATCCCGAACTCGTCGTCCTCAGCGGTGCCTCGCTCACCGCCGGCGGCGACACCCTGCGCGCCCTCGTCCAGGACGAGCTGGAGGAACTGGCAGCCTCCCGGCCCCGGCTGGTCGTCGGCGACGTCCGTGAACACCCCGTGCTGCGCGGCGCGCTGGAGAGCGCGCTCGCGGCCACCCGCGACGAGGTCTTCGACACCTCGCGCTGATCCTCAGACTCCCCCACACCCTCACCTCACCGCCCGCCCCTGGGAGACCTCGTCATGCGCTCAGCCATCCCCTCGTCCGCCCGAAAAGCGGCTTTTGCCCTGACCGTGTCCGCCGTGCTCGTCACCACCGCCTGTACCGGCCAGGCCTCCTCCGGAGCCGACGACGACGCGTCCAAGGAGACGACCATCAACTTCTGGCACGCCTGGAGCGCGGACTCCGAGGTGGCGGGAGTGAAGGCGCTGGTCGCGGGCTTCGAGAAGGCGCACCCCAACATCCACGTCAACATCGTCGGCAACATGACCGACGACAAGATCAACCAGGCGCTGCGCACGGGCGGCCCCAAAGCCCCGGACGTCATCTCGTCGTTCACCACGAACAACGTGGGCAAGTTCTGCTCCTCGGGCGCGCTGGCCGACCTGAACCCGTTCTTCAAGAAGTCGGGCATCGACCCGGACACCACCTTCCCGGCCGCGATGAACCAGTACACGCAGTTCGACGGCGACCGCTGTGCCGCGCCGCTCCTCGGTGACGCGTACGGGCTCTACTACAACAAGACGGCGTTCCAGAAGGCCGGGATCACCAACCCGCCCAAGACCTGGTCCGAGTTCGCGACCGACGCGAAGAAGCTGACGATCCCCCAGGGCGAGTCGTACAAGCAGCTCGGGTTCATGCCGGACTACCACGGCTGGGAGACCACGACCGAGCACTACCTGGGCCAGTTCTCACCCACCTACTTCGACAAGGCGGGCAAGTCCACGATCGCCACCGACCCGGCCGTCGCCGCCGCCTTCACTCTCCAGAAGAAGCTCGTCGACGAACTCGGCGGCTACAAGAAGCTGGAGAAGTACCGCTCCGGTCTCGGCGACGAGTGGGGCCCCAAGCACCCCTTCCAGACCGGCCAGGTGGCCATGCAGCTCGACGGGGAGTGGCGGCTGGGCATGGCCGTGGACGCCAAGCCGGGCTTCGAGATCGGCGTGGCCCCGCTGCCCGTCCCGGACGACCAGGCGGACCAGTACGGCAAGGGCTACATCACCGGCACCATCGCCGGCATCGCCGCCAACAGCACCAAGCAGAACGCGGCCTGGGAGTTCCTGAAGTACATCACCACGGACACGGACGCCGTGGTCGGCTTCTCCAACGCCATCCACAACGTGCCCTCGACGCTCGCGGCCCTGAAGTCACCGAAGCTGAAGTACGACCCGCGCTTCAAGACCTTCCTGGACATCGCCGCGAACCCGCACTCGACGACCGCCCCGTCCTCGATCAACGGCGGTGTCTACCTCACCACCGTCCAGGACCTCGGCTACGCCTACGAGAGCGGCAAGGTCACCGATCTGAAGAAGGGCCTCGCCGACGCGGCCAAGCAGATCGACACGGACATCGCGCAGGCGAAGTAATGGCTGCGACGATCACCCTCGCCTCCAAGCGCCGCAGGTCGGCACTGCGGACCATCGCCTTCATGTCGCCCTGGCTGATCGGCTTCTCGGTCTTCTTCGCCTACCCGCTGATCTCCACGGTCTACTTCTCGTTCATGCACTACGACGGCTTCAGGCCGCCGACCTGGAGCGGGACGAAGAACTGGACGTACGTCTTCGAGGACTACCCCTTCTTCTGGCCCGCCCTGCGCAACACCCTGTGGCTGGTCGTGGTGATGGTGTCCCTCCGGGTCGTGTTCGGCCTCGGCGTCGGCATGCTCATCACGAAGATCAAGACGGGTACCGGCGTCTTCCGCACCCTCTTCTACCTGCCCTACCTGGCCCCGCCCGTCGCGGCCACCATGGCCTTCGCCTTCCTGCTCAACCCCGGTACGGGACCGGTCAACTCGATCCTGGAGAAGGTCGGCATCCCGGCACCGGGCTGGTTCAACGACCCCACCTGGTCCAAGCCAGCCCTCACCCTGCTCGCCCTCTGGGGCATCGGCGACCTGATGGTCATCTTCATGGCGGCACTGCTCGACGTGCCGCAGGAGCAGTACGAGGCGGCCGAGCTGGACGGGGCGTCGGCGTGGCAACGGTTCCGGTTCGTCACCCTTCCCAACATCTCACCGATCGTGATGTTCGCCGTGGTCACCGGCGTGATCCAGACCATGCAGTACTACACACAGCCGTTGATCGCCGGAAAGGTCGCCTCCGGGGTGATCCAGGGCGCGGGCACCCAGTTCGAGCCCGGCTACCCGGACAAGTCCACGCTGACCCTCCCCCAACTTGTCTACAACCTCGGCTTCCAGCGCTTCGACTACGGCTCCGCGTGTGTCGTCGCCCTCGTCCTCTTCGCCCTGTCGATGGTGTTCACCGCGTTCCTGATGCGGCGCCGGGGCGGTCTCATCCAGGCAGGTGACTGACCATGACCCAAGTACTGGACCGGCCGGTGGAGCTGAAGTCGCCGGCCTCGCCCGCCGAACGCACGGCCCGCCGCAAGGCCCTGCTGGAATGGGTGGCGATCCACTCCCTCGGCATCGCCGCCGCGCTCTTCTTCACGCTGCCCTTCGTGTTCGTGTTCCTGACCTCGCTGATGAGCGACAACCAGGCCCTCAGCCGCGATCTGATCCCGCACACCTGGGAATGGGGCAACTACCGGCGGGTCTTCGACACCCCGGGCTTCCTGACCTGGTGGCGCAACACGCTGGTCTACGCGGGACTGGGAACAGTCCTTACAGTCGTGTCGTCGGTCCCGGTGGCGTACGCGCTCGCCAAGTTCCGCTTCCGGGGCCGCAATCTCTCCCTGATGCTGGTGATCTCGATGATGATGCTGCCGCCGCAGGTCGTCATCATCCCGATGTACCTCTTCTGGGCGAAGCAGCTGGGCCTGTCGGGCACCCTGTGGCCGCTGATCGTCCCGATGGCGTTCGGGGACGCGTTCTCCATCTTCCTGCTCCGGCAGTTCCTGATGACGATCCCCAACGAGTACGTGGACGCGGCGAAGGTCGACGGCTGCGGCGACCTGCGCACCCTGCTGAAGGTCGTCGTACCGATGGCCAGGCCGGGGATCGCGGCCGTGGCGCTCTTCCAGTTCTTCTACGCCTGGAACGACTACTTCGGCCCGCAGATCTACGCCTCGGAGAACCAGAACGCCTGGACGCTCAGCTACGGCCTGGAGTCCTTCAAGGGCATGCACCACACCGACTGGAACCTGACCATGGCCGCGACCGTGCTGGTCATGGCCCCCGTGATCCTCGTGTTCTTCTTCGCACAGAAGGCGTTCGTCGAGGGCGTCACGCTGACCGGAGTGAAGGGTTAGACAAGCCATGAAACTCACCGTGGTCGGCGGAGGCTCGACCTACACCCCCGAACTCATCGACGGCTTCGCGCGGCTGCGCGACACCCTGCCCGTCGAGGAACTCGTGCTCGTCGATCCGGCCGCCGAGCGCCTGGAGCTGGTCGGCGGCCTCGCCCGGCGCATCTTCGCCCGGCAGGGGCACCCCGGCCGGATCACCACCACCCGGGACCTGGACGCGGGCGTGGACGGCGCCGACGCCGTGCTCCTCCAGCTGCGCGTCGGCGGCCAGGCGGCCCGGCAGCAGGACGAGACCTGGCCCCTGGAGTGCGGCTGCGTCGGCCAGGAGACGACCGGCGCGGGCGGCCTCGCCAAGGCGCTGCGCACGGTGCCGGTCGTCCTCGACATCGCCGAACGGGTCCGCCGCACCAACCCGGACGCCTGGATCATCGACTTCACCAACCCCGTCGGGATCGTCACCCGCGCCCTCCTCCAGGCCGGCCACAAGGCGGTCGGGCTGTGCAACGTGGCCATCGGCTTCCAGCGCAAGTTCGCCCGGCTGCTCGGCGTCAGCCCGGCCGACGTCCACCTCGACCACGTGGGCCTCAACCACCTCACCTGGGAGACGGGGGTACGGCTCGGCGGCCCCGAGGGCGAGGACGTGCTGTCCAAGCTGCTCTCCGAGCACGGTGAGGCGATCGCCGCCGACCTGCGCCTGCCGCGCCCGGTCCTGGAGCGGCTCGGCGTGGTCCCGTCGTACTACCTGCGCTACTTCTACGCACACGACGAGGTCGTACGGGAACTCGGCACCAAGCCGTCCCGGGCGGCCGAAGTGGCCGCCATGGAGGCGGAACTGCTCCGGATGTACGGCGATCCGGCCCTGGACGAGAAGCCGGAGCTGCTCGCCAAGCGCGGCGGCGCCTTCTACTCGGAGGCGGCGGTCGACCTGGCCGCCGGGCTGCTCGGCGGCGGGGGCAGCCCCTACCAGGTGGTCAACACCCTCAACCGGGGCACGCTGCCCTTCCTGCCCGACGACGCGGTGATCGAGGTGCAGGCGGCGGTGGGCCCGAAGGGTCCGACCCCGCTGCCGGTACCCACCGTGGACCCGCTGTTCGCGGGCCTGATGGCCAACGTCACCGCCTACGAGGACCTGGCGCTGACGGCCGCCCTGCACGGCGGGCGCGAGCGGGTCTTCAAGGCGCTGCTCGCCCACCCCCTCGTCGGCCAGTACGCGTACGCCGAGGGCCTCACCGACCGACTGATCGCACACAACCGGGAGCATCTCGCGTGGGCCTGACCGCATGCGTCCTCGCCGTCGACGCGGGCAACAGCAAGACCGACGTCGCGGTCGTGGCGGACGACGGACACGTCCTCGCCACGGCCCGCGGCGGCGGGTTCCGGCCGCCCGTGGTGGGCGTCGAGCCGGCCGTGGACGCCGTCGCCGACGCGGTGGGGCGGGCCTTCGCCGCGGCCGGGGTGAGCGCCGTCGGGCACGTCTCGGCATGTCTCGCCAACGCCGACTTCCCCGTCGAGGAGGAGCGGTTGGCGGCGGCCCTGCACGCGCGCGCGTGGGGCGCGAGCGTGGAGGTCCGCAACGACACCTTCGCGATCCTGCGGGCCGGCGTCACCGAACCGCGCGGGGTCGCCGTGGTGTGCGGTGCGGGCATCAACTGCGTCGGCATGCGCCCCGACGGCCGTACCGCCCGCTTCCCCGCGCTCGGCCGGATCTCCGGCGACTGGGGCGGCGGCTGGGGGCTCGCCGAGGAGGCCCTGTGGCACGCGTCCCGCGCGGAGGACGGACGGGGCGTCGACACCGACCTCGCGCGTGTGCTCCCGGCCCACTTCGGGCTGCCGTCCGTGTACGCCCTCGTCGAGGCGCTGCACCTGGAGGACATCGCCCCCGCCCGCCGTCACGAGCTGACTCCGGTGCTGTTCGCCACGGCCGCGGCGGGCGACCCGGTGGCCCGCTCCCTGGTCGACCGCCTCGCCGACGAGGTGGTGGCCATGGCGACGGTGGCGCTGACCCGCCTCGACCTCCTCGACGAGGAGACGCCGGTCCTGCTCGGCGGCAGCGTCCTGGCGGCCCGGCACCCCCAACTCGACGACGGCATCAGGGAACTGCTCGCCGAACGGGCCCCCAAGGCGGTACCGCGGGTGGTGACCGCCTCCCCCGTCCTCGGCGCCGCCCTGCTGGGCCTGGACCGGGTCGCGGCGCCCCCGGCGGCCCAGGCGCGGCTGCGGGCGTACTACGAGGCCTGAGCGAGCACCGCGTCGGCGACCTCGGAGACGGACCTGTCCGTCCCGACGTCGACGCGGGCCAGGCCCAGCCGGTCCAGGGCGGCCATCATCAGCGACTGGTACCGCACGCTCCGGGCCAGGAACTTGTCCATCAGGAACCTTTCCTGTTCCGACGCCTCGTCGTAGCGCCCGCCCGCACGGATCCGGGCGCGGACGACCGCCTCGTCGGCGGTGAGCCACACGGCGGCGGTGTACGGGACGTCCAGGGCCGCGACCCGCTCCGGCCAGAGCGCGGAGCCCTCCAGGACCAGGCCGGGACCGGCGGGGTGCTCGGCGTGCTCGGCGATCAGCTCCTCGATGCGCGGCCACAGGCGCTCGTAGTGGGCGAGGACCGAGTCGGTCAACTCGTCGACGGGCAGCGTCGCGTAGTGCTCCGCCACATGCGGCGGCACCTCCCGCTCCGGCGTGCGCCAGGGCCGCCCCGGGTGTCTCGCCAGCAGGTCCGTCGACCGGTGCTCGAAACCGAGCCGCTCGGCGACCGCCCCGGCGACCGTGGACTTACCGGTATTCGACGTTCCGCCGATCAACACCACTCGCACCCCGCGCACGACGGCGACCCTACGCGCCCCCCAGGGGGAACCGAACCGATTCCGGCGGCGTATTCATGGGCAAGGGGTGGTGCGGGGGGCGCGACCGGGCGGGCGATCCACTGCGATCCGATCAAGATCGAGTGAAGCCCGGTGCGGATGTCGGTCCCGGCAGCGATACTTGCGGCGACGGATGACCATGGGGGAGGTCAAACAGTGACACACCCGCCGAAGAGCAGCACGGCACCACCGGGTTCCGGGGTGCCCACGATGCCGTCCGTGCCACCGCAGCCGACGGGGCCGTCACCCGTCGTGCCACCACCGCCGCCCGTACCGGCGGCCGAGGTGCCCGTCCGCCGCCGTACGGCCTTCGCCGAGGGCTTCGACCAGCTGCGCGCGGCCGCCACCACCGAACCGGGCCGGCTGCGGATCATCGGCGCCGGGCTCGCCCTGCTCGTCGTCCTCTTCGGCGCGGTGACCGCCTGGCAGACCAACGACCGGGCCGTGGCCGCGGACGACGTGCTGCACAAGAGCCAGCCGCTCAGCAGCGCCGCCGCCGACATCTACCTGTACCTGGCCGACGCCAACACCACGGCCTCCAGCGGATTCCTCAGCGGTGGCCAGGAGTCGGCCGCCTCCCGCGACCGCTACGAGAGGGACATCAGCAAGGCCGCGGCCGGTCTGGTCGAGGCGGCCTCGAACTCCGACCCGGGCTCCCCGGCCGCGAAGACCGTGGCCGAGCTCAACACCCTGCTGCCGGAGTACAAGGGGCTGGTGGAGCAGGCCCGTGTGTACAACCGCCAGGGCTTCCCGGTCGGCGGCGCCTATCTGCGCTACGCCAACGAGAAGATGCAGCAGCAGATGCTTCCGAAGGCGCAGAACCTCTACACCAGCGAGAACCAGCGGCTGCGCGCCGACTACGCCGGCGCCACGCCCTACCCGTGGGCCGCGATCGGCCTCGGCGTCCTCGCGCTCGCCGGCCTGGCCTGGGCCCAGCACCGCAACTACCGGCGCACCAACCGGGTCCTCAACCACGGCCTGGTCGCCGCCACCGCGACGGCCACGGTGGTCCTGCTGTGGCTGGTCGTCGGCCACGGCTTCGCGCGCGCGGGCCTGAACGCCTCCTACGACCACGGCGTGCGCTCGCTCAACGTGCTGCACGACGCCCGGATCGCCTCCCTGAAGGCACGCGGCAACGAGAACCTCACCCTGGTGTCCCGCGGCGCGGAGACGAAGGTGGTGACGGACGCCCAGGGCAAGGAGACCACCTACGACGCCTACGACTACGCCTTCAACCAGAACATGGACGCTCTCGGCAAGGGTCTCGCCACGGCGTCGAAGCTGGCCGACGACACCGTGGGCAGGAAGCCGGTCACGGAGGCCGAGGGCAACATGGCGGTGTGGAAGCAGCGCCACAGGACCGCCCGCGACCGGGACAACGACGGCAACTACAAGGCGGCGCTGGACCAGGTCATAGGTGACAAGGGCGCGACGCGCGAGTGCTTCGACAGCGTCGACCACAACCTCGACCTCGCCCTGAAGCACGAGGAGAAGGAGTTCAGGCGGTCGGCGGACGACGGCCTGGGTGCGATGACCGGCCTGTCCGCGGGAGCCGCCGTCCTGGCCGTGCTGGGCGCCGCCGGCGCGGTCCTCGGCATCGGGCGCAGGCTGTCGGAGTACCGGTGAGAGGGGGCGTGACGATGCGGATACGTGGACGGGTGCGGACCGGTCTCGAGGGCTGGGGCGGCGTCGGAGCGATGGCGGCCGTGTGCGCCCTGGTGCTCGCCCTCGCCCTGCTGCTGCCGCTGGCCCGCTCCCAGGGCGACGGCGGCACCGGCGGCTCCGAGCTGGCCCACGCCCAGCAGGCGGCGGACGGCAAGGCGTGCGACGACCCGGCGAAGAAGGCGCACCCCGAGTACCAGACCCTGTCCCCGTCGGGCCAGGACGGCGCGACCATAGAGAGGATCAAGGCCCGCAAGGGCGCGCAGCGCAAGCTGTGGGTCGGGATCGACCAGAACAGCTACCGCTGGGGCTACCGCAACCCCAACGGCGGGCCCGGCGCCGACCTCGAGGGCTTCGACATCGACCTGGTGCACCGGATCGCGCAGGACATCCTCGGCGACCCGAACGCCGTGCTGTTCAAGGCGATCCCCACCAACCAGCGCATCCCGGCGATCCAGAAGGGCTACGTGGACATGGTCGTCCGCACGATGACGATCAACTGCAAGCGCCTGGACGACGTGGCGTTCTCCGCGCCGTACTTCAAGACCGGTCAGCAGGTCCTCGCCCCCAAGTCCTCGGCCGTCAAGGGCTACGACGGCACCCTGGCCGGGAAGAAGGTCTGCGTGGCGGCGGGCTCGACCGCCTTCTCCCAGCTGGAGGACGACGAGGGCACGAAGAAGTACGTCGCCGCGAAGGACATCAGGACCGTCCCCAACCAGCTGGACTGCCTCGTCCGGCTCCAGCTCGGCGAGGTCGACGCCGTGGTCACGGACGGCGCGCTGGGCGCCAGCCAGGCCGCCCAGGACCCGACGGTCGAGCTGAAGGGCACCGCCCCCTTCACCACCGAGTACTACGGCGTGGCGATGAAGAGCGACGCCGACGATCTGGTGCGGCGGGTCAACCAGATCCTGGTGGACTACCGCAAGGACACCGCCGACGGCTGGCAGGCCTCGTACGACAGGTGGCTGTCCGCCACACTGGACAAGAGCTCGGCGGAGTCGCAGCCGCCGCCCCCGAAGTACTTGCGCAAGAGCTGACGAACGGCCGAAGACGAACAACCACTGGGCAACCCTTCAGCAGCGAGAGGTGATCGATGGGCGTCACGGGACCCCCCGGGCCGGTGATGGACCGGGACGAGGTGGACCGTGCGCTGGCGCGGCTCGGCGCGGAGCACGAGGCCATCGAGACCTCGCTCCTCGCTCTCCAGGACCACGCGGGCCGCAGACTCCTGGAAGGTGCCGACCTCACCGGCGTGACCAAGGAGCGCTGGGAGTCCGCCGACGCCTCGATCACCCTGCTGTGGGCGTACTTCGACGCGTACTCGGACGCCCTGCGTGCGGCCCGCGAGATCCGCTCCCGGCGCCGCTGGTCCAGCCGTGAGGACCTGGTGGAGCTGACCGAACTGCTGCGCGGCGAGGGGGTGACGGTCGCGGGCTCCGCCACCGCCACGGCCAACGCGCCCACTCTCCAGGGCAGTTCGAGCAAGCTCAGCGAACAGTTCACGCTCGTCACCCTCGTGGAGCGGATGAACGAGCTGTACGCCACGAGCCTGGACATCGTCGTCGCCGCCGACGCGGTGTGGTCGGCGCTGCCCGCCCGCATAGACCTGCTGTCCGCCGAACTCCAGCGCACCCGCAGGCTCGCGCACTCCGTCGGCGTCCGCCCCGGCGAACACCCGGCCGGCGACGACCTGGAGCGCATCACCCGCACCCTGACCTCGCTGCGCGAGCAGGTGATCTCCGACCCGCTCGCCTTCTGGCAGCGGGCCCAGGGCAGTTCGGCGCCGGGCGGCGGCCGGCCGGACACCACGGCGTACGACCGCGAGGCGCGGGCCCTGGAGGAGGTGCGCCGGGAGATCGACGCCGTGCTCACCGTCCGGCAGGACGCGGAGGCCCGCCTGGTCAAGCTGCGGGACGTGCTCTCCCGCGCGGACCGCACGCTCGCCGAGGCGCGTACCGCGCGCGGGGAGGTCCTCGCCAAGATCGCCGCCACCGAGGTGCCGGTCGTCAGCGGGCCGCCGACCGCACTCCAGGAGCAGTTGGCGACCGCCGCCGAGTACCGCAGACACGCCCAGTGGCACCGCCTGTCCCCGCTCCTGGAGTCCCTCGAGCAGAAGGCGGAGGACGAACTGCTGCGCGCCCGCGAGTCGTTGACGGCCGTCACCGCGCCGCTCGCGGTCCGCGCGGAGCTGCGCGGCCGGCTCGACGCCTACAAGGCGAAGGTCGCCCGGCACGGCCTGGCCGAGGACCCCTTCCTGATCGAGCGCTACGACGCGGCCCGACGGATGCTGTGGAGCGCGCCCTGCGACCTCAGGGTCGCCGAACAGGCCGTGCTGCGGTACCAGCACGCGGCGGCCGAACTGCTGAGCCCGCCTCGGGTGCCACAGCAGAGCGGTCCCGAGGACAGCAGGGGGGAGTCGACGTCATGAGTCAGGAACAGCAGCCATGCCAGCGGCCCGGCTGCGAGGGCACGTACGAGGACATGGGCGGCGGGGAGCTGTACTGCGACACCTGCGGCCTCGCGCCGGTGGTCTCGGGGAGCGGCCGCGCCGGCTCGGTGCCCAGCGGCACCACGGGCGAGGGCGGGGACTCCCGGAGCAGCGGCGGTTCCCGCCCCACCGGCCGCGGTTCCTCACGTACGTCGTCGCACTCGTCGAAGTCCCGGCGCTCGGTGTCGGGACGGCTGTCGCGCTCGGTCTCGGGGAAGTCCACGGGCCGTTCCGTGTCGGTGCGCAGCTCCGGCTCGTCGGCGGGTTCGACCGGGCGCGGCCGGCTCGGCGCGGGCCTGGTCGAGGTGCCCGGGGTGCCGCGGCCCGACCCGCGGGTGATGGTCCTGGAGAACCCGGAGGTGCCCGAGCGCAAGCGGTTCTGCTCGCGCTCCGACTGCGGGGCGCCGGTGGGCCGTTCGCGCGGGGACCGGTCCGGACGCACGGAGGGCTTCTGCACCAAGTGCGGCCACCCGTACTCCTTCGTGCCGAAGCTGCGGTCCGGCGACATCGTGCACGGCCAGTACGAGGTCGCGGGCTGCCTGGCGCACGGCGGCCTCGGCTGGGTCTACCTCGCCGTGGACCGCGCGGTGTCCGACCGCTGGGTGGTCCTCAAGGGCCTGCTGGACACCGGCGACCAGGACGCGATGGCGGCGGCGATCTCCGAGCGGCGCTTCCTCGCGGAGATCGAGCACGCCAACATCGTGCGGATCTACAACTTCGTCGAACACCTCGACCAGCGCACCGGCTCCCTCGACGGCTACATCGTCATGGAGTACGTCGGCGGCAAGTCGCTCAAGGAGATCGCCAACGGCCGCCGCTCGGCCGACGGCAAGCGGGACCCGCTGCCGGTGGAGCAGGCGTGCGCGTACGGCATCGAGGCCCTGGAGGCGCTCGGCCACCTGCACAGCCGCAACCTGCTGTACTGCGACTTCAAGGTCGACAACGCCATCCAGACCGAGGACCAGCTCAAGCTCATCGACATGGGCGCGGTGCGCCGGATGGACGACGACGAGTCGGCCATCTACGGCACGGTCGGCTACCAGGCCCCCGAGGTCGCGGACGTCGGCCCGTCCATCGCCTCCGACCTCTACACCGTCGGCCGCACCCTCGCGGTCCTGACCTTCGACTTCCAGGGCTACACCAACGTCTTCGTCGACTCGCTGCCCGACCCCGACCACATCGAGGTCTTCCGCCAGTACGAGTCCTTCTACCGGCTGCTGGTGCGCGCCACCGACCCGGACCCGGCCCGTCGTTTCGCCTCGGCCCAGGAGATGGCGGAGCAGCTGACGGGCGTGCTGCGCGAGGTCGTCTCGCTCCAGACCGGGCGGGCCAGGCCTTCCCTGTCCACCCTCTTCGGTCCCGAAGTACGGGTCACGGACACGGAGTTGTGCCCGAGGCTGGAGGAGGACGTGTCCCGGCTCGGGGCGCGGGTGGCCCCGCAGGGCCGCTGGGGTCGCAGAACGGCCGCGGGACGTCCCGCCCTTCCCGCGAGCACCGCGAGCCCCGCAGGCAACGGGAGCACCGCGGGCGCCCCCGCCTCCGAGCGCCCCGGCGCCCCCGCCCCCAAGGCGCTCGTCAAGCCGGTCGACGCGCCCGCCGCCGCGCTGGCCCTGCCCGTCCCGCACGTCGACCCCACCGACCCCAACGCCGGTTTCCTCGCCGGGCTCATGACGACCGCGCCCGCCGAGCTCCTCGGCGCCCTCTCGGCCGCGCCGGCCCCGTCCGCGGAGACACGGCTGCGGCAGGTGCGGGCCTGGCTGGAGAACGGCGACGCGCACACCGCCGACGAGGCGTTGCGGCACCTGGAGGACGAACGGCCCGACGACTGGCGCGTGGTCTGGTACCGGGGCGTCGCGGCCCTGGTGACCGGCGACCACGAGGCCGCGGCCCTGGCCTTCGACGCGATCTACGACGCCTTCCCGGGCGAGCCCGCGCCCAAGCTCGCCCTCGGCCTGTGCGCGGAGGTGCTGGGCCAGCTCGACAACGCCGCCGAGTACTACCGGCTGGTCTGGTCGACCGACCCCAGCTATGTGAGCGCCGCGTTCGGCCTGGCCCGCGTCCACCTCGCCACCGGGGACCGCCGTAGTGCCGTACGGACGCTGGAGTCGGTCCCCGAGTCCTCCATCCACTACACCGCCGCCCGGGTCGCAGCCGTCCGCGCACGGCTGCGAGGCCGCACCGCGACCGCGGGGGACGTACCCTTCCTGGACGACCTGACCGCCGCCGCCGGGCAGGTCGAGGCGCTGGACGCGTACGGACTGGATCCGGCGCGGCGCGAGCAGTTGTCCGCGGAGGTGCTGGGCTCGGCCCTGGACTGGATACTCTCCGGTGGCCAGGATCCCGGGTCCCCCGCCGCCGGGGGACGGGCGCTGCTCGGCAGCGGACTGGACGAGCGAGGACTGCGCTTCGGCCTGGAGCGTTCGTACCGCACGCTGGCCCGGTTGGCGCGGGGCGGCGAGGAGAGGATCGACCTGGTGGAACGAGCAAACCGTTACCGCCCCCGGACGTGGGTGTAGTTGATGTCGCAGATGCCCCAGCTGTCCGCCTGCCCGAGCTGTGAGGAGCCCCTCGAGTCGGGTGACCGTTTCTGCGGTGCGTGCGGATACGACCTGTCCGCCGTGCCGGCACGGCCGGACGACAGCCCGACGCTCGCCATGAACGGCGTCCCGCCGGGAGCCGCCTGGCCCGGGGAGGTGCTCCCCGCGGCGGAGGTCCACCGGCCGGCCGGCCCGCCCGGCTCCGGCCCGTCCGGCCACCAACTGCCCGCGCCGCCCCCGCAGTCGGGGCCGGTCGTGGGATCGCCCGTCTCGCCCGTCACCGGGGTGCGCTTCGACCGGGCTCCGGAGCCGGACGAGTACCCCCTCCAGGCGCCGGACCCGCGGGTGGCCGCGGGCGGGGCCACCCCTGCCGAAGGAACCAAGGTGTGCGTGGCCTGCCGGGCCGGCCGCGTCGACGACGACGGCTACTGCGAGAACTGCGGGCACGCCCAGCCCCGTGAGCGCGACCACATGGAGCAGGAGACCGGGCCGATCGCCGCGGTGAGCGACCGCGGTCTGCGCCACCACCGCAACGAGGACGCGTTCAGCCTCGGCACCGCGGTGCTGCCCGACGGCGCGCCCGCGACCTTCGCGGTCGTCTGCGACGGCGTGTCCTCGGCGACCCGCCCCGACGACGCCTCGCTGGCCGCCTCCCGGGCCGCCGCCGAGGCCCTTCAGGCGGCCCTGCCCCAGGGCACCCACCCGCAGCAGGCCCTGCACGAGGCGATCGTCGCGGCCTCCCGCGCGGTCAACTCCCTGGCCGGCGAGCCCGCCACGGCCCGCGAGCACCAGCCGCACCAGAACGCCCCGGCGTGCACGATCGTCGCCTCGGTCGTCACCCCGAGCCTGCTGGTCGTCGGCTGGGTCGGCGACAGCCGGGTCTACTGGGTGCCCACGGACCGCAGTTCACCCCCGGCCCGGCTCACCGAGGACGACTCCTGGGCCGCGCAGATGGTCGCCGCGGGCCTGATGAACGAGGCCGAGGCGTACGCCGACGAGCGCGCCCACGCGATCACCGGCTGGCTGGGCGCGGACGCCTACGAACTGGACCCGCACACCGCTTCCTTCAAGCCGGACCGGCCTGGTGTGGTGGTGGTGTGCACCGACGGTCTGTGGAACTACGCGGAGGCGGCGGAGGAGATGGCGGAGGCCGTGCCGGCCGATGCCGCCGCGCGCCCGCTGCACAGCGCCCGGGTCCTGGTGGGCCACGCCCTGGACGGCGGGGGCCACGACAACGTAACAGTGGCCGTCGTGCCGTTCCCGACCCCCTCGCAGGGGGCAGGATCGGCCTGAGGCCGAAAGCACGCACGGGGATGCCTCGCGGGCCGGAGGGGACCGGTCCGCCATCAGTCAGCACTCCGACGTGGGGTGCGCGAGGGGGATTTGAGTAGGCATGGCCAATTTCTCGAAGTCGAACGTGCCGCAGTTCTCGCTGGACGTCTACCAGAACGAGTACCTGCCCGAGGGCGGCCGCGAGGTCAACGCGATCGTCACGGTGACCGCGACCGGCGGCGGCACGATCGGAAGCGCGGCCGCCGCGCCCCATCTGTGGTCGGCGGGCCAGGGCCCGTCCGCCGCGGTGGCGCTGATGGTCGACTGCTCGGGCTCCATGGACTACCCGCCGACGAAGATGCGCAACGCCCGTGACGCCACGGCCGCCGCGATCGACACCCTGCGGGACGGGGTGCACTTCTCGGTGATCGGCGGCACCCATGTGGCCAAGGAGGTGTATCCCGGCGGCGGCAGGCTCGCGGTCGCCGACGCCACCACCCGCGACCAGGCCAAGCAGGCCCTGCGCAAGCTCAGCGCGGGCGGCGGTACGGCCATCGGCACCTGGCTGCGGCTCGCCGACCGGCTGCTGTCCTCGGCGGACGTCGGCATCCGGCACGGCATCCTGCTCACCGACGGCCGCAACGAGCACGAGTCGCCCGAGGACCTCAAGGCCGCCCTGGACGCCTGTGCCGGTCGTTTCACCTGTGACGCACGGGGCGTGGGCACCGACTGGGAAGTGAAAGAAGTCACAGGGATCGCCTCCGCCCTGCTCGGCTCGGCCGACATCGTCGCCGACCCGGCCGGGCTGGCCGACGACTTCACGCAGATGATGGAGGCGGCGATGGGCAAGGAGGTCGCGGACGTCGCCCTGCGGGTGTGGACCCCGGTCGGCACCACGATCAAGTTCGTCAAGCAGGTCGCGCCCACCGTCGAGGAGCTCACCGACCGCCGTACCGAGGCCGGTCCGCGCGCCGGGGACTACCCCACCGGCTCCTGGGGGGACGAGTCCCGTGACTACCACGTGTGCGTCGAGGTCCCGGCCGCGAACATAGGCCAGGAGATGCTCGCCGCCCGCGTCTCGCTGGTGGTCCCGCAACCCGACGGCACGGTCCGGAACCTGGGCGCACCGGGTCTCGTACGGGCCGTGTGGACCGACGACATGGTGGCCTCGACCTCGATCAACCCCCAGGTCGCCCACTACACGGGCCAGGCCGAACTGGCACAGGCGATCCAGCAGGGGCTCGATCTGCGCAAAGCGGGCGATATCGATGGAGCAACGGCCAAACTGGGCCGGGCCGTTCAGCTCGCGAACGACTCGGGGAACGCCGATACTGCGAAACTGCTTTCGAAGGTGGTCGACGTGGTCGACGCCACGACAGGTACTGTGCGACTGAAGGCGAAGGTCGAGGAGGCCGACGAGATGACTCTCGAAACCCGGTCGACAAAGACAGTTCGTGTAAAGAAGTAGACAGTTCCCGACAGCCACCGACGTAGAAGTTCCCTGATCCGAGAGGGGGAAGCGCCGACATGCCGACCTGCCCGAACGGACACCAGTCGGGTTCCGACGACTGGTGCGAGGTCTGCGGTCACCGCATGGCCGGTGCCGTGCCTCCGCCCCCTCCGCCGCCGCCCGGTCAGGGTGGGGGCGGCTACGGCTTCCCGCCGCCCGGTGGCCCCGGCGGTCCCGGTGGCCAGCCCGGTGGACGTCCGCATCTGTCCTCCGTGCCGGACCCGGAGCCGGAGCTCTGCCCGCAGTGCCGTACGCCCCGGGAGGGCGGCGCGCCCTTCTGCGAGGAGTGCCGGTGGAACTTCCTCACGAACACCGCGACCTCGTACACCCCGGCCGCCCCGCGTCCGCCGGCCGGTTCCGGGGGCCCGCCCTCGCACTTCCAGCAGCAGCCGGCCCCGGGCCCGTCCTTCGGCGGCGGTGACTCCTACGAGTACCAGGGCTCCCGCCCGTCCCAGGTGAACCGCCCGGCGGAACCGATCCCCTTCGGCTCTGAGCCGTCGGGCCGCTCGGGTCCGGGTGGTCCCGGTGGACCTGGCGGCCCCGGTGGTCCGGGCTCGTCCGGCCCCGGTGGTCCCGGCGCTCCGGGTGGCCCGCAAGGCTTCTCCGGCGACCCGTCCCGCCCCGGCGGACCTGGTGGCCCCGGCGGGCCCGGCTCCTCCGGTCCTTCCGGTTTCCCGGGCGGCCCCGGCGCTCCCGGCGGCTCCGGATCTTCCGGTTTCCCGGGTGGTCCCGGCGGCCCAGGCGCGTCCGGCCCTGGTGGGCGGCAGGGCTTCCCGGGTGACTCCGGACGCCCCGGCGCACCCGGCCCCTCCGGTTTCCCCGGCGACCCCGCCCGTCCCGGCTCCTCCGGTCCTTCCGGTTTCCCCGGCGACCCCGCCCGCCCCGGCGGTCAGGGCCCGTCCGGTCCGGGCGGCCCCGGCGGTCCGGGTGGTCCCGGCGGCGGCCCCGGCGGTTACGGCTACCCGCAGCCCGGCTCCCCGCAGGCCCCCTCCGGCCCGGGAGGCCCCGGCGGCCCCGGTTCGTCCGGCCCCGGTGGTCCAGGCGGCCCGGGTGGTCCCGGCGGTTACGGCTACCCCCAGCCCGGCTCCCGCCAGGCCCCCTCAGGGCCGGGCGGCCCCGGTGCCCCCCAGGGCTTCGGCGGCGGCCCTCCCACCCAGCCCGGCCCGGGCTCCCAGGGCCCCGGTGGTCCGCAGGGCTTCCCCGGTGGCCCCGGCCCCGGCGCCCCCGGCGGTCCGCCGAACTTCGGTGCCGACCCCTCCCGCCCGGTCCCGCCGCCCCCCGGTCCCGGTGGCCCGAGCGGTGCCCCGCAGGGCTTCCAGGCGCAGGGTGCCTCCGCCCCGCCCGCCTTCCCGCAGGAGACCGGCCGTCCGCAGCAGGGCGGTCCGTCCTTCGGCGGTGACGACTGGGTCATCTCCCCGCCGTCCTCCACCGCCCCGGGCGGCCCTGGCGGTCCCGGCAACGGCCCGGGCGGTCCCGGCGGTTACGGCTACCCCCAGCCCGGCGCCACCCAGGCCCCGCCCAGCCCCTCCTTCCCGCAGCAGGGCCCGGCGACCTGGACGGCGACCATCGGCCCGGACCGCGACTACTTCATGGCGATGATGCAGCGCTCAGGACCGGAGGCCGCGGGCCTGAACCTGCCCGCGTACTCCCCCGAGCAGCAGCGCACGCTCACCGGCAACCAGGTCACCATCGGCCGTCGCCGGCACTCCACCGGCGACACCCCCGACGTCGACCTGTCGGTGCCGCCGGAGGACCCGGGTGTCTCGCACCAGCACGCGGTGCTGGTGCAGCAGCCGGACGGCTCGTGGGCGGTCGTCGACCAGAACTCCACGAACGGCACCACGGTCAACGGCGCCGAGGAGCCGATCACCCCGTTCGTGCCGGTGCCCTTGCAGGACGGCGACCGGGTCCACGTGGGTGCGTGGACGACGATCACGATCAGGCGCGGCTAGAAAAGGCAAGCGCGTCACCGGAGGGGCCAGACGTACGGTCCCTCCGGTGAGTCCAGCCAGGCCCACTCCCGCTCTCCGGCGACCGTGACGCCGTAGCGGTCCCGGGGTGGCCGGCCCTCGCGTTCCCACAGCGCGTACGCCTCCTGTGGTTCGAGGCCGGCCCGGCTCAGCTCCAGCAGGAAGCGGTACAGCTCGCTCTCCCGGGCCGCGCGCGGCACCCCGCCCGGTTCGACCGGGCGCGTCTCGTGCCGCTCCGCTCCTCGCAGGGGCACGAAGTAGGCGGGTGTGGGCAGGAAGCGGCCCTCGGCGTGCCCGGCGTCCCGGACGGTCAGGGCGATCAGTCCGGTGGCGAGCGGGGTCAGGATCCGTGCGCCGGGCCGGCACTGGGCGAGCCAGGCGAGCGGGACCCACGGCAGGGTGCAGGTGACGATGATCCGGTCGAAGGGGGCGCGTTCGGGAACCCCGCGTGCTCCGTCGCCGGTCACGACGACGGGGTGGTGGCCGGCCGCGGCCAGGTGCCGTCGGGCCGCCTCGGTGATCTCCGGTTCCAGGTCGACCGTGGTCACGAGGTCGTCGCCGAGCCGGTGGGCGAGCAGGGCCGCGTTGTAGCCGGTGCCCGCGCCGATCTCCAGGACGCGGTCGCCGGGCCGCACCCGCAGCTCGGTCAGCATCATCGCCATCAGCGAGGGCTGGCTGCTGGAGGAGAGCAGCTCGCCGTCGCGCAGCCGGGTGGCCAGCGGGGCGTCGGCGTAGGCCCCGCGCACCCACCTCTCCCGGGTGCGCGGATCCGGGCTCTCGCCCCAGCGCCGCTCGTGGCCGCCCCTGACGCCGACGTAGTAGTACGGCACGAACAGGTGCCGGGGCACCGCCTCGAAGGCCTCCCGCCACACCGGGTCGGCGGCCCATGCCCCGCTCGCGTCGATCTCCCGCACCAGCGCCGCCCGTGCGGAGGCGGCGAGTTCGGCGAGGTCGCGGTCGAGAGCGTGCGCGCTCATACCTCCACTCTGCACCCTGGGCACCGGAGGTCCTAAGCCTCAAGTCCTCGTCCGGCCCGTCTGAGACCATGGATGACGTGAAAGAGATCCGGCGCGGCACGCTGCAGACGCAGACCTTCTACGAGCAGGTCGGCGGGGAGGAGACCTTCCGCCGCCTCGTCCACCGTTTCTACGAGGGAGTCGCCGAGGACCCGGTCCTGCGGCCCATGTACCCCGAGGAGGACCTCGGGCCGGCCGAGGAGCGGCTGGTGCTGTTCCTGATGCAGTACTGGGGCGGGCCGACGACGTACAGCGACAACCGCGGCCACCCGCGGCTGCGGATGCGTCACGCACCGTTCACGGTGGACCGCGCGGCGCACGACGCCTGGCTGAAGCACATGCGGGTCGCGGTCGACGAGCTCGGGCTGTCCGAGGCGCACCGGACACAGCTGTGGGACTACCTGACGTACGCGGCCGCTTCGATGGTGAACACCGCGGACTGAACACCGCGGACTGAACACCACCGACCCAGCACCCCGACTGATCACCACCGGCTGATCACCTCTGCGTGACCAGCGTTCACTGATTGCCGGATTCCGGTCGCGGGGCGCCGGATTCCGATCACAATCGGGTCAAGTCCCGGCTACAAGCGCTTACCCGTGACCTTCGCCTCTGACATCCTCGCCCGGAGGTCACAACACGGGCGGGGGGCCGCGTGACGGGGTTCGGGGGAATCGCACGTCTGGTGTTCCTGCGTGCGCGGGCGCACCGGCTGCTGCTGGCGGCCGCACTGCTCACGGTCCTGCTCACCACAGCGGTCCTGTCGACCCTGACCGCCTACTCGGGCGCGATCGGCGACGCGGCCCTGCGGCACGCCCTGGGAGACCGGCGGAACGCCGCCGACACCGCCCTGGTCGTCAAGGCGGGTGTGCCCGAGGACCGTCGCAAGGCCGCCGACACCGTCGTACGCCGAGTGGCGCGGCAGACCTTCGACGGGCTGCCGGTGACCGTGCGGACCCTGCTCAGGTCCGGCCCGTACGCGCTGCCCCGGTCGTTGCAGCCGGAGGCCGAGCGGTCCGGGGACCCCGATCTGACCCATTTCGCCGCGCTGGACCGCAGCCGGGTGCGGCTGACCGAGGGGCGGCTGCCGCGGCAGGCCGACGGGCAGGTGGAGGTGGCGCTTCCGCAGGCCGCCGCGCTCGCCCTGGACCTGCGCCCGGGTGCCCGCTTCACCCTCACCGACCGACTGGGCGGCCCCCCGGTGCGGGTGACGGTGACCGGCCTGTACCGGCCCGTGCGCATCGACGACCCGTACTGGCTCCTCGACGACCTGCACGGGCGGGGCGTCAACAAGCTCGACTTCACGACGTACGGCCCCCTGCTCGCCGATTCCGGCGCGCTGACCGACGGGACGGTGAGCGTCGGGACGTCGGGCTGGCTGGCGTCGGCCGACTTCGCGACGGTGACGACCACGCGCACCGACGCCCTGCGCGAGGCTGCCCTCGCCGGGAACGCGGCCCTGCGCAAGGAGCCCTCGCTCGGCGGCGCCACGACCGCGTCGACCGCCCTGCCCGAGGTGCTCGACCGCACGGACCGCTCCCTGCTGCTGTCCCGCTCCACCCTCCTGATCGTCGCCCTCCAGCTGGTGCTGCTGGCGGGCTGTGCCCTGCTGCTGGTGGCGGGGCTGCTGAGCAGTGAACGCGCCGGTGAGAGCAGGCTGTTGCTGGCGCGCGGCGGCTCCCGCGGCCGGATCGCGGGCCTCGCCGCTCTGGAGGCGCTGCTGCTCGCCCTGCCCGCACTGGTCTGCGCCCCGCTGCTGGCGGGCCCACTGACCCGGCTGCTGGCCGGGCGGGGCCCGTTGGCCCGGATCGGGCTGCATCTCGACGTGCCGAGGGACGGCCGGCCGGCGGTGTGGCTGGTGACGGCGGGCGTCGCGCTCGGGTGTGCCCTGGCGGTCACCCTGCCCGCGCTGACCTCGTCGTTCGCGCGTACCCGTGCCCGGACACTGCCAGGGCCGGTACGCGCGGGCGCCGACCTCGGGCTGCTGGTCGTGGCCGGGGTGGCGTACTTCCAGCTCAGCCGACAGACCTCCGGTGCCGTGACCGACGACCGTTCCGGTGTGCTCGGCGTGGACCCGCTGCTGGTCGCGGCGCCCGCGCTGGCGCTGCTCGCCGGGACCGTGCTGACGCTGCGGCTGCTGCCGCTGCTGGCCCGGCTCGCCGAACGCCGGGCGACGCGCGGGCGCGGACTGAGCGCGGCCCTGGCGGGCTGGCAGATCGCCCGCCGTCCGATGCGCGGCGCCGGCCCGGTGTTGCTGCTCGTGCTCGCGGTGGCGCTGGGCATGCTGGCGATCGGACAGGGCGCGTCCTGGAACCGTTCGCAGTCCGACCAGGCCGACTTCCGTGCCGGGGCGCCGGTGCGGGTGCTGGCCGCCGGCAACACGGGGCTCGGCCGCACCGACGAGTACGCGGCCGTCCCGGGCGTACGCCGGATCGCGCCCGCCGCCCGGTCCGAACTCCCGCTGTCCGGCAGCCGGGTGGCGACGGTGCTGGCCCTGGACACCTCGCGCGCCTCGATGCTGATCCGTCCCGACCTGCACTCCGGGCCCTTCCTCCAGGGGCTCGGCCCCAGCGGCGCGACAACGGGCGTACCGGTGCCCGCGGGCACGACCCGGCTGCGGCTGACGGTGGCCCTCAGCGGTTCCGACCCGAGTACCGCCGTCCAGGTCGCCGTCACCCTGGAGGACCGCTACGGCACTCCCTACCGGATCCTGATCGGCCAACTCCCCGGCGACGGACGGCCCCACGCGCTGGACGCCTTCCTGCCCGGGAACCCGCTGACCCTCACCGACCTGGAGCTGGTCGTCCCCGTCCCGCACGGCAGCGCCGAGCAACACCGCCTCACCGTCAGCGAGTTGAGCGCCACGAGCACCGACGGGAAGACCCGCCCCCTGCCGTTGCCCACCGACTGGAAGGCCACCTCGCAGAGCGAGGGGGTGGCCTCGACGCCGAACGACAAGAACAAACCCGCCCCGCCCAGGCTGAGTTCGGGATCCGGGCGGCTGGTGGCGGCCTACGGCACCGGATTCATCCCGTCCGACGACAGCTGGAGCGTGGGGGTGCTCACGGTCCGGATGAAGGCCCCGCAGCCCAAGCCCGCCGAGGTCACGGCCGTGGCCACCCAGCAGTTCCTGGACTCGGCGGCCGCCTTCGTCGGGGGGCGGCTGGACGTGCCGCTGGCCGGTGAGACCGTGTCGGTGCGCATCGTGCGGACCGTGGCGGAGCTGCCGACCGCCACGGAGAACGGCGGCGCCCTGCTGCTCGATCTGCGGTCCGTGAACCGGGAGTTGCAGGCACGGTACGGCGAGAGCGTGGAGCCGACCGAGTGGTGGCTGTCGACCCGGCCGGGCGCCGCGGACCGGGTCGCCGCGGCCCTGCGGGAGCAGCCCGACATCGACCCCACGCAGGTCGTGGTGCGGGACGAGATCGCCGGGCAGCTGCGCGACGACCCGTTCGGGGCGGGCCCCGAGGCCGCGTTCACGGCGGCGGCCGGAGTGGCGGCGGCGCTGGCGGCGGTCGGGTTCGCGGTGAGCGCGGCCGGGTCGCTGCGGGAGCGGGGCGCGGAGTTCGCCGTACTGCGTGCCCTCGGGTCCCCGCGCCGGCGGCTGGCCCGGGCGGTCGCCCTGGAGCAGAGCGTCCTGGTGCTGCTGGCGCTGCTGGCGGGCGCGTTGCTGGGCGCGGTGCTGACCCGGGCGGTGATCCCGCTGATCGTGCTCACGGACCAGGCGACCCGGCCGGTCCCCACGGTCCTGGTCCAACTCCCCCTCGGGCAGGCGGCCGCACTCCTGGCGGCGGTGGCCCTCGCCCCCCTCCTGGTGACGGCGGCACTGTCACTACGCCGAACGGATCCTGCGCGGGCGCTGCGCGAGGGGAGTGAGTGAGATGAAGTGGTTCAGGCGGAGCGACGCCGACACCAAGCCGTCCGGAACGAGCGACACCGGCACCAAGCCGTCCGCGACGAGCGACACCGCAGCGTCCACCGAAACCGACAGCACGCCCCCCGGGCCGGGCGGGCCCGCGGCCTTCCGGGTCCATGTCCCCTGGGTCCGTACCCGGCTGCGGTCCGCGACCGGCGCCGCCTGTGCGCTCGCGCTGCTGGTCGCGCTGACGGCGTGCCTCGCGGCCGCGTTCCCGCGCGCGGTCGACCGGTACGAGGACTCCGGGCTGCGCCGGGCCGCCGAGCAGGCCCGCCCCGACCGGACCGTCATCGAGGTGTACGCCCCGCCGCCCTCCCCGATGGACTCGTCCGCCCTGCGCGAGAACGCGCTGCGCCCGGACGCGCTGGCCGCGCAGGACGCCGAGGTCCGCGCCCTGATCCCGGGACCGCTCGTCATCGACCGGGGCCAGTCGGCGTACGGCGTGCGCAGCACGGACGACGTCCCGGTCCTGGACCCCTGGCTGCCGCGGCCGACCGGAGACCCCGCGCGGATGGCACTGGTCGCGCAGTCCGGCCTCGCCGCCCACTCCTCCGTCGCCCAGGGGCGGTTGCCGCGCGCCGACGGCCAAGTGACCTCGACGACCGACCGGTTGGAGGCCGCGGTCAGCACGGAGACGGCCAAGGCCCTGCACATCAAGGTCGGTTCGGTGCTGCACGCCGGCATCTACACCGTCCGGGTCACGGGCATCGTCACCCCGCGCGACCCGCAGGGTGCCTACTGGTCGACCAAGACCGTGCTGCGCACTCCGGCCGTGATCCGCGAACCCCTGCCGTCCACCGCCATGTACTGGGTCGGCGCCCTGCTGCTCGCCCCGGACGCCGGGCCCGCCCTGCTCGCCCGTGACGGAAGGCCCGAGCGCTACTGGCAGCTGGCCCCCGATGTACGGGCCCTGCGGGCTCGCGAGATCCCGGCGCTGCGGCACGCGATCTCCTCCCTGGAGGCCGGTCCCGCGCTGCGGGAGGTCCGCCGCGGGATCGACGGCCCGTCCACCGAGCTCTCGGAGATCAACGGCAGCACCGAGGTCACCACCGATTTCGACGACGTCCTCATCGCCTACGAACGGATCCGCGACAGCGTCGCCCCGCTCGTCGCCGTCGCCGCGTTCGGCACCGGCACGGTCGCCGCCGTCGTCCTGCTGATGGCGGGCGGGCTGACCGCCGAACGCCGGCGGGCCGAACTCGCCCTGCTGCGCGCCCGGGGTGTCTCCCTGCGCGGTCTCATGGCCCGGCTCCTCGCCGAGACGGCCGCCGTCGCCGTCCCGGCGGGCGCCCTCGGCCTCGGCGCCGCGCTGCTCGCGGTTCCCGCGGACCGTGCCGGCGCCGCCGCCTGGGCCGCCGCAGCGGTCACCGCCGTCGCCTGCGCGGCCCTTCCCCTGCGGGCGGCCGCCGCCCACCGTGTGGTCCGCGTGCACACCGGTCGTGAGGACGTCGCATCCGTACGGCCGTCCCGGCGCCGTACGGTCGTCGAGCTGACGCTGCTGGTGCTGGCCGCGGGGGCGGTGGAGTCGCTGCGGCGGCGCGGCGCCTCGGGCTCGGCGGGCGATCTCGTCTCCCTGGCACCGGTGCTGCTGGGGGTGATCGCGGCGCTGCTCCTGGTCCGCGTGTACCCGCTGCCGCTGCGCGGCCTGGCCCGGCCCGCCGCCCGGCTGCGCGGCGCGGTGGCGCACCTCTCCCTGGCCCGCGCGGGCCGTACCTCGGCCTCCGCCGTGCTGCCGCTGCTCGCCCTGCTGACCGCGCTGACCACGGCGGCCTTCGGCGGCTCGGTCCTCGCGGGCGTGCGGGAGGCCCGCGACCAGGCCGCCCTGTTCTCGGTCGGCGCCGACGCGCGCGTGGAGTCGGCGGCACCGCTTCCGTCGGGGCTCCCGGACCGGCTGCGCCGTACGCCGGGAGTGAGCGGCCTGTCCGCGATGAGCGTCACCGACGCGAAACCGGGCGACGGGGCGCAGCCGCTGCCGCTCGTCGGGGTGGACCCCGCCGACTACGCTGCCCTGTCGGCACGGACCGGCCTGGGCGCCTTCCCGCAGGGCGAGTTGAGGGCAGCGGCCCCCGGCGCGGCGACCCCGGCCCTGGCCTCCCGGGCCACCGCCGAGACCTATGGCACGCGGCCCTTCCCGGTCCTCTTCCCGGACGGCAGCTCCCTCACGGTCCGCATCACCGACGTCCTCGACGGCACCGCCGCGGTCGCGGGCCCGGACTTCCTGATCGTGAACCGGGCGGCCCTGAGCCCGGAGGCGGCCCGGCCGACCGGGCTGCTGCTGACCGGTGAGCACCTGGACGCAAGGGCCCTGCGCGAGGCCGCCCCGAAGACCGCGACCGTGCGCCTGCGGTCCGAGGAGCGGGCGGCCTACGTCGACTCCCCCCTCCAGACCGGCGCCGAGCGCGTCTACACGGCGGCGGTGGCGGCCGGCACGGGATACGCCCTGCTCGCCCTCCTCCTGTCCCTGCTGCGCACGGCCCCCGAACGCACCGCCCTGCTGGCCCGCCTGCGCACGATGGGCCTCACCCGGGCGGCCGGCCGACGCCTGCTGATCCTGGAGTCCCTCCCCCAGGCGTTCCTGGCCGCCCTGGGCGGCACCCTCACGGGCTGGGCCACGATCCGTCTGCTGTCCCCCGGGATCGACCTGACCGCCGTCGCCCTCCCCACGGCCGAACCAGGTTCCGGTGCGGTGGAGTTGCGCATGGACCTGCTCTCGCTGGCGCTGCCGGCGGCGGCCGTGCTGCTGCTGGCCGTCGGGGTGGGGGTCGGTCAGGCCTGGTGGTCGGGGCGACGGGGGTCGGTGACGGAACTGAGAGCGGGTGACGCCCGCTGAACCGCTGCGACAGCCCCTTGAACAGCCCTGATGCCGGACCGCAGTCCAGGAGAAGGCCCATGACCACGAACCCCACCCTCACGGATCTGGCCCAGCGGGCGACCGCCGCCCGCAACCGCCCGAGCTACGGCCACGACGCCCTGATCACCTGCGACCGGCTCGTCCGCATCTTCACCACGGACGGCGTGGAGGTCCAGGCCCTCCAGGGCCTCGACCTCCTGGTGCGCGAGGGTGAACTCCTCGCCCTGGTGGGCGCGTCCGGCAGCGGCAAGTCCACCCTCATGAACATCCTCGCCGGCCTCGACACCCCCACCGCGGGGGCGGCCCGGGTCGCCGGCCACGACCTGCTCACCATGACCGCGAAGGACCGCCTGGCCTACCGCCGCAGGACCGTCGGCTTCGTCTGGCAGCAGACCTCCCGCAATCTGCTCCCCTACCTCACCGCGGCCCAGAACATCACCCTGCCCATCCAGCTCTCCGGCGCCCGGACATCCCGCCGCGCCCAGACCGAACGGGCCCTGGAACTCCTGGAGTTGCTGGAGATCGCGGACTGCCGCAACCGCCGCCCGCACCAGATGTCCGGCGGCCAGCAGCAGCGCGTGGCGATCGCGGTCGCGCTGGCCAACAACCCCGCGGTCCTGCTGGCCGACGAACCGACCGGCGAACTCGACTCCCACACCGCGGAACAGATCTTCGCCGCGTTCCGCACGGCCAACGAGCGGCTCGGCACGACGATCGTCATCGTCACCCACGACCAGGCCGTGGCCTCGGAGGTCCGCCGCGCGGTGGCCATCAGGGACGGCCGTACGGCCACGGAGGTCCTGCGCCGCAGCGAGGTGGACGCGACCACGGGCCACGAGACCGTGGTGGCGCGGGAGTACGCGATGCTGGACCGCGCGGGCCGCCTCCAGCTCCCGAAGGAGCACACGGAGGCGCTGGGGATGCGTGACCGGGTGGCGCTGGAACTGGAACCGGACCACATCGGGGTGTGGCCGGACGACAGCGACCGGGACTGAAGGGCGGCGTGGCGGTCAGCGCACGCTGACGCCGAGCGTCCCGAGTCCCCCTTGCCGTACGGCTATCGAGCCGTAGGGCGTGCGCAGCCGCAGCCACGCTCCGGAGGAGAACAGCCCCGACTCACCGCCGGGCCGCAGGAACCCGAGCGACTGGGCCGCGTGCACGGCCCGCACGGGAAGCCGGGTGTCCGCCACGGTCCGGGACCAGATCTCCCGCCCGATGCGGTCGAGTTCGGCCCTGGTACGCGCCTCGGGCCCCAACTCCTCGGTACGGGAGCGGAATTCGGCGATTCCGGCGAGGACGAGCGCGCGCAGCGCCTCGGGCGCCGGGAGGCCGTTCACCGGCTGCCACCCGCCGCGCGGCGGCAGCACCCCGGCCCAGGGCGGACCGGTCACCGCCGCCGGCACGACCGCCGTGCCCGCGCTCTCGTCGACGGACTCCAGGAGCTCGCCGGCGGACACGGTCACGTCCAGGGAGGCGTCGAGCCCGTTCTCGTACGGCTTCGCGAGCCGCACCGCGCGGATCGCCAGCACCTCGAAGGACGGCGGCCGTCCGAAGACGGCGAGCGCGGTGCCGGTCCCCTGGAGGCGCACCGCGGCCGAGCGGTCGTAGTGGAGCAGCCGGGTGAGGAAGGCGGCGAGGTCGGCCGCCTCCGACTCGTCGGCGAGGTGGAGCACCGTCATGCGGCGACGGCCTCCTCCTTGTCCTCGTCCCGGTACCCCTCCAGGAACTCCCGTTCCTCAGCGGTGATCCGGCGCGGTCGCTGCGCCTCGAAGTCGAACGGCACGACCACCGTCGAGGCCTGTACGTAGACCAGGTCGTCGTCCTTCACCTCGTAGGAGATGGTGAAGGACGCCGCCCTGATCTGCGAGACCCACAGCTCGATGTCGACCGGGTGGTGCCGGTGGACGAGCTGCCGCTTGTAGTCGATCTCATGGCGTGCCACCACGGACCCCTGCTTGAAGTCCTTCTCCGGGCGGAACAGGAAGTCGATACGGGCTTCCTCCAGGTAGCGGAGGAAGACCACGTTGTTGACGTGGCCGTACGCGTCCATGTCCGCCCAGCGCAGCGGGCAGTGGTAGATGTGCCGCAAGATCAGCCCCGGGTCAGCTTCTTGTAGGTGGCGCGGTGCGGACGCGCGGCGTCCGCACCGAGCCGCTCGATCTTGTTCTTCTCGTACGACTCGAAGTTGCCCTCGAACCAGAACCACTTGGACTCGCCCTCGTAGGCGAGGATGTGCGTGGCCACCCGGTCCAGGAACCAGCGGTCGTGGGAGACGACCACGGCCGCGCCCGGGAACTCCAGGAGCGCGTTCTCCAGCGAGCTGAGGGTCTCGACGTCGAGGTCGTTGGTCGGCTCGTCGAGGAGCAGCAGGTTGCCGCCCTGCTTGAGGGTGAGCGCCAGGTTGAGGCGGTTGCGCTCACCACCGGAGAGGACACCGGCGGGCTTCTGCTGGTCCGGGCCCTTGAAGCCGAACGCGGACACGTAGGCGCGGCTCGGCATCTCGACCTGGCCCACGTTGATGTAGTCCAGCTCGTCCGACACGACCGCCCAGAGGGTCTTCTTCGGGTCGATGTTGGCGCGGCTCTGGTCGACGTACGAGATCTTGACGGTCTCGCCGACCTTGATGGAGCCGGAGTCCGGGGTCTCCAGACCCTGGATCATCTTGAAGAGGGTGGTCTTGCCGGCGCCGTTGGGGCCGATGACGCCGACGATGCCGTTGCGCGGCAGGGTGAAGCTGAGGTCGTCGATGAGGAGCTTGTCACCGAAGCCCTTGCTGAGGTTGTTGACCTCGACGACGATGCTGCCGAGCCGCGGGCCCGGCGGGATCTGGATCTCCTCGAAGTCCAGCTTCCGCATCTTGTCGGCCTCGGCGGCCATCTCCTCGTACCGCGCGAGACGGGCCTTGGACTTGGCCTGCCGCCCCTTGGCGTTGGAGCGGACCCACTCCAGCTCTTCCTTGAGCCGCTTGGCGCGCTTGGCGTCCTTCTGGCCCTCGACCTTGAGACGGGTCTGCTTGGTCTCCAGGTACTTGGAGTAGTTGCCCTCGTAGCCGTGCAGGCGGCCGCGGTCGACCTCGCAGATCCAGCCGGCCACGTTGTCCAGGAAGTACCGGTCGTGGGTGACGGCGACGATGGTGCCGTCGTACTTGGCGAGGTGCTGCTCCAGCCAGTTCACCGACTCGGCGTCGAGGTGGTTGGTGGGCTCGTCGAGGAGCAGCAGGTCGGGGGCCTCCAGCAGCAGCTTGCACAGCGCCACACGCCGCTTCTCACCACCGGAGAGGTTGGTGACCTGCCAGTCGCCGGGCGGGCAGCCGAGGGCGTCCATGGCCTGCTCCAGCTGGGCGTCGAGGTCCCACGCGTTGGCGTGGTCGAGCTCCTCCTGGAGCTTGCCCATCTCGTCGAGGAGCGCGTCGCTGTAGTCGGTGGCCATCAGCTCGGCGATCTCGTTGAACCGGTCGAGCTTGCCCTTGACCTCGGCGACACCCTCCTGGACGTTCTCCAGGACGGTCTTCTCCTCGTTGAGCGGGGGCTCCTGGAGGAGGATGCCGACGGTGTAACCGGGCGCGAGGAACGCGTCACCGTTCGACGGCTGGTCCAGCCCCGCCATGATCTTCAGGATCGTGGACTTACCGGCACCGTTCGGGCCGACCACACCGATCTTCGCGCCGGGCAGGAAGTTCAGCGAGACGTCGTCAAGGATGACCTTGTCGCCGATTGCCTTGCGCGTCTTGCGCATGGTGTAGATGTACTCAGCCAAGAGAAACCGTCCGGCAGCTTGAAATCTGGCAGTGGGCAGATACACCCCATCTTGCCTGAGGTCCAGCGTTGGGTGGTAACCCGTTCGGTCGGGGGGCTGTGACCTGGGGGTTCGCCGCGGCCGACGGTGGACGGCCGGCCGGTGCCGGGCGTCGCCGAGTGCCGAGGTGCCGCAGGCCCGGGAGATCAGGACGACCAGGACCCTCCCCGCTGCCGGACGGATCCGCCGGGACAGCCGCCTACCCGTCCGCGCTCCTCCGCACCGCCAGCCACACCGCGGCCCCCACGGCGACCGCTCCCGCGCCGACTCCCGCGGACTGCATCAGGCCGCGGTGTCCGCGCCACGACAGCACCGACCAGGTCGACTGCGCCGAGAACAGGGACCCCATGCTCAGCCATGACCCAGTGGAGATCACGGACAGGGCCGAACCGATCGAGCCGACGGACAGGGCGCTGCCGATCGAGCCGACCGAGAGGGCCGAGCCCACGGAGCCGATGGAGAGCACCGAGCCCACCGAGCCGATCGACAGCACCGAGTCCTGCGACCACAGGGACAGCACGGAGTCCGAGGACGGGTGACGCGCCGCTGACGCGGTTGACTTCGTCATGCGGGCCATTCTGCCCGCGACGGCGCGTCGCGGTCAGTCGTGCGTCCGGTTCTGCTTCCTGCCCGTGACGACCAGGAACGTGCCCCCGATCACGACCAGCCCGATCGCGGTACCGGCGATCAGCGGCGTCGTCGCGGAGCCGCCGGTCTCGGCGAGGTTGACGTCGGCGGAGGGCGCCGCCACCGTGGCGGGGCTCGGCTCGCTGAGCGTCTGGGTCGTGGTGCCCTTCTCGGCGCTCCGGGTGCGGCAGTCCAGGACTCCGGTGAAGCGCTCCGAGAGACCGTCGGGCCCCTTGATGGTGAAGTCGTACGCCTGGTCCTCCTGGAGCGGGACCGTCACCGTACGGGTCTCCCCGGCCGCGATGGCGTACTGCGTGCCCATGAGCTCGAACCCGAACTCCTGGTCGCCCTGGTTCGTGGCCGTGATGTCCAGGCCGCCCTTGGTGCAGTTGCGGGCCGCGGACAAGGCGGGGACGGCACCCTGCTCCGCCCAGGTCGCGCTCGCCGTCGCCGAGACCGTCGACTCGCTGGAGCCGGCCAGGATCTGGGTCTGGCTCCGGCTCTCCGAGGCGAAGGCCCGCCCGACCGGCACGGTGGTGGAGGCCTGCACGGTCAGGCCGGCCGAGCCCGCCGCCGCGTCCTCGGGGACGTCGAACCAGAGCTCGCTGCCGTTGCCCGCGGAGGTCACCGGCCTGCCGTCCTTGTCGACGATCCGCACCCCGCTCATCGCCGCGTCGGCCGGCGGCGTGACCGTCGTACCGGCCGCGTTGGTGTGCACGGTCACGGGGCCGATCAGCCCGCCGGGCCGGCCGGAGACCGCGGGCGGGTCCAGCGTCAGTGAGGCCGCCGGTTCCGCGAGGTCGCGGGCGCTCTTCTCCAGGTAGTCCGCGAGCTTCTCGGCCTGCGGGTCGACGGCGTCCACGTTCGCGGCGTCCGAGTAGCGCCAGATCGCCACCTGGGTCCCGGCCGCCGCGTCCTGCTCGGTCAGGCCCGCGGAGACACCGGCCCGGGCGGCGAGCGCCGCGAGGTTGTTCACCTGGGGATAGGAGTTCTGGAGGATCCAACGGATCTTCCCCGCGTTCTTGTTGGCCCCCAGCGAGGTCCCGCTCCAGTCGGTCTCGTGGTACTTGGCGTCCTTCTGCGTCGGGTTGTAGAGGTCGACGCAGTAGGTCTGCAGGGTGCCCCCGCCCTCGACGGACATCTCGAACAGCCCGGCGGGCACCGGGAGATCGCCGTCGGTGTCGTGGATCACCGCTTCGCCGTAGGTCTTCAGGCCCCCTATGGTCGCGGTCGCGCCTCTCTGGTCCTGTGCCGTCCCGTCCGCGGCGGCCGTACCGGCGGCGGCCACCGCCATACCGGCCGCGAGCAGGCCGGAGACGAACGTGGCGGCCGCGAGGCGAGCCGCTCCCCGTCCGCGCACGGACAGCGCAGAGAACGCAGAAAACACGGAATACCCCTTCGGGCAGGACCCGTTGACGAGCGGGGTGGCGGTCCCACCAGCAGAATCAGTAGCCCCGAGAGCTGTGTTCGGCATCCTAGGGACGCGGTCGTGCCGCTCTTCCCGGGATGCGGTCGGAAGATCGATCCGACTCGGAATCGTTATCGCCAGGCCCTTTCACCGGCAGGGCTTATCGACAAGTCGACCAGAAGAGTCCGGAACGCATTCGCCGATAAGCCGTACTTCGGCCGGAGTGCCGACATCTGCCCGATGTCACGTCACCGCGACGGCCTCCCGCCGGCCCTCGGTCTCGGCGGCGGCCTCCCGCCGGTCCTCGGTCTCGGCCGGCGGTGTCTCCCAGGAGGGCTCCGGCCGCGCGGGCGCACCCGGCCCCGCGGTCTCCGCGCGCTGGGTGCGCCGGAAGGCCGAGGTGCCGCGGGCGAGGTCGTGGCCGATCGCCACCGCGTCGATGTCGGCCGAGGTCCAGGACGGCTGCCCCTCGCGTACCTCCGCCCGGATCTTCAGCCGGCCCTGGACGACGACCGGATCGCCCACGTTGACGGACCCGGACACATTGGTGGCGAGCTGGCGATTGGCCCACACCGTGAAGAAGTTGGTGTGTCCGTCCGTCCACTCGTTCTTCTCGCGGTCCAGATAGCGCGCGGTCGCCGCCAGCCGGAACCGCACCGACGCGCCCGTCGCCAGCTCGCGGTACACCGGCTGTGTCGCCACGTTGCCCACCGCGCAGATCATCGTCTCGTTCATCGCGGACATCCCTCCCGGACATGCGTACGGGCCCGTCCCGTACGGCTGTTGCCGTCTGTGCGGGGACCGCGTCACCGCGATCGCCGCGAAGCCAGACTGCCTCCGCCGGGCCGAGCCCGCTGCGCCCTGTGGACCGTCCACGGGCTGTGGAAAACCTCACCACCCGATCGAGGGACCTCGTCCACGCGAGAACCCTGCCACCCCGCCCCTGCCTGTCACCCCACCCCTGCCGGCCTGCCTGCCACCCCACCCTTGTCACCCCACCCCGACGACCCTCCCGTACTGCTCCCGCACCTCCCGGTACCGCAGCAGCTCGGCCGCCACCGGATCCAGCACCCGGGCCCGCCCGCACCCGGCGGCCGCCTCCCGCAGCCGTCGCTCCGCCTCCACGCCGTAGCGTCGTGCGGGCCCCCGCGCCGCCATCCGGCAGCTCCACTCGACGAGCGGGCCGCCGACGATGCCCAGCACCATCAGCAGCACCGGAACTCCCAGGTTCGGCGCCATGACCCCGACGATCTGGCCCACCAGCCAGGCCCCGCCGACGATCTGGAGCAAGGTCATGGACGCCTGCGCCAGCACGGCCGCCGGCCACCAGCCCGGACGCGGCGGCCTGCCCGGCGGCAGCCCGGCCCGGGCCGTTAGCTCGTCCAGCGCCTCGGACAGCCCCTGGGAGCCCCGTACGGCCGCCTCGCGCACCGCCAGCGCCCACGGCGCGGGCAGTCCCGCCGAGGCCCGGTCGGCGAGCGTCCGTACGGCCTGCTCGACCCGTTGCCGCGCGGTCGCCTCCTCGTCGGCCGGGGCGCGCAACGGCAGCCGTCCGGTGGCGGGTTCGCGGCGGTCCTGGTACCAGCGCCACAGCCGCAGCCACGGGGTTCCGCACGCGCGGTTGGCGTTGCGCAGCCAGGCGCGTTCGGCGGCCTCGCCCGCCGCGGTGGCGCCGACCGCGTCCGCGAGACGCGCGGCGAAGTCGTCGCGCGCCTCCTCGCTCAGGCCGGTGCGCCGTCCGGTCGCGTAGACGGGCCGCAGTCGCCACGCGGCCGCGTCCACGTCGGCCGCGATCCGCCGCGCGGGAGCCCCGCGTTCGGTGACGAACTGGCCGAGCGTCTCCCGCAGTTCACCGACGCCGTCCCCGGTGAGCGCGGACAGCGCGAGCACCGTGGCACCGGGTTCGCCGTACTCGCCGAGCGCGATCCCGTCCTCGTCGAGCAGTCGCCGCAGGTCGTCGAGGACCTGCTCGGCGGCCTCCCCGGGCAGCCGGTCGATCTGGTTGAGGACGACGAACATGACCTCCGCGTGACCCGCCATGGGCCGCAGATAGCGCTCGTGCAGGATCGCGTCGGCGTACTTCTCGGGGTCGACGACCCAGATGACGGCGTCGACGAGCGCCAGGATCCGGTCCACGTGCTCGCGGTGCTGGACGGCGGCCGAGTCGTGGTCGGGCAGGTCGACCAGGACGAGGCCGCGCAACTGGGCCTCCGACTCGGCGCTCTGGAGCGGGCGCCGCCGCAACCGGGGCGGGATGCCGAGCCGTTCGATGAGACTTGCCGAGCCGTCGCTCCAACTGCACGCGATCGGGGCCGCGGTGGTGGGCCGGCGCACGCCGGTCTCCGAGATGGCCACTCCGGCGAGCGCGTTGAACAGCTGCGACTTGCCGCTGCCGGTCGCGCCCGCGATGGCGACGACGGTGTGCTGCCCGGAGAGCCTGCGCCGGGCGGCGGCCTCGTCCAGGACCTGCCCGGCCTCGGCGAGCGTCCGGCTGTCGAGCCGGGTCCGTGAGAGCCCGATGAGCTCCCGCAGGGCGTCCAGACGCGAGCGAAGGGAGCCGTCGTACGCCAGCGGGGCGGCGGGCGGCGCATTGTGCCCGCGGGCCTCCACGACGGCGGCCTGCTCGCTCTCGGCGGTGACCCGCCGCGCGATGAGCCCGTCGTCCCAGGCCTCCCCGGAATCGCCGTCTGCGGCCGCCCCGGCGTCGGCGGCCCCCAGGGAGCCACTTTCGGTCTCCGCTCGCGCCTGAGCGGCCTCTGTGGGCCCGCGCGAACCCTCCTCGCGCGCGAGACCGGCCCGGGCCCGCGCCCTGCCCGCCCGCTCCTCGCCCACCGCCGGGGCCCGCTTCGGCCCCCTGCCCTCCGCCTGCCCGTCACCGGCCTCCACGCGCGTGTGCTCCCTCTCGCTCCCGGAGTTCTTCCCGCCCCCGGCCGTGACCGGCGTCTCGTCCACCCCGTCCTCGCTCCCAGTGCCCTCGGGTTCGGTGTCCTCGGGCACGGCGTCCCCCGAGTGCCGCGCGTGATCCGCCCGCTCCGGGTGGTCCGCCCGCTCCGTGTGGTCCTGATCCGTGTGGTCCTGATCCGTGACGGCGGTCATCGGTCACCTCTCCTTCTGCAGTACGGACAGCGCGGCGATGAGTTCGGCCTGTGGTTCGGGGTGCACTTCGAGTGCGTCCAGCGGGGCGAGCCGGCGCTCGCGTTCGGCGTGCACGACCCGGTCGAGGTGCTCGGCGAGCAGCCGTCCGCCCCGGTCCCGCAGCCGCAGCGCACCATGGGCGCCGATCCGCTCGGCGAGCCCCTCGCCGGCGACCCGGGCCCGGCGCCCGCCCAGCAGCGCGGTGGCGACGAGGGCGGCGACGGTCTCGGGGTCGGGCGCGACACCCCGGTCGAGGCCGCGGACCTCTTCCTCCGCGTACTCCTCCAGCTCCCGCCGCCACCGCCGTACGGCCATCCCGATCCGGTGCTCGGCGCTCTCCGGGGTCGGGTCACGGTCGGTCAGCTCCGGTGCCGTGGCCGCCGGTTCCCGCCGCCAGGCCTCGGCGACCCGCTCGTCGGCGGCGGTGACCGAGCACAGCAGGAGGGCGCCCAGGCTCTCCACGAGGGCGTCCAGGAGCTCACTGGCGGTGCAGTCCAGGGGGAAAGCCCGCCAGCGCTTGAGGGCGTCACCGGCGAGCACGGCCCCGGCCTGGAGCCGCCCCCGCACGCGCGCGTACTCGGTGTCGTACGCGCTCTCGACGGCGGTGGTGAGCCGCAGCGCGGCCGCGTACTGGGCGGCGGCGGCACTGGCGAGTTCGGGCATCCGGGACTTGAGGGAGGCGAGGACGCCGTGGGCCGTACGGGCGACGGTGTACTGCCGGGCCGCCGGGTCCTGCACCTGGTGGACGAGCCAGGTCCGCAGCGGCGCCACCGCGGTGGCGGGCAGCAGTCCGCCGCCCCAGGCCGACTCGGGCAGCTCGGGCACCGTGAACCGGGGCACCTCGCCGAGGCCGGCCTTGGTGAGCAGGGCGCCGTACTGCCGCGAGACCTCGGAGACGACCTGGTGCGGCACCCGGTCGAGGACGGTCACCAGCGTGGCGTCGTACTCCTTGGCGGTGCGCAGGAGGTGCCAGGGGACCGCGTCGGCGTAGCGGGCGGCCGTGGTGACCATGATCCAGACGTCGGCCGCGCAGATCAGCTCGGCGGCGAGGACGCGGTTGTCGGCGACCAGGGAGTCGATGTCGGGCGCGTCGAGGAGGGCGAGGCCGGGCGGCATGGTGTCGGCGGTCTCGATGCGCAGCACGCGCGCGGGGTTCTCGCCGGGCAGCAGGAGGTCGTCCGCCGCTTCTTTGTGGGGCGCCCACACGCGGGTGAGGTCGGGCAGGACGCGCATACCGCTGAACCAGTGATGGTCCTCCGGGTGGCAGACCAGCACCGGTGTCCGCGTGGTGGGGCGCAGCACGCCCGCCTCGCTCACCCGGCGGCCCACAAGGGAGTTGACGAGGGTCGACTTGCCGGCGCCGGTGGAACCTCCCACGACGGCCAGCAACGGCGCGTCGGGATCCTTCAGCCGGGGCACCAGGTAGTCGTCGAGCTGGGCGAGCAGTTCGTCGCGGTTGGCACGCGCGCGTGGGGCCCCCGCCAGGGGCAGCGGGAAGCGTGCGGCGGCGACACGGTCGCGCAGGGCGGAGAGTGCGTCGAGCAGCTGAGGCCGTACGTCCAAGGTCACCACATGTGAAGAATGCCCAATTTTAGGGGAATTCTGAAGCATATGAGCATGTCTGCGCGCCGACCGGACCCGAGGGACGAAAGGGATGACTGGGACGCGGGCGCAGCCCAGGCATAACGAGTGCACAACACCCGGTGCGCGAGGCGGCAAAAGCGATGCACGATTCGTACCTGCCTGCGATTATCAGGACCGCTTCACTGAACCTCCACATCGAGCCACGGAGGCGAAGCAACAGGGACAAGGTCGTGGGAGCCCTATCCTTGTCCCCGGCACCGTCACGGACCGGCCCACACCCGGGCACCCAAGACAGAGGCCACCACACCCGGCCCCCGTAGCTCAGTGGATAGAGCAGGCGCCTTCTAAGCGCTTGGCCGCAGGTTCGAGTCCTGCCGGGGGCGCTCACACCTTCTGACCACCTAGTTTGGGCAGGGGGTCTTTTCATGTCCGGCCCTCCATCGGTATGAGACCAAGCGCCTTGGGCCGTGCCGCTCAAAGGCCAGTGACGGAAGAGGCTCCCGCGTGACCGCGAAGAAAAGTCCGGAAGAGGTCGTCTCGGTCCCCGTCGGACACGTCGTCGGCGGACGGGACGACGTGGTGGACGACGACTGGGGCAAGGAGACCGCCGTCATACGGCTGGACTCCGACCGGTTCGGGCCCGACGCGCTCGCCGGACTCGACGCCTTCTCCCACCTGGAGGTCGTCTACCACTTCGACCGCGTCCCGGTGGAGAAGGTCGAGACCGGCGCCCGGCACCCCCGCGGCAACACCGACTGGCCGCTGGTCGGCATCTTCGCCCAGCGCGGCAAGAACCGCCCCAACCGTCTCGGCGTCTCCCGCTGCCGGCTCCTGCGCACCGACGGTCTCGACCTCCACGTCCAGGGCCTGGACGCCGTCGACGGCACCCCCGTCCTCGACATCAAGCCCTACATGGCCGAGTTCGGCCCCCAGGGCCCCACGGACCAGCCCGCCTGGGCGACCGAGATCATGCGCGACTACTACTGACCGTGCCTCGTACCACTGTCAGTACCGCGGCGTAGAGTCGATCATCCTGACCGGACATCACGACGGGGGACGACCGACATGCGTCTGCGCTGTGCCGTGCTCGACGACTTCCAGCAGGTGGCGACCACCCTCGCCGACTGGTCGCCGCTCGCGGACCGGGTCGAAGTCGTCTCCTACGACAGTCACTTCGCCGACGAGGACGCACTGGCCGCCGCTCTCGCCGACGCCGACATCGTGGTCACCCTGCGCGAGCGCGTCCCCTTCCCCGCCTCCCTGATCGCCCGCCTGCCCCGGCTGAAGCTGCTCGTCGCCTCCGGCATGCGCAACACCGTCATCGACTACGACGCCGCCGAGGCGCACGGCGTCACCGTCTGCGGCACGGCCAGCTCTTCGACCCCGCCGGTCGAGCTGACCTGGGCGCTGCTCCTCGGCCTCGCCCGCGGGATCGTCCAGGAGAGCAACGCGCTGCGGGCACAGGGCCCCTGGCAGTCCACCGTCGGCGCCGACCTGCACGGCCGCCGGCTCGCACTGCTCGGCCTCGGCAAGATCGGCAGCCGGGTCGCCCAGGTCGGCCTCGCCTTCGGCATGCGGGTCAGCGCCTGGAGCCAGAACCTCACCCAGGAGCGCGCGGACGAGGTGGGCGTCGAACTCGCCCCGTCCCTCCAGAACCTCCTGGCCACCGGCGACTTCGTCTCCGTCCACCTGGCCCTCGGCGACCGCACCCGGGGTCTGCTCGGCCCCGCCGAACTCGCCCTCCTCAAGCCCACCGCCCATCTGATCAACACCTCGCGCGCGGCGATCGTCGACCAGGACGCCCTCCTCGCCGCACTGCACGAGGGCCGGATCGCCGGAGCGGCCCTCGACGTCTTCGACACCGAGCCCCTGCCCGCCGACCACCCCCTGCGGACAGCCCCTCGCCTGCTCGCCACCCCGCACCTCGGCTACGTCTCGCAGGCCAACTACGCGACGTACTACGGCCAGGCGGTCGAGAACATCGAGGCGTACCTGGCGGGTTCACCCGTCAGACGACTCCCCTGAGGCCTGACTGGTAAGCGGCATGCGGTAGATCCCCTCGCTCCGGTGCAGGTGGTGCAGATCCACCAGGCAGCGCCGGAGCGTCACATGGTCGATCTCGTCGCTGTCCTCGCACCAGGCCCGCAGCCTCTCGTCGACGACCCGCTCCGGGTAGGCGGCACCCGGCTCGAAGGTCTGCTCGGCGATGTGCCGCAGCACCAGCTTCTTGCGGTTCCACTGGGCGGGCAGCCGGACCAGCCGCCCGTCCCGGACGAAGGTCCGCAGCACCGGCTCCCCCGTCACCGGTCCCGCCGCGGTGTGCTCCCGCCGCGCCGCCTCCCGCGCGTGGTCCCGGAAGAGGTCGTACGCCACCCCCAGGGCCCCGTCGGTCCCCTCGACCACCACGCCCTGCTCGCCCAGCCGGTGCAGCGCCACGGCCGTCTCCCGCGCCGACAGGCCCGCCGTGCGGGCGACCGCGGCGGGGGTGCCGGCGCCCAGCGCGACCGCGGCGAAGGCCCGCACGCGGCTCTCCTCGGCGAAGAGACGGATCACTTGGTCGACCGGTTCGGTGTCGGTAGCCATGTCCGGAGGCTAACCGCGCGCCCCTCTCCGCTCCGAGTGAATTTCCCTCGCACACGGGAGCGGAACCCGGCCCCGCTGTTCAAAAAGGGTGATCCACCGCCCGAACGCCGTTACCAGGAGTGAGTGGCCGCGTTGAAGGGGGAGTGCGACGGCGCGTCCTGCCGTCGCACCCAACGAGTCAGAAGGAGTACGTGATGTCTCGCATCGCGAAGGCAGCGGGTGTCGCCCTCGGCACCGGCGCCGTGGTCATCGGCGGCGCCGGCCTGGCGCTGGCGGACGCGGGCGCCAACGGCGAGGCCGTCGGTTCGCCCGGCGTTCTGTCGGGCAACGTCGTCCAGGTCCCGGTCAACATCCCGGTCAACGTGTGCGGGAACACCGTGGACGTGATCGGCCTGCTGAACCCGGCCTTCGGCAACACCTGCGTCAACGACGGCGGCCACAAGGGCAACCCCGGCCCGGGTGGACACGGCGGCTACGGCTACGGCGGCTGACCGTCCGTACCCCGCACAAGAGCCCCGGCACCTCGAGCGCCGGGGCTCTTGCCATGCCCGTGGGTCCCTCATCGGGCCACGGATCTCACGCGGACCGCCAGACCCCCGATCTCACGCGTACCGATAGATCCCGCTGACGTCCTCCAGCTGTTCCGGAGTCACGTCCCACGGCGGCAGCTTCTCGCCGCGGGCCACGATCCGGCGCCACTGGCCGCTCGCCGGACCCGGCGGCCTGGCCGGCTGGTAGCGGGCGCCCGCGTGCCGCCGCTGCCAGCGGTACCAGCACAGGTCGATGAAGGCGTGGTGCAACCAGAAGACGGGGTCGTTGACGGACGCGCCGCCGACCATCGCCCCGCCGACCCAGCGGTGCACCCGGTTGTGGTTGCGCCAGGCGACGCTGCCCCGCCCGGTCCCCCAGCCCTCCAGCCTGTTGCGGAAGCCGCTGGTCACCGTGGAGTCCCAGGGCGAGACGTCGTAGACCGGGTCGGCGAGCGCCCCCTCCAGTTCGCTCTTCGTCGGCAGCGCGATCGGGCTGGCGGCGCGGCCGAGGTCCCGGGTGAGGAACTCCCCGTCGGTGACACCCTCCTTGAGGGTCCAGTCGCCGGTCGCCCAGGCGAACGGCCCGGTCATCACCTGCCGGTCCGAGCGCCGGCCGTTGCCGCCGAGCAGGTCCCTGGTCCAGGGCGCCGAGGTCGCCGTACGGTCGCGGGTCCAGTCCCAGTACGGCACCGTCACCGACGAGTCGACGCGCCGCAGCGCCCGCTCCAGGTCCAGCAGGAAGCGCCGGTGCCAGGGCAGGAAGGAGGGCGCCATGTGGGCCGTACGAAGGCCGTCCTCCCCGTCCGAGTTGTAGTACTCGATGTGCGTGCGCACGAACTCGTCGTACTCGCCGCGCCGTTTCACCTCCAGCATCGCCTTCACGAACCGCCGCTTCTCGCCGGCGGTCAGTGTGCTGACGTCCTTACGCGTGTACGCCATGGTCTCCCCCCATGTGTGGCTCTGTTCCTTCACGCAGGTGCCGCCCGGGACCGAGTTCGTCGACGGCGGCGCGGGTGGCTTCGAGCGGTGTCCTGTACGACCGGTAGTGGTCGACCATGCTCAGCCAGGTGCCGTCGGCGCGGCGCATCAGGTGCAGGGGCCGGCCGTCGACGGTGACGTGCCACTGGGTGTCGCCGTCGAAGACGCGGCCCGCGCTGGTGGCGGAGGTCCTGATGCCCCGGATGCGGCGGCCGCGGTAGGTCTCGTCGAAGACGATGTCCGCGGGCGGTTCGGCCGCGCGCAGCGACCGCGTGGCGGCGGCGACCGGGACGAACGCGGCGGCCACGGCCACCGGTCCGAAGAGCCCCAGCAGTACGTCCCGCCGGCTCACCCGGGCGGGCCCACCGCGCAGGCGCCGGCTGCCGCGACTCCGCGCCGTCCCCACCGCCGTCACTTCGACACTCACGACCATCGCTGCTCCTCCGGTTCGGGTTGTCCGTACCGGTAACCGCCCGAACCCCCTCACGGTCACCGTCGAAGAGCCAGGGAGGTGAAAAGGGGTGATGGAAGGGGGTGGCGGAGGGGGGTGGCAACCGGTGGTGGAAAAGGGAGGGAGCCCGGGCAGCTGCGCCCAGGCTCCTTCGTACGGCTTGCTCCTACAGGCCCGGTCCTACAGGCCCGGTCCCGTCACCAGGTCGGCGCCCGGGACCGTCTGGAGGACGGGGGCGAGGAGGCCCACCTGGGGGAGCTTGGTGTCCGGGAGGCCGAAGTTGTCCGGGTTGGGGGCGGTGAGCGGGGCGTCCACGGTCAGACCCGGCGCGAGGGTGCGCAGGTCGGAGGCGGGAGCCTCGACACCGACGTGGTCGAAGTCGTCGCCGAGGAGGTGCGGCAGCGGGGTGCGCAGACCGGCGCCGGGCAGCGCGCCGCCGATCGGCACCTGCGGCAGCACCCGCTCCGGGATGAGCCGGCCCTCGACGTACTGCGGGCCCTCGGGCGCGCCCGGCGTCAGCAGCGGAAGCTCCGCGCCGAGCCTCGGCAGCTGCATGCCGAGGGAGTTCTCGACGCCCTCCAGCGGCACGGGGACCGGAACCGTGTCCACCGCGGCGGCGGGGGTCGCGGCGCCCACCGCGGCCGCTACGCCCGTGATGACGGCGGCAAGGGTTCCTCGGGTGGTCGACTTCATCTCAGGTACGGTGCCTTTCGGGAATCGGGATCCGGAGCAGGGAAGCTCAACGTCCTCACTCCGTAACGATTCCGGGCCGGGGACCAGTACAAGATTCCCCCGACTGCCGCAGTAGTCGCACATATGCCGATCAGCTCGTCCAGAAGTCCCACCAACGGGTCAGGACCAGCATGCCGACGATGCCGAGGTGCAACACCGGTGGCACCCAGGTGAATTCGTCCAGGAAGCTCCTCAACCCGCCCGGCGCGGGCAGGAATCGGTGCCGTACGGCGAACGACGTGACGTACCAGAACAGCACGACGGTGGCGACCCACGCCAGACAGCACCACAGGCACAGCGCGTTGATCCGGTACAGCGACTGGAACTGGAGCCAGGACACGAACCCGACGCCGAACAGGCAGCCGGCGTCGAAGGTCAGCCAGTACCAGCGGGGGAAGCGGGCTCCGGCCAGCAGGCTCATGCCGACGCAGATCACGACGGCGTAGGCGGCCAGGCCCAGCATCGGGTTGGGGAACCCGAAGGCCGAGGCCTGGTCGCTTTGCATGACACTGCCGCAGGACACCACCGGGTTCAGGCTGCACCCCGGGGTGAAGTCCGGGTCCTCGAGCAGCTTGAACTTGTCCAGGGTGATCACCCAGGACGCCAGCAGTCCGGCGGCCCCCGTGATCACCAGCAGCGCGGCGAAGGCTCTGCTGCCGCCCGCGGTCCGTTCCGCACGCTCGTCACGGCCGCGGTCCGCGGTCCGCTCCATCAGCCGCGCAGGGTGCGGGGCGCCAGCACGATGTGCGCGGCCTCGTTCAGGGTCTCCTCGGCACCCGCGAAGGCGGCCAGCGCCTCGGGGTCGACGGGCTTGCCCGGCTCGGCCTCGGGCCAGGGGCGGGTGGTGAACACGAAGTAGCAGAAGCCGCGTTCCTCGACGGCCGCGAGCCACTCCTGCGGGGGGACGCACTGGGCGTTGAAGCCCGGCATGGTGACGACGGCGGAGCCGGACTCGACGAGCAGGCTGACCGGGAGGCTGGGCCGCGCCTTGCCGTCGACGAGGTCGCCGCCGACCGGCAGGCCGTTGTTCTCCAGCAGTGCCTCCACGGCGGCCGTCGAGCCTTCCGGGCCGGCCGCGCCGTCCCCGAGGGAGTAGGCGAGGAGGTAGGGCATGTCGCCGTCGGGGGCTTCGCCGCTCCAGGCCATCACGACGAGAGTGCCCAGGTCGGGGGCGTTGAAGGGGCGGGTTTCGCTTGAGGTTGAGGTCACCGCGCGACCTTATCGACGCGCCGACCCGCCGCCGGCCGCCTTCTCACCCGACCGGGGGAGCGCCCGCGCGCGCTCCACACGAACGAGGGAAACGCCCTCGAACAGGCTGACAGGACCGGCCCCTTGAGGCGGGCACCGGTCCTGACGGCACGGAGGAGACGTCAGCTCTGGAGCGGAAGTCCGCCGAGCAGACCGCCCGAGTTCAGCGTGGTGGTCGCGCCCTTCACGGTGTTGAGCACGGAGTCCTTGTTCTCGGTGTCGAGAGCGTCCGACTGGTGCTGGAGCGGCGCCACGTCGGCAGGCTCGAGCCGGCCGCTGGTGAGCGTGTTCACAGCGCCGTTGAGGCTGGTGGGCGTGAGGTCCGCGGTGTTGTAGGCGAACGCGGGCGCGGCGGCACCGGCGAGGGCCAGGGAACCGGCAACTACAGCGGCAGCCTTCAGGGACTTCATCGGGTTCCTTCCTTTCGGCAACTCACGTCACCGGGACGAATTCGGACACCGTGCCCAACGATCTCTCCCCCGCGGGGGAAACCCCGCGCGCAGTAATTGGGCTTTCATGAAAAAGCCGTTGTGCCGGCCCGGTGGAGGCCGGCACAACGGAATTCCCTGAACAGGGAGAACGCAGAACGCGGACGCCCTACGCGGTCGGCAGGGTCGGGGCGGTCGGCAGGGTCGGCAGGCCCGGCTCGTTGGGCAGGCTCGGCAGCGCGGGCAGCCCCGGCAGGTCGGGCAGCGGCAGGCCCCCGCTCAGGAGCGTGGCCACGAGAATGTTGACCAGGTCGGTCAGGACATCGGTGACGGCCGGGACGACCTGCGTGACATCGCCGGAGGTGACCGCCGCGAGCAGCGCGTCGACCCCCTCCTTGAGGCCGGCGAGAGCGTCGGCGACGAGGTCGGCCGGGAGCTTCGCGGAGGCCACGGCCCTGGATCCGGCACCGCTGTCGGCGAGCGGGGCGACCGGGGCCAGCGGGGCAGCCGCCGGGAGCGCCGGGAGCGAACCGGTCGGCAGGGTGCCGGTCGACGTCTGCGGCAGAGTCGGCACCGCCGGTACGGCAGGCGCCGACGGGACGGCGGGCACGGCGGGCACAGCGGGCACGGCGGGCACAGCGGGCGCCGCCGGTACGGCCGGAGCCGCCGGAGCCACCGCGCCGACCTTGTCGATCGCGGCCTTCACGGCGTCTCCGAGCGTGGTCGCCTGCTCGGTGGAGAGCTGGCCGTTGTCCGCCTTCAGCACGGCGTTCAGCAGGTCGGTGACCGGGGAGAGCACGGTGCCGAGGTTGCCCAGGCTCTGGACCTGGGCGAGCAGCCCGTCCGCGCCGGGGACGGGGGCCTGTGAGCCCGTCTGGACGCGGCTGCGCGCCGACTGGTGCTCGGCCGCCACCGCGGCCGGCCCGGCGAGCCCCAGCAACAGGGCGCCGCAGAGGGCGGAGGAGGCGATACGCCGGACGGGCAGACCACGCATGGGGGTGTTCCTTTCGATGCACGAGGATCTTGGACCCACCGTGGAATCGCCCCTCGCGCTCCGCAACCGATCGGCTACGGCACGCTTCCCCGCCCGTCTCGTCAACCGCGCGTTCCTCCTGGTGAGGGCAGGATCACGCCGGGTTGACGGATCGAACACCCGATCACCCGTACGGGTGGCCGAGTCGGCGGCCGGGCGTCGGCCGGAAGAACCCCCCGGAGAACGAGAACCGGCCGGGCCCCCGTGATGGAGTCACGGGAGCCCGGCCGGCAAAGAGGGTGACGCCGACGTCAGCCGTTGGCGCACTCGTTGCCGAACGCGGGGTTCAGCAGGCCGATCACGTTGACGGTGTTGCCGCAGACGTTGACCGGGACGTGGACCGGAACCTGAACGACGTTGCCCGACAGCACGCCCGGGGAGTGGGCGGCGGCACCCTGGGCACCGGCGTCGGCGGCGGCGAGGCCGGCGCTACCCGCAACGGCGGCGGCCGCAACGGTCGTCAGGGCCAGGCCCTTCGCAATACGCGACATGGAGAGCTGCTCCTTGGGTTGACACAAACATCCGGGCGGGGATGCCCGGCGCTGTGTCAACGCGTCGCGCGCCCCGGGGTTGTGCCCCCAATGGGGTGATCTCACGAAAGGCCCGGCTGCACCATCTCGACACACTTGCCCCCTTTAGCCTGATTAATACGGATAGCGGCTAGTGTTGCGGACCTCCCGAAGCACCCCTATGGGCATCTCGTCGCATTCATAGGGTCCGTACGTTCCGGAAGGGCCACGCCGGTCATGCGCACATCCCCCGGTCCGCCGCCGCGCCGCACCCCGGCGCCGACTTCGCCCCTTCGCACCGCGACCGACACCCCGCCCGCCCCGGGGAAGGGGGCGTCCGCGCCCAGGCCCCCTCGCCCGTCGGTCGCGCGGCGCACGACGACGGCGGGGGCCGCACGGGTGACTCGCTCACTCTTTCGACGGACGGCCGGGTGGGTGGAGCCCACCCGGGGACCGTCAACCCCCGTACGGACGCACCGAATTCGACCATCGGTGAGCCCGGACCAGCGGCTGGACGGTGTCGGCCCTCCCGTTCGAACACCCTGGGGCGCGGCTCCGATGTGTTCGATCTCGGCACGGTGCCCGGGTCCGGTGGTGACCAGCTGGCCTTCCGGCTCGTTGCCCAGCGCGACGCGGCGTGGGCCGGTGTGCTCTGCGCCGCCGTCGACGCCCGTCAGTGAGGCGCGTTCCCGCCCCTCTTGAGCACCACCCGTGAGCGAGGAAACCGCGCATGCAGCAGTCAGCCACCGACCCTCGGCCACGGGTCCTGCACCTCACCCAGCCCGTGGACGGCGGAGTCGCCCGGGTGGTGACGGACCTGGCGCGGGCCCAGCTCGCGGCGGGCCTGCACGTCACGGTCGCCTGCCCGGACGGCCCGCTCACCGGCGCGCTCCGGGCCGTCGGCGCCGAGGTGCACCACTGGCCCGCGACCCGTTCGCCCGGTCGTGCGCTCCCCCAGGAGGTACGGGGGCTGTCCCGCGTGATCGGCGCGGTGCGGCCCGACCTGGTGCACGCGCACAGCGCGAAGGCCGGGCTCGCGGGCCGGCTCGCGGTACGGGGACGGATCCCCACCGTGTTCCAGCCGCACGCCTGGTCGTTCGAGGCGGTCGGCGGGCTCACCTCGGCGCTCGCGCTGCGGTGGGAACGGGAGGGGGCGCGCTGGGCGCACCGCGTGGTGTGCGTGAGCGCGGCGGAGCGTGCGACCGGCGTGCGCTCCGGGATCGCCGCCCGCTGGAGCGTGATCCCCAACGGCATCGAGCCCGAGCGTTTCCACCCCGCCGCCGTCGGGACCGTACGCGCGACGCTGCTGCCCGATGTCGATCCGGCGGCCCCGCTCGTGATGTGCGTGGGGCGGCTGTGCCGGCAGAAGGGGCAGGACGTGCTGCTGCGGGCCTGGGAGTCGATCCTCGCGCGCGTGCCCGGCGCCCGGCTGGTGCTGGTGGGCGACGGTCCCGACGCCGAGGCCCTGCGCAGCAGATCGCCGCGGTCCGTGGTGTTCGCGGGCAGCGTCCAGGACATCGTGCCCTGGTACCAGGCCGCCGACCTGGTCGTGCTGCCCTCTCGCTGGGAGGGCATGGCGCTCGCCCCGCTGGAGGCGATGGCGTGCGGGCGGCCGGTGGTGGTGACGGACGTCGACGGCGCCCGGGAGAGCCTGCCGCCCGGTCTCGCACCCCACTGCCTGGTACCGCCGGGCAGTCCGGCCGCCCTCGCGCGTGCCGTCTCCGATCTGCTGCTCGACCCGCTGCTGCGCGAGTCGCTCGGCCACCAGGGCCGTCGGCACGTGCTGGCCACCCATGACGTGAAGCACACGGCCGGGGCGGTGGCGGACGTGTACCGCGAGCTCCTCGGCGGCGAGTTCGCAGGGCGCCTCGCGCCCACCGAATACAGGGAGTCCATCCACTCGTGACCGCGGAAAGTACCGTCCCCTCGCCCGGCGGACAGCCACGGAATCTGCGATTCTCGCCTGTCTCGCTCATGCCGCCGCGCGGCACCACCACCGGCTTCCGGTTCCCGCTGCGGCGGCCCCCGGCCCGGCCCGCCTCGCCGGTGCCGCTGCTCGCGGCCGACGCCCTCGCCGCGCTGATCGGCGCCTCGGCGATGGCCGAGGCCCTGCGCCATCCGCTGCTCGCGGCGGTGCTGGTCGCCGTGTCGATGCTGCTGCGGCCGCAGCTGCCCCGGGCGGTGCCCGGCATCCTCGACGAACTGCCCACTGTCTGCGGCCGGATCGCGGTGGCGTGGCTCGCGGTCGCGGCCCTCGTCGCCGCCTACGACCCGGCCCTGGCCCTGGGCGCCGGCACGCTCACCGCCGGTTTCCTGATCCAGTCGGCGGTGGCCTGCGCGGGCCGCGGCACCGTGCACTGGCGGCGCCGCACCGCCCGGCTCGCCCGGCCGCGCGCGGCCCTCGTGGTCGGCCCCGCGGGTACCGCCCAGCGGGTGGCCGCCGCCGTGCAGCGCCATCCGCGGTGCGGGGTGCGGCCGGTGGGCATCGTGGCCGACCAGCCCGACGGCGGTGACGGCCTCCCGGTGCTGACGACCGGCGAGGAGGTCCAGCGCGCCCTCATCCAGAACGGCGTACGGGACGTCCTGACCGTCCATCCCTCCGTACGGACCGAGCAGGGGCCGCTGCTGCGGGCGCTCGCGGAGTCCGGCTGCTCGGTGTGGGAGGTGGACGCGGACTCGCCGTCGTACGAGAGCCGCCACCAGCTCGCCGGATTCTCCTGTCGCCGCCTGGACATGGGCGTACGGCGGCGCGGCAGCGCCGGGAAGCGGCTGCTGGACGTGGCCGTGTCCGGGAGCCTGCTGCTGCTGGTCAGCCCGCTGCTGCTGGTGTGCGCGGTGGTGCTCAGGCTCACCGACGGACCCGGGGTGGTGTTCCGGCAGGAGCGCATCGGCAAGGACGGCAAGCCGTTCACGCTGCTGAAGTTCCGCACCCACCGCCCGGTCGACGAGCACGAGTCCGCGACCCGGTGGAGCGTGGCGAACGAGATCCGGATGTCGTGGTTCTGCCGCTTCCTGCGCCAGACCTCGCTGGACGAGCTGCTCCAGCTGTGGAACGTGCTGCGGGGCGACATGAGCCTGGTCGGGCCGCGTCCCGAACGCCCGTACTTCGTCACGAAGTTCAGCCAGACCTACCCCGGTTACGCGGCCCGGCACCGGATGCGGACCGGCATCACCGGGCTCGCCCAGGTCCACGGGCTGCGCGGTGACACCTCGATCGAGGACCGGGCCCGCTTCGACAACGCCTACATCGACAACTGGTCGCTGTGGCAGGACGTCTGCATCCTGCTGCGCACCGCGGCCTCCCTCGTGCGCCCGACAGGGAGCTGAGCGGCATGACCCACGCGCCCCACGCCGACTCGCTGCCGGTCCGCCCGCCGGTTCTGGCCCGCCTTCGTGAACTGCCACCGGTCCTGCCGGTGTTGCTGGTGATCGCCCTGCTCGCCCTGCCCCTCGGCCCGGGCGGCGAGGGCGGCGCGGGTCCCGCCGACGCGGTCTCCGGGCTGGCGGTGCTGTCCTGCGCGCTGCGGCTGGTACGGGAGCGCAGGCGCCCGCTGTCGCGCACGGCGGTGGTGCTGCTGGGGCTGCCGGTGATCGGGCTCGCCGTGGCCGCGGCGGGGGCCTCCTCCGCCGGCGCCGGGCTCGGCGGTCTGGGCCGCTACCTCCAGATCTTCGTGCTGGTCCCGGCGGCCGTGCTGCTGCTGGTCCGCGGCCGGGCCGACTTCCGTCTGGTGGCCTGGGCGTTCGTGGGGCTGGCGGTGTGGCAGGGGGCGATCGGCGTCCACCAGTTCCTGACCGGGACCGGCGCCTCCTACCAGGGCGAGGAGATCCGGGCCGTCGGCACCTTCGGGGCGCAGGACGTGATGGGCATGGCGACCGTCGTGTCCTTCGGGCTGGTGTGCGCGGTGGGGCTGGCGCTGGGGCGGAGTTCGGTGCGGCAGGGGACGGTTGCCGCCTGCTGTGCGCTCGCGCTGCTGGTCCCGCTGGCGCTCTCCTTCAGCCGGGGCGCGTGGATCGCCACGGTGGTGACGATCGTCGTCCAGCTGCTGCTGGCCGGACTGCGGCGGGCGTTGAAGGTGGGGGCGGTGGTGGCCGCCCTCGGGGTGATCCTGGTCGGCGGCTTCGGGGTCGGCTCGGCGATGCTCCAGGAGCGCGTCGACAGCATCACGCAGGTCACCGACGCACCCGACCAGTCCGTCACCGACCGGTACACCATGTGGGCGGCGGCCGTCGGCATGTGGCGTGAACACCCGCTGACCGGCGTGGGGTTGAAGGGCTTCCCGGAACACCGGGACGCGCACGCCTCGCTGGCGCTGTCCGCGGGCAGCGACACGGAGGGCGCGGGCACCGGGTTCGTCCGGCAGCCGCTGCTGTCCCCGCACAACATGTACCTGCTGATCCTCGCCGAACAGGGCCTGATCGGGCTGCTGGCCCTCGCGGGCGGCTGGCTCGCGCTGCTGGTGTGCGGTCTGCGGCGGCTGGTGCGGGTACGCCGGGGCGGCTCCGGCCTCGACTGCGCGCTGGTCGCCTGCGGGCTGCTGGTCTGGCAGTTGACCGACTTCGCGTACGCGGACATCGGGGGCCCCTCGACGGTCCTGACGGCGGTCTGCCTCGGCCTGGTGGCGTGGTGGTCGCTGGCCTCCCACGGCACCGAGGCCCCGGCCCGGCCCACTGCCCCGGTACGCGAACCGGCCGGGAAGGCCGCGACACGATGAGGGTGACGGGCCCACGGACACCCCGGGAGCCGCGAGCTTCGTCGGGAACGCCCGCGAGCGGCCGTACCGCCACGGATCCCGCCACCGCGAGCGGCCGTACGACCTCGGCCTACGGAACGGTCCACGCGGCGGCCGGCACCTGGCCACCCGCGCAGATGGCAACCCACGGATCGCCCCCCGTCACCGCTCAGAACCCGGCCGCCCCTTCCCGTACACCGAGCGACGCCACCACCCGGGGAACCGGTACCGCCCGGCTGTCCACCGCCCCCGCCCCCGCCACCCCGGACCGTCACCCGGCGCATCCCCCAGCCCACTCCACCGACCGCCCCGCCGCCCATCCCGCCGAAGGCGAACTCGCCCCCGTCTCCCGTCGGTTCCTCGCCAAGGCCACGCTCGTCACCGCCGTGCTGTCCATCGCCGGTGCCCTGCTCGGGCTGGTCCGGGACCAGGCGCTGGCCCGGCTGTTCGGGGCCGGGAGCGAGACCGACGCGTTCCTGGTCGCCTGGACCGTGCCGGAGTTCGCGTCCACGCTGCTGATCGAGGACGGGCTGGCGTTCGCGCTGATCCCGGCGTTCAGCCTGGCGCTGGCCCGGCGGGCGCAGGGCGCCCCGGGTGACCCGGTCCGCGCACTGGTCGCGTCGACCCTGCCCCGGCTCTGCCTCGCCTTCGCCGCCGTGTCCGCGCTGATCGCCGGCACCGCGCCCTACCTGGTCGAGGCCCTGGCCCCCGGCCTGCCCGACCCCGCGCTCGCCGTCGACTGCACCCGGCTGACCGCGCTGTGCGTGCTCGGCTTCGGGCTCACCGGCTACTTCAGCGCGGCCCTGCGCGCCCACCGCCGCTTCGTGGCCGCGGCGGCGATCTACGTGGCGTACAACACGGGCATCATCGCCGCGATGTTCGTCCTCGGCGGGCACTGGGGGGTGCGCTCGGCGGCGCTCGGGGTGGCGGTCGGCAGCGGCCTGATGGCTCTGATCCAACTGCCGTCCTTCGTGCGCCAGTTGCGCCGCAGGAAGGTCGAGCAGACGCTGCCCGTCGAGGGGGACGGGCAGCGTGCCGTGACCGCCGCCCTGGTCGCGACCGTGCTGCTCTTCGCACTGTGCCGGCAGTCCCAGGTCCTCATCGAGCGGTTCCTCGCCTCCACGCTGCCCGCCGGCGCCATCTCGCACCTGAACTACGCGCAGAAGGTCGCCCAGATCCCCATGACCCTGTCGCTGATGCTGTGCACGGTCACCTTCCCGGTGGTCGCCCGCGCCCTCGCCGACGGGGACGTGGAGCGGGCGCGCGGCCGGGTGGAGCGGGACCTGGCGCTCGCGGCCTGCGTGGTGCTGCTCGGCGCCGCCACCGTGATCGCGTGCGCCCCGCAGATCATCGAACTCCTCTTCCAGCGGGGCGCGTTCACGGTCCGGGACACGGCGGCCACCGCGGACGTCATGCGGGTGTACGCGCTCGGGCTGCTCGGCCAGACCCTGACCGGCGCGCTGGTGCGCTCGTACTTCTCGGCGGGCCGCCCCAGTTGGTACCCGGTCTCCGCGATGGTCGCCGGGATCATCGTGACCTCCTGGGCCGGCGCCTGGACGGTCGGCCCCTGGGGCGTCCTCGGGATCGCCGCCGCCAACGCCGCCGGGATCACCGTCACGGCCGCGCTGCTGCTCGCCGGGATGCGCCGCCGCAGCGTCCCGATCCGCACCCGGCAGGTGCTCGCCGAGCTGAGCCGACCGGCACGGGCGGCGGTGGTCGCGACCCTGGCGGGCGCCTTCGTGGCGAGCCGCCTCGACGACCCGTTGACCGGCCTGGCCGCGGGCGCCGCGACCGTGCTCACCGTGTTCCTCCTGCTCGCCCGGGCCCTGGGCGCCCAGGGTCTCGCTCCGGTACTCCAGTCCGTCCACTCCGTCACACGAAGGCTCACTCATGGCCGCAGCCACTGACTCCACCCCGTGGATCGCGATGTACCACTCGGTGGGCGACTGCTCCGAGGACCCCTACCGCGTCACCGTCACGCCCGACCGGCTCGACCGCCAGCTGTCCTGGCTGAGCCGCCGCGGGCTGCGGGGCGTCTCCGTGTCCGCGCTCCTGGCCGCGCCCACCCGCGCCGGCCTGGTCGGGCTCACCTTCGACGACGGCTACGCCGACTTCCTCGACCACGCCCTGCCGGTCCTCACGAGCCACGGCTTCGGCGCCACCCTCTTCGTGCTGCCCGGCAGACTCGGCGGCGACAACGCCTGGGACCCGCTCGGCCCGCGCAAGCCCCTGCTCACCGCCGACGGCATCCGCGAGGCCGCCGAGGCCGGCGTCGAGATCGGCTCGCACGGGCTGACCCACCTGGACCTGACGCAGGCGGACGACGTCACGCTCAAGTCCGAGATCGTCGAGAGCCGGCCCCTGCTGGAGGAGTTGACCGGCACACCGGTCGGCGGCTTCTGCTACCCGTACGGCACGCTCGACCAGCGCGTGGTGGACACCGTCCGGGACGCCGGGTACCGCTACGCCTGCGCCATCGACCCCGGCGTGATGACCGGCCCCCTCGCGCTGCCCCGCGTCCACATCGGCCAGCAGGACACCGCCGTACGCCTGTTCCTCAAGCACCGGTTGCACCGGCTGCGCCGCCGTCCCGTCGAGGGGATCTGAGGTGCGGGCCCTGCATGTCATCACCGGTCTCGGCGTGGGCGGTGCCGAGCAGCAACTGCGGCTGCTGCTGCGGCACTTGCCCGTCGACTGCGAGGTCGTCACGCTGACCAACCCGGGCGCGGTGGCGGACGGGCTGGTCGCCGACGGCGTACGGGTGACGCACCTCGGGATGGCCGGGAACCGGGACCTGGGGGCGCTGCCCCGGCTGGTGCGGCACATCCAGTCCGGCGGCTACGACCTCGTGCACACCCACCTCTACCGGGCCTGCGTCTACGGCCGGCTCGCGGCGCGGCTCGCGGGGGTGCGGGCGATCGTGGCCACCGAACACTCCCTCGGCGACTCGCAGATGGAGGGCCGCAGGCTCACCAGGGGGGTGCGCGGCCTGTACCTGGCCAGCGAGCGCCTCGGCCGGTCCACGGTCGCCGTCTCCCCCACGGTCGCCGCCCGTCTCAGGCACTGGGGCGTGCCCGCGCCCCGGATCGCGGTCGTACCGAACGGCATCGACCTGGACCGCTTCCGCTTCGACCCGGCCCGCCGGCTGCGCGCCCGGCAGGCTCTCGGGCTGCCCGAGACGGCGTACGTCATCGGGGGCATCGGGCGCCTGCACCCGGGCAAGCGGTTCGACGTCCTGATCCGCGCCCTCGCCCAGCTCCCCGAGATCTTCCGGCTGGTGCTGGTCGGCGGCGGGCCCGAGGAGCACGGTCTCCGGCGCACCGCGCACGCGGCGGGCGTGTCCGACCGGGTCCTGTTCACCGGCGAACGGCCCTACGTCGCGGACGGCTCCCCGGGCCCCGACCTGCCCTCCCTCACCTCCGCGATGGACGTGCTGGCCTCCCCCTCCCCGGAGGAGGCCTTCGGGCTCGCGGCCGTGGAGGCGCTGGCGGCCGGGCTGCCCGTGCTCTACGCCTCCTGTCCGGCGATCGAGGACCTGCCGCCCGAGAGCACGGGCGCGGCCCGCCAGATCGCCTGCGACCCCACCGCGTTCGCCCGCGCGGTGGCGGCCACCCGCGCGCACGACACCGGTCCGCGCACCGCGCCGGAGGCCGCCCACCACTACAGCATCACTCGCAGTGCCGCCCAGCTGATGGACGTCTACGCGGCCGCCGTGGCCGTTCCTTCCGTGTCCCCGTCACCCCAGGGAGCAAGTTCCTCATGACCGCCACCGACCTTCCCACCAGCCCCCGCCGCCCCTCCCCGCTGGGCCGTGTCAAGGCCCTTCCGCCCTGGTCCCTGATCGCCGCGGGAGCCCTCGCGGGCGGGCTGCTCGGCGGGGTCTACGGCCTCGCGAAGCCGCCCGCGTACACGGCCACGGCCTATGTCGTCGCCGTACCGACCGAGAAGTCGGACTCGGCGTCCGCGCTGGGCTTCGCGCAGGCCTACGGCCGGGTCGCCACGCAGGTCGCGGTGCTCGGCGACGCCCAGGTGTGGGCCGGGGTGCCGGTGCGCACGCTCAAGTCGAGTGTCCAGACGGCGACTTCGCCGGACGCACCGATGGTCTCCATCACTGCCACCTCCGACCGGCCCGACCTGGCCGCGGACATGGCCAACGCGGTCTCCCGCGCCCTGACCCGGCACGCGAACGACACCAAGAGCGCCACCAACGTCGAGCTCCAGCAGTTCGCCCGCGCCACCAGGCCCACCGGTCCGTCCTCCGCCTCCCCCGCGGTGACGGGGCTGGTCGGCGCGAGCGCGGGCGGGCTGCTCGGCGGGCTGGTGCTGCTGGCCCGCCCCCGGCGCACCGGCCGGGACCAGGGGCGCCCGGCGTCGGTGCCGGCCCCCGCCGTGGCCGCCGAAGCCCACGGACAGCTGTGACGTACACGACCCATCTGGTCACCGACGAGCGGGCCTTCGCCGCACTCGGCCCCGAGTGGGACGGGTTGTACCGCCGGTGCGAGGCCGCGACCCCGTTCCAGAGCCACGCCTGGCTGCACTCCTGGTGGCTGTCGTACGGCAGGCCCGGGCGGCTCAGGCTGGTCCTGGTCCGGCACGAGGGCGAACTGGTCGCCGCCGCCCCGCTGATGCGGGTGGGCCGGCCGGTGCCCTCCCTGGTGCCGCTGGGCGGGGCGATCTCCGACTACGGGGACGTCCTGCTGGACGACGGGCGGGGCGAGGAGGCGGTGGCCGCCCTCACCGACGGCCTCGCCCGGGCGGCCCGCACCGCGCTGGTCGACTTCCGCGAGGTGCGCCCGGGCGGCGCGGCCGAGCGGATCTACGACCACTGGAGCGGGCCCCGGCGCCGGGTCGGCGACTCGGTGTGCCTGGAGCTGCCCGCCGTACCGATGGACGAGCTGGTGGCCCGGCTGCCGTCCACGAAGGCCCAGCAGCGGGTGCGCGCGAAGCTGCGCAAGCTGACCTCGCTCGGAGTCCGGCGCAGCGTCGTACCGCCGGACGAGGTGGACTCGGCGCTGCGGCGCCTGATCGAGCTGCACCAACTTCAGTGGCAGGGGCGGAAGGTGACCTCGGAGCATCTGCGGCCGCGGTTCTGCGACCACCTGGTGCGCTCGGTCGGGCCGATGGTGCGCTCCGGGGACGCGGTGGTCACCGAGTTCCGGCTGGACGACGACGTGGTGGCCGTGGACCTGACGCTGCTGTCGCGGCAGTTGGCCGGCGGCTATCTGTACGGGGCCCATCCGCGGCTGCGGGAACGCAAGGCGGACGTGGCGGTGATGCTGCTCGACGCGTGCAGTGAGCACGCGCGCGGCACGCTGAGCCTGCTGCGCGGCAACGAGCCGTACAAGCAGCACTGGCGGCCCGAACAAGTCGTGAACCAGAGACTGTTGCTGGCGCGCAGGCACACGGCCCCGCTGCTGACCGCGGTCCTGTGCGACGTGGCCGCGCGGCGGCGGGGCAAGGAACTGCTGCTGCGCTGGCACGGGTGGAGGGAGCGTGCCGGTGGCGGCAGGTCCTGAGGGGGCCTGCCGCCGGCGGCGGATGCGGCTAGCGGTTGCGCGAGTACCAGTCGAAGCGCAGGCACAGCTTCCCGCCGAGCCAGTACTCCACCCAGTCGCCCAGTTGCAGCGGCGAGCAGTTGGGCGGGGTCGTCGGGGTGGGCGGCTTCGTGGGCTCGGTGGTGGGCGGGGTGGTCGGCGGTGTCGTCGGTTCCGTGGGCTTGGTCGGCTCCGTGGTCGGCTCCGTGGTCGGCTCACCGGTCCGGCCGAACAGCACCGACCGGTAGACCTCGGACGACTTCGGGTTGTCCGAGCACTGCCACACACCGTGCGGGCAGTAGTCGGTCAACGTGTTGTACAGCGGCTTGTGCTCGTCCATCCAGGCGAGCATGCGCTTCATGTACTCGGGATTGTCCCCGTTGCGGAAAAGCCCCCATTCGGGATACGAGATGGGCTTTCCGTGGGCCTTCGCGAAATCGACATGTGCCTGAAGGCCGTAGGGCTCCTTGATCTGTTCGTCGAAGGTGATTCCGGACGGCTGGTCGTAGGAATCCATGCCGATGATGTCGACGGTGTCGTCACCCGGATAGCACTGGGTCCACGGAACGGCGTCCCGGCCGCGCGTCGGGTTGAAGTCGAACTTGAACTTCTGGCCCGGGACCGACCGCATGGTGGTGACGATCCTGTTCCAGTACTTCTTCCAGGACTCCGGGTCCGGACCGCAGCGATGGGAGTACGTGGTGCCGTTCATCTCCCAGCCGAGCACGATCACCGTGTCCGGCACCTTGAGGTCGACCAGGCGCTTCGCGAGGACGCGGTAGTGCTCGTCGAACTGGCCGGCCGCGGCCCGGCGCAGCAGGAAGCGGACCTGCTGGTCGGAGAGGCGGTCCTCGTTGCGCTCCATCATCGGGACGTTGAGGACGAACATCCGGTCGGCGCGCTTGGTGCGCCAGTCGGCCCACGCCTCCAGGAAGTCAGGCCTGCCCTCGATGTTGCTCCAGCGGTCACCGGGCAGATAGGTGTGGCCGACGCGCAGGTCGGCGTTGCCCAGCCAGCGGCTGAGCTCGGTCATCCGGGAGACGCCGTCGGGGCCGTAGTCCAGATAGGCGCCGAAGGCGGGGAGTCCCCCGGGCAGGACGGGTTGTACCGGCTTCACCGGCACCACCGGGGTGACGGGGGCCGGGGTGACAGGGACCGGAGTGACGGGATCCGGGGTGATCGCCGGTGCGGGCGTCACGGCGGGAACCGGTGGGACCTCGGGGACCGGGGTGACCGCGGAGGCCGGAGCGGGTGGATCTCCGACCGCCCCCACGGCGAAACCCGGGCCCGACGCCAGGGCGGCCGACGCGGCCACTGTCACCGCGATGAACGCCAGCCGTCCGGTACGAGCCCGTCTGTGCTGTGAGTCCATTCCTGCTCCTTTCTCCACTCTCGCGCCTGCCGGACGCTTTTTCGACTAACTGACACTCAGTCATATCAATATGAATTCCGCCACCGTGCCTACGGCTTTCGAGTGCTGCGATGGTCCGCACGAGTGAACCGACCCGAAGGAATGGCCCGTGTCGCTGTTCGACACCCGAGTCCCCGCCGTGCTGTTGCGGATCGACCGGAACCCCTTTCACCACGGCACGCTGGGTGCCGTGCGCTCGCTCGGCAGGGCGGGCGTGGACGTGCACGTCGTCGCCGACTGCGCGGGAAGTCCGGTGCGCACGTCCCGCTTCGTACGACAGCTGCATCCCCCGCCGCCGCCGGGGGCGTCGCCCGGTGACATCGCCGCCGTGCTGCGCCGGGTGGCCGCCCGGATCCCGCACCCGGCCGTGCTGATCCCGATGGACGACGCGAGCGCCGTCGCGGTGGGCACGCTGGGCGAGGAGCTGGCCCCCTCCTATCTGTTGCCGCAGCAGCCGGGCCCGCTCGCCGAACGGCTGGCGGACAAGGCGGAACTGGCCGAGGTGTGCGCGGCCGTGGGCGTGCCGCATCCGGTGACGCTGGTCCCGGAGAGCGCCGGGGAGGCGGACGCGATGGCCTGGCGGCTCGGGCTGCCGGTGGTCGCCAAGTGGAGCCGGCCCTGGCTGCTGCCGACGGAGGGCGGGCTGCGCAGCACGGTGGTGGTGCGCTCGCCGCAGGAGGCCCGCGAGCTGTATCTGCGCTCCGAGGAGGCGGGGAGCCGGCTGCTGCTCCAGGAGTTCCTGCCGCCGCAGCCGGACGGCGACTGGTTCTTCCACGGGTACGCCGACCGCGGCGGTGCGCTGCGTGCGGGCGGCAGCGGTGTCAAGGAGCGGTCCTGGCCGCGCGGTGCGGGACTGACCGCGGTGGGCCACTGGCGGCCCGATCCGCGGGTACGGGTGCTCGCCGAGCGGCTGACCGGCGCGCTGGGCTACCGCGGCATCCTGGACCTCGACTTCCGGCGCCACGGCACGGACGGCGACTTCCACCTGCTGGACTTCAACCCGCGGCCCGGTGCGCAGTTCCGGCTCTTCACCGACAGCGCCGGCCTGGATGTCGTCCGCGCGCTGCACCTGGACCTGACCCACCGGCCGCTGCCGGACGGGGTGGCGCTGCCCGGGCGGGCGTTCGTGGTGGAGAACTACGCGCCGCTGGCCGCGCTGCGCCCGGCGCCGGCCCGGCGGGAGTTCGCCTGGCACGCGGCGGACGACCGCAGGCCCGGGTGGACGATGTGGGCGCTGTGGGCGCGCCATGTGTCCCGGCGGCTGCTCGAACGGGTGCGCCGGATCAGCGCGCGGCGCGGGCAGCCTGCGGCCGCACAGGTGATCCGCCAGGGATCGGCGCCCGTGGCGTCCCTGACCGACCTGCCCCGGCTGACCGACCCGACGGGACCGGACGGGCTCACCGGGCTCTCGGACCTGCCCGGCGACGAGAGGGCGAGCAGCCGCTGAGGCACGGCCCGCCGACGGACGCGGGTGCCGGGCCGGTGCGGCCCGGCACCTGGTGCGCTCCTAACGGCGGGACGCGGCGCGGCCTCGCCGGTACAGGACGGCTCCGGCCGCGATCAGCGCGGCGCTGACCCCCGACGCGGCCAGCATGGCCTCACCGCTGCTGCCGGTGTGCGGCAGGTGCGGAGGGGTGCTGGGCGGGGTGGTGGTCGGAGGCGTGTGCGGGGGCGTGTGCGGGGGCGACGTCATGGGGGGCGTGTGCGGGGGCGACGTCACGGGGGGCGTGTGCGGCGGGG